>DATARM010000130.1:0-47703 GCA_036264155.1 Solirubrobacteraceae bacterium
CCGCCTTCGAGACCAGCGAGCTGCCCCCGGGCGAGACGCCGCTCGTCGTAGTGCCCGCGGCGCCGTAGCCACCTGGAGAAGGCCGTACGTTGCGCAAACCCTTGGGGGTTCACGGCACATCGCGCTGGCTCTCGGGGTCTCCAGACAGGCAGCTCGACAGCGGGTCGCCGACAAGGCAAGGGCGTGACCGCCGTTGGCGGTCCAACTGCAGACGGTTATCCGTGAAGAGGGTAGGGCGAACGGGGGAAGGATCCTCGCTGCGCGGGGTCCTCGTAGGGGACAACCCCTACGCATGGAGGATCTGACCCGTGAGCCCTCGTCCAAGTCGCTCGAGCAGGCATCCGTTCTCGAAGTTCCTGGCGCCGGTGCTGGCTCTCGGCGTTCTCGTCCTGCCCGGCTGCGGCAGCTCCAACACATCGAGCACCTCGACGTCCCCGCCGAGCAGCACGCCCGCGCCCGCGCCCGCGCCCGCGAGCAGCGAAGGGCAGAGCGCGAGCAGCACGCTCGCCGTCGCCGCCAACCCCGAAGGCCAGCTGAAATTCGACAAGAGCGCGCTCAGCGCCAAGGCCGGCAAGGTCACGATCGACTTCACCAACATGTCCTCGCTCGGACACAACATGACGGTCGAATCCGGCTCCGGCAAGGTCGAAGGCTCGACGCCGACCTTCCAGGGCGCCTCCAAGAGCGTGACGCTGAACCTCAAGCCCGGGACCTACAAGTTCTTCTGCTCGGTCCCCGGGCACCGGCAGGCCGGCATGGAAGGCACGCTGACCGTGCAGTAACTCAGCTGTGGGGATGGAAAGGGTGCTCAGGCTCAGGCTTTGACTTCGACGATGTCGCCGAGCCTGAGCATCCCGAACACCGTGTGCGCCGTTTCGATCGGCAACTCGACGCAGCCGTTGGACTGCGGCGAGCCGTAGGAGGCGCGCGGGTAGCCGTGCACGGCGTCGCCGCCGTTGAAGTAGTTGACCCACGGCACGTCGGGGGCCACGTATTTGGTGCCGTCGGGGTCCGTTCCGGTCATCGTCGTGGAGACGAGGCGGGAGTAGATCGGGAAGATCCCGGTGGCCGTTTCCGCCCCAGCGACGCCGGTGTTGGCGGGGGTGCTAAGCGCGACATGGCTACCGCGATGGACCTCGAGCGTCTCGGGTATCTGCTCGGAGACCGACACCCACGTGTAGGGGTCGGGGTTGCGCCTGTTGGCCGCCTCGGATGAGATCAGCGAGTTCCAGGTTTCCCGGTTCGGTTCGCCACTGGCTTCGATGCCGTGCTCGGACTGGTAGACGACGAGCGCCCCGCGCGTGGTGGCGTCGAGTTGGCCGAGATCGACAGCGGGCGCGCCCGAGGGATCGGAGACGAGCGCGCCGCGCGGAGGGTGGAAGGCCAGCAGGGCGGCTTCACGGCGCGTCTCCGAGCCCGAGGTGAGGTGAACGGTGTAGCGCGGCTTGAAGCGCGCACCGAGATAGCCGAGCCGCGCGAGCGCCTGCTGGGCTCCAGCCAACGGCGGGCAGGCCACGTTGAATGCGGCCGTGCGACGCTTACCCACCGGCGTGTGGGCGCTCGCGACCGACTGGGACCACACGGTGAGCGTATAGCTGGAGCACGGATTGAGCGTGGAGGCGGGGGTGAACACCTCGCTGTTGGAAACAACACGCCAGCTGCCCGCGACCGCTGGGTTCAACATCGGAGCGGGGGAGGCGGGGTCGAGCGGCGCGTTGAAGGTGACCACGAGCGGTTCGGCGCCGTCCAGGACCGTGGCGGGAGGCAGCGAGACCACCTTCGTCGCCGGCAGTGGCGCGGTCGGCGTTGTAGGGGTGCTCGTGGGGCTCGAAGGTGCAGGGGTCGGCGTAGTAGTGGTGACCGTCGCGCCGGCGATGCCCGCCGCGAGTAGCGAAGCAACCACGGCAGCGAGACCGACCATGGGCAGTCCGCGCTTCATATATGCAGAGATAGGCCTCACGGCGGGCAAGGCTAACGCATCAAACCCCTGCAAAGTGCAGGTCTGGACGCACCGTCAGGGTCGCGGTCGAACCCAGGTGGCTCCGGGCCGTGCGAGTACGTGCACGGCGATTCCGACCACGAGCACGAGCGCAGCGGCGAGCGCGAGGGCGGCCGGGATCGAGACGTGCAACACGAGCAGCCCTCCAGTCAGCGCTCCCAGCAACATCGCCGCCACCGCCACCGAGCGGCGGCCGAACTGGGCGCCGGGGCCGCCCACCAGGCCGGCTTCAGAGGCGATGCCGGTGAGGGTTCTAGTGAGCACGGTGGTGGTGAGCTCGGGAATAGCCAGGCGCTGGGCGGCCGCGTTCTGAACGCCCATGGCCAGCGCCAGCGGGACGACCAGCGCGTAGCGGGCCGCCGAGTCCAGCGGTTCGGTTACGCTCACGGCGACGATCAACGCGAGGACGATGAAGCTCGCCTGTGCGGCACTCGAGGCACGCAGCAGGTGACCGCGATGCTCGGCCCTGTGCGCTGCCAGCCAGCCACCCCCGAGGGCTCCGAGCAAAAACGAGGCGATGGCCACCAGCGAGGTGGCAACGGACAGTCCTCCGGCGCCTGCCAAGGCAAACCCGAGGAACACCACGTTGCCGGTCATGTTGGCGACGAACACGTGGCCGAGCTTGAGGTAGCTCGCGGCGTCGACCACACCGGTGACGAACGTCAGAGCGAGCATCAGCGGCGCCAGCGGCCCGTGCCGGTCCTCGGCGGGCGGGCGCAGCACGCGCCCGATTTCCCCGATGGCGCTCATACCGGGCACGGTAGCGCCCCCGGCTCACTCCAGGTAGCTGATGACCTCGCTCACCTCGGCGCGCTGCGGTACCCGCTGCTCCTGGACGGGATGTCCGAGATAGAGGATGCCCAGAGCCGTCTCCCGCGCACCCAGGCCGAGTGCCTCGCGTCCAGCCGGTGTGTCGAGCAGGCCGACCGTGCGCCAGTAGCCGGCCAGGCCGCGGGCGTGGGCCCCGACCAGCACGATGTAGGCGGCCACAGCGGTGGCGAGCAGGTCCTCGCGATTCTGCGCCGCATCGGCGCCCTGCTCTGCGCTCACCGCCACGAGCGTCGGTGCCCGCCTGAGCTTCACAGCCGAGCCCGGCTGCTCAGCCTCGGCCAGCTCCATCAGCCGCTCGCGCGTGCGCTCGCCGATCACGCGAAAGCGCCATGGGTTCGTCAGGTGATGGTTGGGAGCCCAGCGGGCGAGCTCGACCAGTTGCTCGAGCACAGCCGGCTCGACGGCGCTCGGACCGAACGCCTTGTGCGTACGCCGCGTGCGGATAGCCTTCTCCACGTCCATGCCCCAACCCTAGAGGTGCCTGGCGTTGCGTCCGTCCTTCAGATCGTTGATGAGTTGAGCCTCGGCGAGATCGTCGCGATCGCACTCGCCGGGCTCGCAGCGGGGACGATCAACACGGTGGTCGGCAGCGGAACCCTGATCACCTTCCCGGTGCTACTCGCCTTCGGCTATGCGCCGGTGACAGCAAACGTGTCGAACACGATCGGGCTGGTTCCCGGCTCGGTCTCGGGTGCCATCGGATACCGGCGCGAGCTCTCGGGTCAGCGTGCACGCGTGGTGCGCTTCGGAGCGATGTCGCTGCTCGGGGGGATAACCGGCGCGGTCGCGCTGCTGCTCGCCCCGGCCTCGGCGTTCAAGGCGATCGTGCCGGTGTTCATCGCGATCGCCCTGGTGCTGACCGTCGCCCAGCCGCGCATCGCCGCCTGGCTTGCGCGCCGTGAGATCGACCTCGAGCATTCGCGCGGCGTGGTGGCGCCGGCGGCGGTCTTCCTGACGGGCGTCTACGGCGGCTACTTCGGAGCGGCCCAAGGCATCCTGCTGCTGGCAATCCTCGGCGTGGCCCTCGCCCAGGACCTGCACCGCACCAACGCCCTCAAGAACGTGCTCGCGGGACTCGTCAACGGCGTGGCGGGGATGTACTTCATCTTTGCGGCGCACGTCGAATGGGATGCGGTGATGATCATCGCCGTGGCCTCCGTCGTCGGCGCTCAGCTCGGAGCGCGCTACGGACGACGACTGCCACCGGCTGCGCTACGCGCGATCATCGTGGCCGTGGGCATCTTTGCGATCGTGCGCCTGCTCGTGTAATCGGGCATGCCCAGTCCCATCAGTCAACAGTCAGGAGCAGATCGATGAGCCCCGAGCATAGGCAGGCAGAGGCGGACACGCTGGTGATCTTCGGCATCACGGGCGACCTGGCGAAGAAGATGACGCTGCGCTCGCTCTACCGGCTGGAGCGGCGCAAGCTGCTGAACTGCCGCGTGGTTGGCGTGGCGGTCGAGGACTGGACGGTCGAGCACCTGATCGAGCACGCCCACGAAGCGATCAAGGCCACAGGGGAGACCATCGAGGAGAAGGTCTTCAAGCGCTTTGCCAAACGCCTTTCGTATGTCAGCGGCGACTTCGAAGCCGACGAGACGTACACGCGCCTGGCCGCCGGGCTGAAAGACACCACGACCCGGGTGTTCTATCTCGAGACGCCGCCGTCGCTGTTCGGAATGGTCGTCAAGGGTCTGCACACAGCCGACCTGCTGGGCGGGGCGCGCGTGGTGGTGGAGAAGCCCTTCGGCCACGACCTCGCATCGGCGCGGGCGCTCTCGACCGAACTGCACCGCTATCTGGCTGAGCACCAGCTCTACCGGATCGACCACTTCCTCGGCAAGATGGGCCTGGAAGAGCTTCTATATCTGCGCTTTGCCAACTCGATGCTCGAGCCGGTGTGGAACCGCAACTACATCGCCTGCGTGCAGATCACGATGGCGGAGAAGTTCGGCGTGGAGGATCGCGGGCACTTCTACGACCCGGTAGGCGCGCTGCGCGACGTGGTCGTCAACCACCTCATGCAGATGCTCGCGGCCGCAGCGATGGAGCCGCCAGCGGGCGGGGACCCGGAAACGATCAAGGACGCCAAGTTCGCGGTGTTCCGCTCGATGCCCGGCGCCGACCCCGCCCACTATGTGCGCGGCCAGTACAAGGGCTACCGCGAGATCGACGGTGTCTCCAAGCGCTCGAGCACAGAGACCTACGCCGCCCTGCGCCTGGAGATCGACAACTGGCGCTGGGCCGGCGTGCCGTTCTTCATCCGCACGGGCAAGCAGCTGCCGCTCACCCAGACCGAGCTACGCCTCGTCTTCAAGCGCCCGCCGCGACTCGGCTTCATCCCCGAGGCGCGCCGGCGTCCGCAGCCGAGCCAGATCGTGGTCAAGGTCGACCCGGCGACGGGTGTGCGCATCGTGCTCGACGCCCAGCGCGCGGACGAGCCGGGAGCGCAGCCGATCGAGCTCGACATGGAGTTCGCGCAGGAGGGAGGGGAGGGAGCGACGCCGTATGAGGTGCTGCTGCACGCGGCGCTCGAGGGCGACAGCACCCATTTCACGCGCGAGGACAGCGTCGAGGCCTGCTGGCGGATCCTTGCGCCGCTGCTCGAAAAGCGACCGCCCGTGAAAACGTATGCCAAGGGCTCGTGGGGACCGCCGGCGGCAGACGCGCTCACCAAGGCCTACGGCGGCTGGCACGCGCCGTGGTCGCCCGCGTGAGCACTGCGGGGGCTCAGTGCAGGTTTGAGACGAAGGTGTAGATCACCATCGCGCTGACGAGCACGGCGAAGATCCGCAGCGCCCACAACCCACGGAGGGCGGTGCGCCCGAGTTCGGCGGGGGGGACGGGCCGGAAGGTCTCGGCCACTAGTTGGTCGCGCTCGAGGTGCTCGATCAGCTCCTCGTCCTCTACGGGGAGATCGGGGCTCATGAGCCGATGAGATGGACGGTCTGCAGGAACGAGTCGATCCCGTAAGCGGCTCCGGCGATACCGACGAAGGCGATCACCCCGAGGCCCACGAGGTTGGTCGAGCGGCGGTTGGCCCAGCGCCCCATCAGCTCCCTGTCGTTGGCCAGCATCAGCACGAACACCAGGCTGACGGGGAGCAGGACGGTGGCGAGGACGTTGGCGTTCAGCGCGATCGAGAGCAGCGGCGCCCCGGGGATCAGGATCACGAGCGCTGCCAGCAGCGACACGCCGACGTTGGCCGCGTAGAACACGGCGGCGCTGCGGGGCGAGGTGTTGAAGCTGTGCGAGACGCCCACGCATTCCCCCGCCGCGTAGGCGGTGCTCGCGGAGATGGTGAGGATGGCCACGGCGCCGGCCTCGATCAGGCCGAGCGCGAACACGGTGCCCACGGCGCCACCGGCCACGTGCGAGAGCGCAGCCGGGAAGCCGGCGCCGGCGAAGCCCTGGATGCCGGAGCCGTGGTCGAGCAGTGCGGCGCCGGCGATCAGGGCGCCAATCCCGAAGACGGCGGCGAGCACGGCGCCGAGCGCCGTGTCGTAGCGCCCATGGCGCACGTCCTTGGGCGTCATGCCCTTGTCAGCCGAAGCGCTCTGCTGGAAGAAGATCATCCACGGCGTCACAGTCGCCCCGATCGTGGATGCCATCAACAGCAACAGCGTGTTGAGGCTCCCGCCGGGCAGCGGCGTGAAGGACAGCGAGCCGGCGATCGTGCCCACGTCGGGCTTGACGAGAATCGCGGCCACGAGGAACAGGCCGTTGAAGATCGCGATCCCGAGGACGGTGCGCTCCCAGCGCCAGTAGCGCCCACCGCTGAGCGTGAACACGACCAGCACCAGCCCGAGGGCCACGGCCACGCCGGCGCCGAGATGGAAGTAGGCGAGCCCCACGCGGATGGCGACGAACTCGGCAATCAGGGTGATCAGGTTGGTCAGGCAGAGATCGCCCGCCCCGAACCAGCCCCACAGGCGTCCGTAGCGCTGGAGCACCAGCTCGCCGTAGCCACGGTGGGTGACTGCGCCGATGCGCATGCACATCTCCTGCACCACATAGGCCATCACGAACAGGATCGGGATCACGGGCACGAAGAACCCGATGCCGTATTGAGCGCCGTCGGAGGCGTAGGCGATCATGCTCGGTCCGTCGTTCTCACCGAGCATCGCGAGGATCCCAGGCCCGACGAGCAGCCACAGCAGGCGCCAGCGCCGGTTCTGGTAGCGAGCGTGGTGAACGCGGGAACGGTCGCGCGAGCGAACGCTGTCCTCGTCGCTCAGGACGGGCGGCCCGAGCAGGGGGGAGGCGGTCGCTTCAGGCGCGCTCACGAGCCCCCTTCCTCGGCGGCCGGTCCGATTCCCGCCGAGCTGTGGACTTCGACGCGCATGGCGCCGGCGAGCTTGCCGCCGATCGCGTGCTCGCGATCGCCGAAGACGACGAACAGCGGACCGCCGAACGGCTGGCGGTCGCGCACGGCGAAGCGTTCACCTGGTGCGATGCCGCGGTCGGCCAGGTAGCGGAGCATCTCCGGATCGGAGTCGCTCACGCGCACGAACAGACCCTCATCGCCCGGCTCGAGGCTCTCCATACGGGCGGTCGCGGGCTCCTGGAGCTCGAGATCGGCGCTCGGGATCGGATCCCCGTGCGGATCCACCGTCGGATGCCCGAGCTTGGCCGCGATCAGCTCCTCGAGATCCTCGGAGAGGACGTGCTCGAGCACCTCCGCCTCGGCGTGCACACGATCCCACGGCATCCCCAGGGCCTCGGCCAGGAAGCTCTCGATCAGCCGGTGATGGCGGATCACCTCGAGCGCTATGCGCCTGCCGTCATCGGTCAGGCGCACGCCCCGATAGGGCTCGTGCGTGATCACACCGAGCTCGCCCAAGCGCTTGAGCATGGCC
This sequence comes from Solirubrobacteraceae bacterium, assembly GCA_036264155.1. Classification (GTDB taxonomy): domain Bacteria; phylum Actinomycetota; class Thermoleophilia; order Solirubrobacterales; family Solirubrobacteraceae; genus Palsa-744. The sequence goes on from DATARM010000130.1 coordinate 7,690, forward strand.
GACACGGAGCCTGGGGTGATGCCCAGGCGCTCAGCCAGTGCATTGGTGGAAACCGGCTCTGTGCTACGGGATTCAAGCGAGAAGATCGCCTTCGCGTAGTCCTCCACCGCCGGTGTGCGAGCCAAGTCCTTACTTGCCATAGACCGAGAGTATGGCACACCAAAAAATAAGTTCAGCAGAAGTCTACCCACTGAGATCGGCTCCTCCTGCTGGAGCCGGCCAAAGGCTCGACCGGGAGCCAGCGGCCCGATCGTGAGCGCGGCTGTGGCGACGCGATCGACGCCGGCTGGAGCTAGCCGGCCGACTTCTTGGCGTGCGCGCGGTTCACGAGCGCCTTCACGCGCGTGTTCAGGCGAGAGATGTCAGCGCTCTCCCGAGCTGTGGTCAGCTTCCCAGCCGCGACTGCGGCATTCAGCCGCCGGGTCCTGGCGGCGACGATGGCTTCGATCAGGCCCGCTTCAGATTTGCCGGGGGTCCCGTCGGCAATCTGAGCCAGGGTCATTCCCGACCGCAGCTCGCTGCGCAACTGTGCGGCGCTCAGGCCCAGGTAGCCACGGGCAGTTGCGCGGATGCCTCGGTGCGCCGTGCTTCCTTTCGCCGTGTTCCCCAGCAGCGGCCGGTTGACCTCAGCGCTCACACGCTGCGGAAGCGACGCTACAGACTTCGACAGTCGCGCCTTTCGGGCGATGATCAGGGCTTCGATCAGGCCGGCTTCCGAGCGGCCGCTCGTCGCGTTGGCGATCTGGGCCAAGGTCTTCCCGCCGCGCAGCTCGCTTTCCAGTTGAGATTGGGAGATCCCGAGGTAGCTCGCAGCCGAGGCCAGCATTCTCATGCCGCCGCGGCGTGCGAGGCGGTGGGCTGCAGCGGCCTTGCGTGGCGAGCTCTGTCCGGTAGCGGAGACCGCCGCGATCGCACCGCCCGACACCAATGCGACCACGGCCACGCCAAGTGCCAGCCTGCGTTTGAGCGCTCGGATCATGCGTAGATGGTGGCAGAGCCAGCTAAAGACAACCCAAGGGTAAGAGCCGAGGGGACAGACCGTCTTGGATGATCAAGCCTCGGCGTCGGTGGCACGGCTTGGCTGGAATGATCGGCGGTTCACGGAGATCGACCCAGGGAGGCCTGAAGATGAAGATCACGAGCATCGCCCCGCAGCTGATGTTCGAGGGCGCAGCCGAGGAAGCGATGCACCTGTATACGTCGACCTTCGCCGACTCCGAGATCGAGTCGCTCGTCCGCTACGCGGCAGGTGAGCAGGGCGCGGAGGGCACAGTGAAGCAGGCGAGCTTCCGCCTGGGTGGACAGCGCATCAGGTGCATCGACAGCCCAATCGCCCACGAGTTCACGTTCACACCGGCGATCTCGCTGTTCGTCGAGCTCGACACGATGGTGTCAGTCGATGACGCCTTCGTCCGCCTGTCGGAGGGCGGGGCGGTGCTGATGGAGCTCGACGCCTACCCCTTCAGCCAGCGCTTCGGCTGGCTGGCGGATCGCTTCGGGGTCTCCTGGCAGCTGAGCCTCGCCTGAACCGGGCCGCGGCCATCAACTACGCGGCGAGACACGATCTGGGGGCAGCGTGAGCCCAGCTGGCGGCTAACGGCCCGCGGAGACGGTCTTCATCTGGTCGAAGGACTCACGGATGACGGCTGGCAGCTCCTGTCCGTCGACCACCTGGACCCAGCGTCCAAACGCCACCTTGAAGACGGCGATCCCAGCCTCGGCGGCGAGGATGGCAGCCGGTTCGACGACGCCGCGTGCGCGCAACGCGTCGGCCAGCGCCGAAGCGAGCGAGGCCAGCTTGATCAGCTCGCGCTCCTGTAGCTCGGCGCTCGCAGCGATGATCGCCTGACGCTGCTGGGGGAGCTCGCCGCCTTCCTGGATCAGTGCGCCGGCTGCCTCCAGTCCCGCGGCCGCCGCTTCGATCGGCATGAGCGACGCGGGCGCATCGACGACGGTGCTGACCATCAGGTCCGTCAGCGCATCGGCACCGGCGAACAGCACCTCGCGCTTGTCGGCGAAGTGCCTGAAGAAGGTCCTCTCCGTGAGCCCCGCCCGGCTGGCGATCTCGGCCACGGTGGTCTGCTCGAACCCGTGCTCGTGGTAGAGCTCGAATGCGGCCTGCATGAGCCGCCCACGCGCGTCTGGCTCCCATCGGCCCATCCCTACACTCTAACCATGACAGCCGCTGACATGGTGTGCTACGCTGATGGCAGCCACTGTCATCAGCGCTCTCCTGGAGGTTTCTCATGCGCGTATTCGTCACCGGAGCATCAGGCTGGATCGGCTCTGCTGTAGTTCCCGAGCTGCTCGCCGCCGGACATCAGGTCGTGGGGCTCGCCCGCTCCGACGCATCGGCGGATGCGCTGACCGCGGCCGGGGCGGAGGTGCATCGAGGGACGCTCGACGACCTCGACCAGCTACGGGACGCCGCGGCCGCCTCGGACGGCGTAATTCACCTCGCGTTCAAGCACGAGCTCGCGTTCTCGGGCGACTTCGAGAGCGCCGCAGCGGCCGACCGCCGAGCCGTGGAGACGATGGGGGAGGCGTTGACGGGCTCCGATCGCCCCCTTCTGATCGCATCTGGGACGCTGGGGCTCTCACTCGGACGTCCCGCCACCGAGCAGGACGGGCACGACCGCTCGACGGTGACGGCGATGGGGCCTGGACCGCAGGCCCGGTGGGCGACGGCTGAGTTCACGCTGTCCCTGGCCGAGCGCGGGGTCCGCTCCTCGATGGTGAGACTCCCGCCGACCAATCACGGCGACGGCGACAACGGCTTCATCGCCTTCCTGGTGGGCATCGCGCGCGAGAAGGGCGTCTCGGGCTACATCGGCGACGGCGCCAACCGCTGGCCGGCCGTGCATCGCCTCGACTCAGCGCGGCTATTCCGTCTCGCGCTGGAGCAGGCACCGGCAGGCTCGACGCTGCACGCGACGGCAGAGGAGGGGATACCAATTCGTGACGTGGCCGAGGTGATCGGCCGGCATCTGGATCTTCCCGTGGTCTCGATCGCGCCTGAGGATGCGGCCGAGCACTTCGCGTGGCTGGCCGGGTTCCTGGGGGCGGACAGTCCGGCATCCAGCGCATTCACACGCGAGCTTCTCGACTGGAAGCCGACGCAGCCGGGCCTCATCGCCGACCTCGATCAGGGGCACTACTTCGGCGAGCCGGCGTCGAGCGGCGCGCCGCCGAAGCCCACTTCGTTGCCGTCTGCGTCGCGGTAGATCACCTTGCGCACGCCGTTGGCGTAGGTCTCGCGCTCGTCGGGCTGGAGCCCACGGGCGACGATCTCGGCTATCTGAGCGTCGAGATCGTCGAGGAAGAGCGTCACCACGCACTTGCCCGCGCCATCGGTGTGCTCCACGACATAGATCGAGCGGTTCTCGGCGAGCGTCCACACGGCCTCGGTGGCGAGGGGGAAGAACGCCGGTTCGCCCAGCAGCCGTTCGTACCACGGTAGAGCTGCCTGATAGTCCCGCACGCGAAGGCCCGCGAAGAGGTGCAGTGCCATGGGCGCGAGTTTAGTGTGCTAACTCAGCGTGCCGGACAGGGCACTGCGGCGGCGACCGTCACTGTTTCACCACTCAAGAACTTCAGTTCCATCTTCGTCGGGAAGCCTCCCCTTGGGCACCTCTTCGGCGTCGTGAGATAGGAGACCGTCCTCCTGCCCTTCCTGTAGGCCGCGCCAAGCCTGACCTTGAAGGACGTCACCGACGCGTCGTCGGCGCCGGGCAGCGTTTCGATCAGCGGCACTTCCACCAACAGCTCCGCCCCAAAGGGGGGTGCGGAGGTCATGACCCAATGCCCCGGTTCGAGGACTTCAAAGTTCGATGGCGTGCTGCCCTTGACGAAGAAGGTCAGACCGCCGCCCGCCGCAAAGAACCCCTGGATCGACACTTCCTCGGGTACACGTTCGCTGCCAAAGCTGACGACGCCATTGCCTACGCCCTGCGGCCCGGCGCTCGATCGCACTGGGCAACCGGAAGGCCCGATGTTTTCGAGCACCGACCGCGCGCATGTGGCGAACCCTGTCGAGGTCACCTCGAGCCCGACAGGGGCATAGATGTTGATCCCGGTTAGAGGGGATGGGGAGCCGTCATATTCCTGGCCGCCGATCGTGACCTGCGTTTCGACCTGGACTCCCGCCCCCAGGATGTTGCCCGTCCCAGCGAACCCCGGGATGGGGAGGGGCTTCACCTTGAGCGTGACAGTGGGGATCGCCGCGGCGTTGCTCGCGAATGTGAGCGTGGCAGCCAGGAGCAGGAGCGCGCAGGCCGATCCCGGGCGGACCCTCGAACCCTCGTGAGCGATTGCCCCACTACGTAGCCTTGCTGAGGTCATCTAAGCTCGCCTCCAATTTCGTAGCGCCGCTAATGATCCGAAACATACCATCCGAAACAGAGCGTAGTCAAGGGCAGTGACATGACTGAGAAAATCGAGCTCACACCGACCTCCCAGATCGTGCTCGGCCTGCTGTTGATGTTCGGCGAGACGACCCCTTATGACCTCAAGCGGATGGTCTCCGCCTCGGTGGGGCAGTTCTGGACGTTGCCGCACTCACAGCTGTACGCCGAGCCCGCGCGCCTTGCCCGCGCCGGCTACCTAACCGAGACTCAGGAGCAGGACGGAAGACGCCGCAAGCTCTACGGGATCACTGAGGCCGGCCGAGAAGCGCACGCGGCATGGCTGGGGGTGCTGACGCCCGAGTCCTACGTGCTCCGAGACCTGGCCCTGCTCAAGCTCTTCTTCGGAGCCAACGCGCGCGAGCTGGCAGAGGCACAGATCGAGACCCATCGCACCAAGCTGGCCGAATACGAAGCGCTAGCCGCGCAGGACAGTGGAGCCGGGCCGAGAGGACCATGGCTCGCGCTCGACCTCGGGATCAGACACGAGCGAGAGACCGTCCAGTTCTGGTCAGAGCATGCGCCACAGGAGCCGCTCAGCTGATCTCATCGATGCGGTCGAGGATCGCCTTGTCGAGCGCCACCTCGGCAGCTGGCAGCTGGCTGTCGAGCTGCTCCATCGTGCGTGGTCCGATAATCGCCGAGGTCACGGCTGGGTGGTTGACGACGTGCCGAGGCAGAGCTTTGAACGTGGACGCCGGTGCGTCCGAGCGGGCGGTATTGCATGTGATCTCCTATGGAGTCCTCGACGACTTGTGGGTTTGGGGGAGGGAAGGTGCTCCTCGAGTTGTTGTGGCGGCGCCTAGCCGGCGCACGCTTGTGGTCAGTCGTCGCTGCACCGGACGGCGGAGTACTCCTCGTCGGTGACGTGCCGGCCCCAAGTGACGGGGCTGCCGGACTCGTCGTTCTGCTGCATTGCGATGTGGACCATGAGGCGGTTCGGCGCGGCACCGTGCCAGTGGTTCTCGCCCGGCTCGAAGAACACCCGGTCGCCGGGGTGGATCACCTCGACCGGTCCGCCTTCGCGCTGGCACAGGCCAATACCCTCGGTGACGTAAATGGTCTGCCCGTGGGGGTGGGTGTGCCACGCAGTGCGAGCACCCGGTGTGAAGTGGACGAGCGCGGCGGCGAACGTCGAGCTGCCCGCGGGCGCAGCGACTGCGTCGATGTAGACGTCTCCGCTGAACCAATCGGCTGGGCCCTTGGTGGTGTCGATGATGCTGCGAGTGATCTGCATGAGCGGTCCTATTCGTCGGCGGTGGTGGTCGCGGGCTCAGGGGTGGCGCTCCAGCTGGCAAGCAGGTCGAGCGCCTCCGCGGAGCGGCTGGCTATAGATGGGAACCCATCTCAGCAGGCACTGAGCGTTGCTACCACCATGCGGCGAACGGCGTGCGCGCGGCGACCGTCGGGGGCAGTCCGGTGGCGCGGTGGAAGAACGCGAGCTCCTTGTTGTCTCGGGTGGCGTTCGTCGCCGCCGAGCGGGCGGGTTCCATCGGCCGCCCGTTCGCTGGCTGTAGCTGGTGTCGAGCGCGTCGACCCAGCCAGGCTCGCGTCCGAGCCCAGAAGCCGCTCAAGACCATCCAGCGCGTGCTCGCGTTCGAGCACCAGGCGCACGACGGCGCATTGCGTGGCGGGCTCGCCCTGGCGCTGCATGGCTTGGACCGTAGTCCGCGCGCCGCTCCGCTGGGGCGGATTCTCAAACTGGTGCACTACCACCCGACGGGTAGTGGGTCAGTTTGAATCGAGTAGCGCGGCGATCTCCTTGAGTGTCCAGATGTGGTCTGCTACGCCGGCGGCCATCGCCGGGGTCCGTGGGTACGGGCTGGCGAGGGACTGGTGTGGTCGGGCGAAGTTGTAGTGCATGTAGTGCAGGCTGACGGCGTGCGCGAGGTTCTCGACCTTCTTCGAGAAGCCGTTCGTTAGGCGTGTGAAGCGCCTCATACCCATTCTCATTGTGAGGTTCTGTCGCTCCACATAGCTCGTGCTGACCCTTGTCAGGTCGGGGTCGCCGAGCCTGACGGTCTTCTTCGTCCCGACGCAGACGGGCGGGCTGTAGCGGCCCTGGCCGAGCGCCTGGCTGCGGTACTGCTTCACGAGCTGCGCCCAGTCCACCTCGCCGGGCTGGAACACGAGCGGCACGACACCCCTGTAGGTCTGATGCGCGTCCGTGCTGATCTGCATACGCCCCTGAACGCGGCGCCGGAGATCTTCGATGAACGTCCAGCAGTCTTGTAGGTGGCGCTCTCCGACGAGCCACGTCACGACGAGCTTGCTCTCGGCGTCGATTGCGACCCACGTCCACACGTCGCCGTAGCCGAAGGTGCCCTTGTGCTGCTCGGGGACGTTCTTCTGCTTGGCATAGCAGTAGTTCCATATCTCGTCCGCCTCGATCACCTTGCACGACAGGCCCCGTAGGTGCTCGTCCTGGTAGGCCGCGCACGCGTGGCCGAGGTCGACGAGGAGCTTCGTGATGGTGTTCTTGGCTACCCCAGTGATGCGTACGGTCGCCCGGATCGAGTTCCCCTCTACCAGACAGCCAATGACCTGGGCTCGCCTCTCCGTGGAGAGCCTATTCATAATGACCAATTATGCTTGAGCCACCGGACGGAAAGACTGTCCAGCCCGTGTCAAGCCGGTGGGCGAGAAGATGCCTTAGCGTTCGACCATATGGGCGATCTCGAGGATCACGTCAGCAGTGCGCTGGCGACAACGCTCGAGGGAGTCCCATGGGTTGCCCCATACCAGCGAGGAACCATCTCTCTCGACGAGGTGCCCACCCAGGCCCTCATGGTCGGTGTTGCAGAGATCGTGCTGACGGTCGCCAGCCTGCTCCCTGCCCTGGCTCGGGAAGTCGATGAGTTCCGAGGTGGCCACGACTTCGGAGAGTAGCCCGTCCAGCCTACGGCTCGCTACTGGCGATGATCCTCGGCCTGGCTGTCCTCAGAGGCTTCTCGCGCCTTGCGCTTTTTGACGTTTTCGGCCCACATACAGGCGCCTACGATGGCCAAGGCGAGTCCGACGAGGGTGACGATCACGCCAGCGCCTCCTGCTGGGGTGGGATCCACGGCCTGGTGCCCTTCCTTGAGTTGCAGGATCTGCAGAGGACCTGGAGATTGGCGGGGTCGGTGCTCGAGCCTCCTTCTGACCAGGGGACGATCTTGTGGTCGATCGTGAGGTCGTAGGTGTCGCCGCACTCCTGGCAGCAGCGTCCGTCGCGCTCGAGGATGGTCTCGCGGACCTTCTTCGGGATCTTCCCGCAGTCGATGTAGGGCCTGACGAGAGCTGCGCCGATGAGGCGTTCCGCGGCTTCTGTGAGCCCCGCTTCGCTAGCGAGGTCGTAGAGGTCTTGTAGTTCGAGGTCGTCGAACGTCTTCCACAGCGTGCGCGCCGGCAGTTCGGACAGCGCTTGGACGCCGAGGAGCGCTGGGAACCCGCTGCGGTTGGCTTCTTCGATCCAGCCGAGAAGGTCTTCTCGATCTTCCCTGGTGCCTTGCGCGATGCGCTCGATCCACCGCCGGACACCGGCAGCGATCTGCGCGTCGTTTGGTATGCCCACCTGGGCCTCCTTGCCTTCTGTGGCCCACTTGGGGCCATGAACACGGTTGGGCTGTAGAACGTAACACGGTTAGGCTGCAACGTGTTGGATCGTGTCCACACGCGACCCACTCCTCGTCGGCCTTGGCAACGCCATCCGCGACCTACGAGACGAGCACCACCTCTCCCAGGAGCGCCTCGGCCTCGAGTCCGGCGTGCACCGCAACTACATCGGCGGGATCGAGCGCGCCGAGCGCCGCCCGGCACTCACCACCGTCGCTAAGCTCGCGATCACCCTCGGCGTCTCAGTATCCGAGCTGATAGCCCGAGCTGAACTCGACGGCATCCCAGAGCGACAGTAGACTCAGTGGGGTCGTGGACTTCAACCAGCTCGCACACCGCGTCGTTCAGGCCACCATCGACCGCGACGAGCCCAAGCCTGGCGAGACGAAGACGCCGGCGCAGGTCAACGGCCACAAGGGCGGCGTGAAGGGCGGCAAAGCCCGCGCCAAGAAGCTCACCGCCAGCGAGCGCTCAGAGATCGCGCGCAAGGCTGCCCGAGCACGCTGGACGAAGCACAGCAGCTAACCGCTGGCGGATTTCTTAGATGTAGCCGCGTTTGCGACCGGTCTGGAGGAGGCTCCAGAGCTTCGCTAGCGTGATCAGGACCAGAAAGGCCCACATAGAGAACTGGATCATGTCCAGAGCTACACCAGCCTTCCGAGCACGGTTACATCGTGGTGCCTGAGCGGAGGACTTGGGCGTTTTGGGACCAACAGCGGTCCGCGCAGCGTCTCCGACGGCGTGGTCGATTCACGCACGGAACATGAAGGCACTTTCCTAAGGAAGCCCCCCGCTTAGGCGAGGCCTAGTCTAGCTCATTCAAACTGACCCACTACCACCCGACGCTCGATAATCGATGTTATGTCAACCAGAAGAGGCATGGTCGGTTATCAGTCGCGGGCGCAGGATCACTTTGGAGCTGAGTCCCATTCAGGATGCGTGGCTGACTGCTATCGCTGAGGTTCGGGGTTGCTCTCGTCAGAATGTGCTCCGAGAGGCGCTGCAGTGGGTCGCATCGCGTGAGACAGTCCGCGTCGAGCGCACCCGCCATGCCCAGCTCATCGGCTACATCGCTCGCCAGGAGCTGTGGAACCCGATCGATGAGTACCTCAGGTTCATGGCCGAATCCCCCAGCGTGGCGCCGCTCAAGCCCGCCACGGGCATTCTGAGGGCTTCTCTTCGGGCTCGTGCCAGAGATGGCCAGACCTGGTAGACTTGCGGCTCGCCGCAAACCGGGCACGCAGTACCTCCTCTCGCCCACCAGGATCTCCGTCGAAGGCGAGGCGGAGCCGAGCCCTTGATCTGTTCTGCACACAAGTGTCGAAACAGGGCTGCACCCAAGTGAGTCGGGGACGCTGGCCGCGGCCCTGGGAGCAGGTCTTGGAGGACGGCCGTACCAGGCTGGAGGCCAGGCAGGAATCCGCTCGAGCGGATCGGTGCTGGGAGCATCTGCCCGGCAGCGAGGCGCTGGCTGTGAGCTGCCCGGCGGCGGGGCGCGCGGTCGGCCGGTATGTGGGCCGGGTCCACGTGGCAGCCCGTAGGGCGCCCGTGGCCCCGTCTCTCAGCTCGCCCGCCGCGCCCCCAACCCCCCGGAGCCTCCCTGGAGGCCCCCGTGGCCCACAGAGCCCTCCACGGGGCTCTCACGGGGCGCTCCCCTCGGTGCCGTCGTTGACAAGCGAAGCGCCTCCGTCGGAGGCCCTCGTCTGTTGGGGGTCCCCGCCAGCCGCGGAGCGGCGGTGGGGGGCGCAGTTACGGCACCGAGGGGAGCCATCGCTCCCTCTCCCACAGACTGTCCCACACACTACAGACTGTGGTTTACATAATCATTCACACCCACGATTCACACTCTGTCTCATTTTTGTAGTCTCATTTACTTCACTCTGTGAGTGTCGATGTTATGTCAACCAGCCGCAATTGAAGGGGTTCTACAGGGTCCCCGCAGCAATGCGGCTAGGAGGCACGAACGGTTCACGCGAGCACGCTCTCCGCCACCGGTTCGACCGGCTCGAGGTCGCGCATTCGATCGACCTGGGCGAGCGCGGGAAATAGTCGGCTCCAGCTCAGCGCGATCGCCACAGTCAACGCACCGCCAATAACCACGGCTGGGACCGCCCCGATCAAGAACGCTGCAAGCCCCGACTCGAACGCTCCAAGCTGATTGGAGGCGCTGATGAAGACCATCTCCACCGCAAGCACCCGGCCTCGCAGTCGATCAGGCGTCGCCAGCGCGACAGTGGTGGCGCGGATGTTCATGCTGAACATGTCCACGAAGCCGCTTACCCCGAGCGCCAACAGCGACAGCCAGAACGAGCGTGAGAGACCGAACACGATCATGCTCGCGCCAAACGTCGCCACAACCACGAGCAGCGTGCGACCGGCCCGGCGTGCCAGCGGACGACGTGTCAGCAGCGCAGCTGCAAACAGCGCTCCCACCGCCGGGGCGCTACGGAGCACACCGAGGGCAGTCGGACCGACATGCAGGATCGAGCGGGCGAACAGCGGCAGCAGCGCGACCGCGCCGCCGAACAGCACGGCCAGCAGGTCGAGCAGGATCGCACCGAGGAGGATCTGCGTGTTGCGCACGAAGCCGATGCCCGCCAGCACACTCGAAAGCCCCGGCGCTGAGTCTGACTCCTGGGGCGAGTCTGCAGCGGGGCTGTGGCCCATCGCTCCCACGCTTCCCGCAGCCAGCAGGCACATTCCCCCTGCCACGCCGTAGACAGTGCCTGGCGAGAGCGGATACAGCAGCCCGCCCAGCGCGGGACCGACGACCTGTGCGCCCTGGGTGGCGATCGAGCGCAGTGTCATCGCGCTCTCCAGCAGATGACCCGGGACGAGCGTGGGCGGTAGAGCACGAGCGGCCGGGGTCCCAATCGACGTGGCCACGCCCGCTCCCAACGCCAGCACCAGGAATGGTGCCACGCTGCGCACCCCCGCGACGCTCACCGCCACGAGCCCGCCTGCCACAGCCGTGCTCAGGAGCAGTGAGACGATCACCAGCAGCCGGCGCGGCAGCCGATCTGCCAGATGGCCCGCCGGCAGCGCCAGCACGAACATCGGGATGAACTCCGCCAGACCGATCAAGCCGAGGTTCAGAGCGCTGCGGCTGTTGGTGTAGACCTGCCAGCCGATTGCCACCTCGAGCATCTGCATGCTCACCCCCATGCCGAGCATGCCAAACCACAGCAGCGCAAAGTCGCGCTCGCCGAGCGCCGGGCCGAAGCGCCTCAAGCCTCTGCTCGAATCGCCGGCAGAGTGCGGCCGCTGTGCATCGCCCCGTTCACAGGCGCCATCCTCGCAGGCATTCAGGTGTGATCTAGCATGAGGCAAACTCGACCAACTGAGAGGCAGGCGATGGCTAACACGCTCTACACAGCCAAGGCACACGTGACCGGAGGCCGCGCCGAGGGGCATGGCGCGAGCAGCGATGGAGCGCTCGAGGTCGACCTGCGCATTCCCGTCGAGATGGGCGGACCCGGAGGTGGAACCAACCCCGAGGAGCTTTTCGCCGTCGGCTATGCAGCTTGCTTCGAGGGCGCCCTCGGCGTGGTCGCACGCCGTGCCAAGGCCGAGACGGGCGATGTGGCAATCGACTCTGGCGTGTCGCTCTCACCCGACGGCAAAGGTGGCTTCCTGCTGTCCGTGTCGCTCGACGTGAGCCTCCCGGAGATCACCGACAGCGCGACCGCCGTCGAGCTGGTACGCGGCGCTCACGAGGTCTGCCCCTACTCCAACGCCACCCGCGGAAACATCGAGGTTGCGCTCACCGCCAACGGGACGCCGGTCTCCTAACGACCAAGGGTGCGCACGAGCTCGTGCTCATGCGCGCTGAAGTGCCCGAGCAACTCGCGGACCTGCTCCAGGCCGGCGCGCAGCTCGGGGTCCCCCACCTCCACCGGCAGCATCGAGTCCTGTAGCGTCGCCAGCGTCAAATCGGCAGCCGAAGTGGCCTGCACGGCCGCTTCGAGAAAGCCCTTGGCGCCTTTGGACGGGGCGCCGGGGACGGCAGGCTCGAACGGGCGTGTGGGCAGCCCGTGGCGAGCCGCGAACTCGTCGTGCGTGCGCCGGGCACGACCATAGGCGCTCTGCACAGGTCGAAACAGCTCCTGCTCAACCCGATCGGCGTTGCCCTCGTCGAGAAGCTCATAGGCCTCAGTGAGCGAGGCCAGCGCCGCGCCGAGCGAATCCGTCGCCTCGGCAACTGACTTGAGAAGCTGTTGCCTGGCGTCGGCTGTCGTATACGGCACAGGGGCAAGGTTAGACGGGTGCGAGCCGTCTCCTCCCCGGTTGCCTACATCGGCTAGCTCAGATCCGAGCCGGTGCCTCGGCGATGACCAGGGCGCGCTGCAGGAGCTCATCGATCATCAACTCGGTGAGCCTGCCCGTGAAGGTGTTCTGCTGGGAGGGGTGGTAGCAGCCGATCAGGGTGCAGCGATCGCCCACCAGCTCGGCTCCGTGGCCAAAGCGGGGACGCGGACGCGGCAGCACGCCGCCGCTACAAGTCTCGGCCACCAACCGCAGCGCCGCTTCCCACGCGAACGCCCCCAGACACACGATCACGCGGACCTCCTGCAGCAGCCCGAGCTCGCGGACGCTCCACGGCAGGCACGTATCGCGCTCCTGTGGCGTGGGGCGATTCGCCGGCGGGGCGCAGCGGACTGCCGCCGTGACCCACACGTCGTTGAGCCGCAGCCCGTCGTCACGGGCGCTCGAGTCGGGCTGGCTTGCCAGTCCCGCCCGCCACAACGCCCCGTAGAGGAAATCGCCCGAGCGATCCCCGGTGAACATACGCCCGGTGCGGTTCGCGCCGTGCGCCGCGGGCGCAAGCCCGAGCAACAGCAGTCTCGCGGCGGGGTCACCAAAGCCGGGCACCGGACGCCCCCAGTACTCCTCGTCGGAATAGGCGGCGCGGCGCTCGCGTGCGACCTGCTCGCGCCAGGAGACCAGGCGCGGACAGCTTCTACAGCTGCTCACCTCCTCGGCAAGCAGCTCCAGCTGTGTCCTGCTACGCGATTGCATAGCCCAGTAGTACCATCGGCCGAGAGATGCCGATGTGGGTCTGGATCATCATGCTCGCCGCTCTCATCAAGCTGCCCATTGCGGCGCTGATGCTGTGGATCCCCTTCCGCAACGACGAGGCGATGCGCGAGCCGGATCTCCCTGACTCCTCCGAAGAGGACGGCGGCTCGAGAGCGCTGCCAGGCGGGCCGCTCGACCCCCACCCGCGATCGCCGCGTCCGCACAAACCGCGCCGCGGTCCCCACGGCACGCCCTCGCCCTCATCTCCCCCGCGCGTGCGCACCCGGCCTCCCGCGGTTCGCCCCACACGCGTCTCCGGCTAGCGGTTTCGCTTGCGCTGACGGCGAGCGGCCTTGGCTTTGGCGCGCCGCCGACGCAGCGCCACAGCCGAGTCGCTAGACGAGGAGCTGCGATCGGCCATTTCCTCGGCTGTCGCCGGCGCCCGTCGGCGTGCGTCGCGCATGATCACGAAGGCGATGCCGCCTAGCAGCACTACCGCCGCGGCGAACGCAATCACGATGACCGACGTCGATTTCGTGTTCGACGTTTCTGTCGAGGTGGTCGTCGTCGTTTTCGTCGGTGTGGTTTCTTCTTCGACTTTGCCTTCGGTGAGCGGGCTGCCACCACCGAGTTCAGCCCCCTGCGCAAATCCCGCCCCAGCGCCGGCCGAAGCGAACAGCAGCGTCATACACAGGGCGCACACCAGTGCACGGCTTGATGGACGGAGACGGCCAGACACGCGGCGAGCATATCGGCTGGGGTATGTCCTGTTGAGATTTCAGGCGCTCCCGCCCCGATCAGACCCAGGCCATAGAATGCTCAGCTCATGGCCCCCAAACAACGCCAAGTACGCATGGAGCAGCGCGGTGGCCTCGAGGCCATCCAGGCGCTCGAGAAACGCTCCGACGAGGAGCTGGAAGCCGAGACCAAATACAAGGCTGCCGCCATGGCGATCCTGGGCGCACGCGCCTCGGAGCGCTTCGACGCCGAGGCCGCCCGCGGGTACTTCCAGCGCGCCATCGCTGCTGCCCGGCCACAGGAGCGCATGCAGATCAGGCGCATGGCCGACGCATCGCTGGCATTGGCCGAACGCCGCGCCGGCGACCTCAAGAGCGCAGTCGAGCGTCTCGGTCAGGCACCGCCGAGCGGGCGCCAGCTGTTCGCGCTGCGCGCCATGGGACTGCTCGTCCCCCCCGCTTCCGCCGGGATCCTCGCGCGCATCCGCGGCGTGCTGTTGATCATCGCGCTGATCATCCTCTTCCTCGCCGTCGGCCTTGGCATCGTCGAGCTCGTATCGCTGCCCTTCGGTGGCATCGGCCTGGCTCCCGGCGTGCTGCTCGGCCTGTTTGTGGTGATCGCCGCGCTGGCCATCGTCGCAGCCGTCGGAAGGCGAAAGCGCAACAAGGCCCAAGCGGCCTCGGCCGGCTGAGATCCGCAACCGGCCCAGCGGTCGCGGCTCGCACTAGGCTTGCCGGGTGCCCGCGCCCGTCTGCCTGATCGTCAATCCCTCCGCCGGCGGCGGCAAGGCGGGACGACTGGCGCCCTCGGTCGCGCAGGCTCTGCGCGACCATGGCCTGAGCGTGCGCCGCTGCAACACCCGCGACCTCGACCACGCCGGCGAGCTTGCAACCCAGGCCGCACACGCGGGTGAGACGGTCGTGGCGCTCAGCGGCGACGGCATGGTCGGCGTGCTCGCCGATGCGTTGCAGTCGATTCCCGGTGCCATCCTCGGGGTGCTACCTGGAGGGCGCGGCAACGATCTGGCACGGGTGCTTGGGATACCTGAGGATGCGATCGCCGCCTGCACCACGATTGCAAACGGAATCCCACAGGCCATGGACCTCGGGGTCGCCGTAAATGCAGAAACCGGCGCCGTCGGTCGAGCGTTCGTGGGCATTGCCTCGGTCGGCTTCGACAGCGAAGCCAACCGCATCGCGAACGAGGCCCCCGCGCGACTGGGCTCGTTCGTCTACGCATATGGCGCATTGCGCGCACTGTTCTCCTGGCGCCCGGCGCGCTTCGAGGTGGAGCTCGACCCCCCTGGTGAGCGCCGCAGCTTCACCGCCTACACCGTCGGAGCGGCCAACTCGAAGACTTACGGCGGGGGTATGCGCGCCGCCCCCGACGCACTGCTCGACGATGGCCTGCTCGAGGTCGTGGTGCTCGAGAGCGTCAGCAAGCTCCGCTTCCTGACGCGCATCCTTCCCAAGGTGTTCAGCGGCGAGCATATTCGCGAACCGACCGTGCACGTGTTCCGTGCGGCGGAGGTCGCTATCAGCGCCGAGCGGCCTTTTACCGTCTATGCCGACGGCGATCCGCTCGGGGAGCTGCCGCTGCGCATCCGTGCCGTTCCTGCCGCCGTGACCGTGCTCGTTCCACGGGGCAATCCGGACGCGCCGTTCACCTCGCCCGCCCCCACCTCCGCCGCCGGGGCCGATCCCATCCGATGAGCCGAGCGCTCGAAGCCAAGCTCGCGCTCGCGCGAGCCGTCGGTGCGCTCTCGCGCCTCCGCGGCGGGGGCGCCACCAGCGCCCCCGGCAAGGTCCTCATGCGCCTCCAACCCAACGCCGTCGGCGCACTGGGCGCGCGTCTCGGCTGCGGAAGCGCGCTGATCTCGGCGACCAACGGCAAGACCACCACAGCCACCATGGGCGCCGAGATCCTCAGGCGCGCAGGCATCGAGCTCGTGCACAACCAGGCGGGAGCCAACATGGCCAGCGGAATCGCCACCACGCTGCTCGGCGCCGCGCGTCCACGCGGCAGGATGCAGGGCGAGTTCGGCCTGTTCGAGGTCGACGAGCTGTGGCTCGCCTCGATTGCAGAGCAGTTGCACCCGCGCGTGATCCTGCTCGGCAATCTCTTTCGCGACCAGCTCGATCGCTATGGCGAGCTCGAGACGATCGCAGACAGCTGGGAGCGGGTGATCGCGGCCGACTCGGCGCGCCTGGTTCTCAACGCCGACGACCCTCTGGTGGCCGACCTTGGGCGCGAGCGCGCCGACGTCCTCTACTTCGGACTGGAGGACGACACGCTCGCCCTGGCCGGCATGGCGCACGCGGCTGATGCAAAGCACTGTCGTCGCTGTGGCGCTCCCTATGTCTTCGACGCGGTCTATCTCGGTCACCTGGGCCACTACCACTGCCCCGACTGCGGCCGCTCGCGCCCGGCCCCCGCCATCACCGCCACGCAGGTGCGCCTGGAAGGCGTGCGCTCTGCTCGCTTCACGCTGCGAACTCCGGCGGGCACAGCCGAGATAGCCCTTGCCCTGCCAGGTCTCTACAACGTCTACAACGCCCTCGCGGCCGCCGCCCTTGCCACGGCCCTGGAGGTTCCCCTGGAGACGATCGCCGCGGGGCTCTCAAACGTGAAGGCGGCCTTCGGTCGGGCCGAGTCCGTGTCGCTTGCGCTGCCCGCAGCCGGACCCGACGCGCCAGCCCGTCGCGAGCTGCGGATCATGCTGATCAAGAACCCGGCCGGCGCCAACGAGGTGCTGCGCACGCTCGCCCTCGAGCCCGGCCAGCACGATCTCCTCGGAGTCCTCAACGATCAGGTCGCCGACGGCCGAGACGTGTCCTGGATATGGGACGCGGACTTCGAGCTCCTGGCCGACCAGGTACGCGTGATCACCTGCAGCGGCAGCCGCGCCACCGATCTGGCCGCACGCCTGAAGTACGCGGGCGTGGCGCCAGAGCGCATCCGGATCCAGGGTGAGCTATCCAGCGCCCTGGTCGAGGCTGCGGCCGAAGGCTCCGAGGCAGGCGCCCCGCTCTATGCGCTTCCCACCTACACCGCCATGCTCGCCCTGCGCGAGCTGTTGGTGGCCCGCGGCGAGGCCAGCAGCGCGTGGGACTGATGCGCACATCGGGCGCGGCGTCGGCGCTGGCGGCTTCCCCTGCCGTCGTCTGGCACGATCTCGAGTGCGGGCGCTACCGCGCCGATCTGCGGCTGTGGCGTGAGCTCGCCGAAGAGGCTCGCGGCGATGAGAGCTCGGCCACGATCCTCGACATCGGCGCGGGAACCGGCCGTGTGACGCTCGATCTCGCCCGCGCCGGGCACCGCGTGACCGCCCTCGACATCGACGGCGAGCTGCTCGGCGCACTCGGCGAGAGGGCTCGCTCAGAGGCGATCGAGACCGTGCAGGCCGACGCGCGCAGCTTCAAGCTCTCCGGCCACGACTTTGCCCTTTGCCTCGTGCCGATGCAGACCATCCAGCTGCTCGGGGACGCCGGCGAGCGCACTGAGCTCCTCCGACGGGCACGTGAGCACCTGCGCTCGGGCGCTCTGCTCGCAGCCGCAATTGTCACCGAGCTCGACCCCTTCGACTCCGAGCGCGACGGTCGGGGCCCCTCCGCCGAGACCGTCCGCCACGGCGAGAGGCTGTACGTGAGCCGCGCCCTCAGCGTCCGTCTCGATCGCGCCACCATCCGTATAGAGCGTGAGCGCAGCATCGGTGTGGGCGACGCCGCTGCGCATGAGCGCAACGTGGTCGTGCTCGCTCGCGTAAGCGTCTCGCAGCTGCGCCGCGAGGGCGCCGCGGCGGGTCTGGGATTTGCCGGCACGCGCACAATCGCCGCCACGGATGAGCACGTGGGCTCCACGGTGGTGATGCTCCGTGCCTGAACCGAGCGCTGCTGCTGCCGCAGGGGCCGGCCGGACTTTGCGGGTGTGTGCCCTATATCCCGACCTGATGAACATCTACGCCGACCGCGGCAACCTGATGGTGCTCGAGCGTCGCTGTGCCTGGCGAGGGATCGGCTTCGAGCTGTCCTCAAGCCACCTCGGCGACTCGCTCGACGGGAACGCGCACGAGCTCTTCTACATCGGCGGCGGCCAGGACCGAGACCAGCGTCTGTGCGCAGAGGATCTGATCGAGAACAAGCGCGCGGGCCTGCACGCGGCCGCCAATGCAGGCTCGATCGTGCTCGGGGTGTGCGGCGGCTACCAGCTGCTCGGCCACTCCTACACCCTCGGCGAGGAGGAGATCCCAGGTGTGGGGCTCCTCGACGTGCGCACCGTGCGCGAGGACGGACCGCGTCTGATCGGCAACGTCGCCATCGCTGTGCAGCTGGACGACGCTGACGAGGAGGTGCTGGCCGGCTTTGAGAACCACGGCGGTCGAACCTATCTCGGCGCCGGACAAGCTCCGCTCGGGCGAGTGTTGAAGGGCCACGGGAACGATGGACGCAGTGGCTTCGAGGGTGCGCGCAGCGCCAACACGATCGGCACCTATCTGCACGGACCGCTGTTGCCGAAGAACGTGTGGTTCGCCGACTGGCTGATCGCCCGAGCCCTCGGGCTCAATCCCGCCGAGCTCGCGCCTCTCGACGACGAGATCGAGCGCCGCACACATCAGAGCGCCCGCGAGGCGGCAGGCGTCTGACGACGCACTCCAACAGCGACTACTCGAGGTCAAAGGCTGCGCGTATCGCGTCGCTCAAGGCAGCCTCCTGGCGGTCGAGCAGCCCTCCGATCTGGGCACCCAAGGCGCTCACGGGAATCGTGGTGACGTTGTCACAACTCACCACCGACGGTCCAGCAAGGCCGTTCGCAACATCGACATGAACCTCGGTGGAGAGCCCACGGATGGTTGTCGTGATCGGCGCCACAGTCGCCGTCAGGAGGTGTGGGCGAACCAGCTCACGGGTCAGCACCAGGACTGGACGCGCCTTGTCGAGCTGCGCGACGTGGATCGGGCGCATCAGGCAAGCGCTGACGGCAGGCCTGCTGCATGCTGGGCGAGTCCCTCGAGCTCTGGATCGGCACCGGTGCGGGCGAGGATCTCAGCATCCTTCGCAGCAATCGCTAGTCTGCGCTCGCGCTCAAGAGCACGGGTGACAACGGCCGCGCGGCTGCTCTCGTCGCCGGCTTCGACTATCTCGTCGACGAAATCCACCAGATCGTCGGCAAGACGAACAGCGATCTGCTTGCTCATCCCAAAATGGTACCAAATCGGTACCAGTTCAACTCGCCACGGCGAACCGCGCGAAGCGCTCCACCAGCCGCGCAGGGACGAGCGCCCGCACGCGCACGCCCTCGGCGGTGTCCTCACGCGTGACCTGGCCGGCGAGCTCGTGCAGCTCGGCGAGGCTGCCGCCGTCGGCATAGGGCACGAGCAGCTCCACGCGACGCAGAGTGTGGCGCAGCTCACGCTCGATTCGCCGGCCGAGCTCCTCCATGCCATCGCCGCTCACGCCGCTAACGAGCACGGCCTCGGGGTGGCGCAGTCGCAGCTCGTCCCGCTCCTCCTCGTCGAGCAGGTCGACCTTGTTGAGGACGAGGATGCGCGGGCGCTCCCCCGCTCCGATCTCCTCCAGCGTCGCCTCGACGGAGTGCTTCATCAGCTCCAGCTGCGCCTCGGGGGCCGAGGCGTCGAGCACGTGGGCGAGCAGCTCCGCACGGCGGGTCTCCTCGAGCGTTGCGGCAAAGGCGTCGACCACCTGGTGCGGCAGCTTCGAGATGAAGCCCACCGTGTCGGTCAGCAGATGCGGCCGGCCGTCGAGACGAAGCGTGCGTGTGGTCGGGTCAAGGGTGTGGAACAGGCGATCGCGCACACCGACCTCTGAGCCCGTCATTGCGTTCAGCAGCGTGGACTTGCCGGCGTTGGTGTAGCCGACCAGCGCGATCGTCGGCAGCGCGGCACGCTCGCGCTCTGCGCGTTGCACGGCGCGGGTGCCCTTCACGTGCTCCAGACGTCGGCGCAGCGCCGAGATGCGGTCGCGGGCGAGGCGGCGATCGGTCTCGATCTGCGTCTCCCCCGGCCCCCTCGTGCCGATGCCACCACCGAGGCGCTCGAGGTGACTCCACAGGCCCCGCATGCGTGCCAGGTTGTACTCCAGCTGGGCGAGCTCCACCTGAAGCTTGCCCTCGGCGCTGTTTGCGTGCGAGGCGAAGATGTCGAGGATCACCGTCGTGCGGTCGACCACGGGCAGGCCCAGCGCCTCCTCCAGGTTGCGCTCCTGGCGCGCGCTCAACTCGTCGTCGCAGGCGATCACGTTGGCATCACAGGCCTTGGCCGCCGCCTTCGCCTCGGCCACCTTGCCGGGGCCCAGATAGGTGTTGGGGTGCGGCGCCTCGCGGTGCTGAATCATCTCGCCGACCACCCCCACGCCCGCCGTGCGCAGGAGCTCGCCGAGCTCCTGCAGGTCATCCCGCTCGGGCAGTGCCGCTATGCAGAACGCTCGCTGGGCGGCCCGTGCCGTGGGTTCGGTCCCGTTACGGGTCCCATGCTGGTGTGGGGCGCGCTCCGCGCGTCCGTTGGAGCTTGAATCCATCCAACCATCAGTCTAGGACGTAACGCAGCGCCAATGTGTGAAGCAGGAGCTACAGGCGGAGCCACCCACGGCAGCTCCGCCTCAGATATCAACCCAGCGTGCCGAGCCGCTCCACGGCCTCGAGCAGCCTGTCGTCGGGGGTCGTGAGCGAGATCCGAAACCAGCCCTCGCCCGCCGGGCCATAGACAGCCCCGGGGGTGAGCACCACACCGGTGCGCTCGATCACGTGCTCGCAGTAGGCCTCCGAGCTGTCAAAGCCGTTGGGGACGGGTGCCCACACGTAGATCGTGCTGCGTGGCGGCGTGACATCCACCCCGATCTTCTTCAACGCGTCGCACACCAGGTCGCGCCGGCGCAGGTAGAGCTCGTTCATCGCGGCCACCTCGGCGTCGGCGGCCGGTGAGAGCGCCGCGATCCCCGCCAGCTGCACCGCCTCGAAGAGACCCGAGTCGATGTTCGTCTTCAGCTGCCAATACGTGTGCAGCGCCTCGGCGTTTCCGACTACCACCGCGCAGCGCCAGCCGGTCATGTTGTAGCCCTGGGAAAGCGAGAAGACCTCGATGCCTACCTCCTTGGCGCCAGGTGTCGCCAGGAACGAGGGTGCGCGGTAGCCGTCGAAGGTGATCTCCGAATAGGCGTTGTCGTGCACGACCAGGATCTCGTGCTCGCGCGCGAACTCGACCACCCGCTCGAAGAACCCGTCCGGCACGACGGCGCCGGTGGGGTTGTTGGGGTAGTTGAGGTACATCAGCTTGGTCTTGGCCACGACCTCCTTGTCGATGGCATCGAGGTCGGGGACGAAGCCCAGCTCGGGACGCAGCGCCATCAGCACGGGCTCGGCCCCCGCCAGCCAGGGTCCGCCGGTGTAGACGGGGTAGCCGGGGTCGGCCGCCAGCGCGTAGTCGCCGGGATCGAGGAACGCCAGGTTGAGGTTGAAGATCGCCTCCTTGGCGCCGATCGCGGGGATCACCTCGTGCTCCTTGTCCAGATCGACGTCGAAGCGGCGCTCGTAGAAGTCGCTGACCGCTTCGCGGAAGTCATCGCGGCCGCGGTTTGAGGGATAGCGGTGGGTCTCCGCCTCGCTCACAGCCTCCTGCATGGCCTCCACCACCAGGGCCGGCGTCGGGCGGTCCGGGTCGCCGATCCCGAGGCTGATCACGTCGACTCCCGCTGCGCGCTTCTCTTCGATGGTGCGCTCCAGGCGGGCGAACGCATAGGGCGGGATGCGCTCCAGGCGCTTACTAGGTCTCATGCAGCTCCTTTTCGAAGTCCTCGCTGATGGCGCCCGCGAACACCGGGCGCGCCCAGCCTGTCAGATCTACGCGCAGGTCCTCCCAAATGTCGACAACCAGCTCACCCCCGTCCAGCACGGTGGTGATCCTCGCGTCCGGCAGGCCGCAATCGACCACGTAGGCAACCGCTGCGCCAGTGGCACCGGTGCCCGACGACAGAGTCTCCCCCACGCCGCGCTCGAAGATACGTGCGCGGATATCCCCCGGTGCGCCGGGCTCAAGCCCGAGCTCCGTGTACCACGACACGTTCGTGCGGTTGGGAAACTGGGCGTCGCTTTCGATCGCAGGTCCGATCGCAGCGAGATCGAGCGCCATCAACTCCTCCAGCGAATCCACGCGGATCGCGCACTGAGGATTGCCGATCGAGACGTGCCGGAACGACCACACGCGGCCCGCTGAGGCAACCTCACCACTTCCATCTGGTGGTCCGCCAGGGAAATCGCTCGAGACGAGGCTTGCGCGGCCCATATCTACCTTGCACGTGTCCGGCCCCGTGATCGTCGGCTTGATCTCTCCGGCGGCCGTCTTGATCGTGAAGTTGTCCTGGGTCGTCCACCCCCGCCGGCGCAGATAGAGGATCGCCTCACGTGCGCCGTTGCCGGACAGCTCGGCCTCTGAGCCGTCGGGGTTGAAGATGCGCAGATCCGCCACGTGCGCCGCATCGGCGGACTTGGAGAGCAGGAGCACGCCGTCGGCGAACACACCGAAGTGCCCCTCGCACAGCCTGCGCACACGGGCGGCGGTCAGCTCGAACGGGAGCTCGCCCTGCTCGATGATCAGGTAGTCGTTGCCCAGCGCCTGCCACTTCTCGAATCTCATTGGGTGCAGGAGTCTAGGATCTCACGCGCCACCACGGTCGGATCACGATCGGTGACGTCGATCGTCTGTACTCCGGCCAGCTTGCGCATCCAGGTGAGCTGACGCTTGGCGTAGTTGCGGGTGCGCTGCTTCATCCGCTCCACGTCGCCTGCCAGCAGGTCGTCGAAGCCGAGCGCCTTGCGGGCGGTCTCCGAGGCGCCGGCGGCATACGCGCGGCGCACCTCTCCGGTCGCGCCGGCCGTGACCATCCCATCGACCCGCGCCTCGATCGCAGCGTAGAGCGCTTCGCGCTCCATCACCAGCCCGGCCAGCACGGAGGGATGTCGCAGCTCCTCGTTCCACAGCTGGGAGGGACCATCCGGGGGCTCGAGCTCTCCCAGCTCGTGCAGCTCCAGTGCACGCACGATCCGGCGCCAGTCGTTCGCCTCGATACCTTCGGCGGCCCATGGTGCGCGCTGCTCCAAGCGCGCGTGAAGCGCCGGCGCGCCCTCGCGCTGCAGATCTTCCATCAGGCGCTCGCGCAGGCCCTCGGGCGGGGCCGGGCGCAGGTTCAGCTCGGCCAGTGCTGCGCGCAGATACAGGCCCGTGCCCCCCACCACGATCGGGCGCCGACCATGCTCGAGCAGGCCGTCGATCTCGGCGTGTGCAAGCTTCGAGTACTCACCCACGCTGAACGTGGCGTCGGGTGGCACGAACGAGACCAGGCGGTGCTCCAGTCGGGCGCGCTCGGCCGGCGAGGCGACGCCCGTGAGCGTCTCGAGGCCCGCATACACCTGCAGGGCATCGGCTGAGACAGCCACCGGATCCTCGCCACGAGCTCTGAGCATGTCTGCCAGCGCGACAGCCACGGCCGTCTTGCCCACCCCTGTTGGTCCGAACAGCGCGATGATCTGCATCGGGGTAGGGTCACAGCTAATGCAGATCTCCGGCTCCACCGTTCTTCTCACGGGCGCCACGGGTGGTATCGGGCACGCGATCGCGCGGTCTCTGCACGAGCGTGGCGCCAAGCTGATCCTCACTGGTCGACGCGGCGATGTGCTCGCGCCGCTGGCCGCCGAGCTTGGAGCGCGAGCGTTGTCGGTGGATCTATCGAGCGCAGTTGAACTCGATCGCATGGTGGGCGAGGTGGGCCCGGTGGACATCCTCGTGGCCAACGCCGCCCTACCCGGCTCGGGGCGCCTGGACTCCTACTCGACAGAGGAGCTCGACCGCGCGCTGGCCGTGAACCTGCGTGCACCGATGGTCCTGACGCAGGCTCTCACCCCCGGGATGCTCGAGCGGGGCAGCGGACATCTGGTGTTCATCTCCTCGCTGGCCGGCAAGGCCGCGACGGCCGGCTCCTCGATCTACAACGCGACCAAGTTCGGCTTGCGCGGGTTCGCCATCGCGATGCGCAGCGAGCTGCGCGACGGCGGTGTGGGCGTCTCGACGATCTACCCGGGCTTCATCCGGGAGGCGGGCATGTTCGCCGAGGCCAAAGTGAAGCTTCCCGTGGGCGTCGGCACACGCTCCCCTGGGGACGTCGCCGGGGCTGTGATCTCCGGCATCGAGCACAATCGCGGCGAGCTCGACGTGGCCCCGCTGATGATGCGGGCGAGCACCCTGATCGGCGCGCTTGCCCCTGAGCTGGCCGGGCACCTGGCCCGCAGGCTGGGTTCGGCGCAGATCGCGAACGACATGGAAGCCGCCCAGCTCGCCAAGCGCTGACCGGCTCAGAAGAGAACCTGCTGCCGCGCCTCGGGCGCTGGACCCAGCGTCTTCGGGATCTCCTGCCGCCGATCGCCCATCGACCTGAAGCTCCCGAGTGCGTTCTCGCCGCGTCTGACCATCCGTGCCAGGCGGGCCCGTTCATCCTTGGGCGCATAGGCCCCGCGTCGGTAGATCTGCTCATAGCGGGCCACTAGATCGGGGCGCTGTGCTCGCATCCAGCCCATGAACACCTGGCGCACCTCGCCGCGCAAATGCAGCGCCACACCGCCGATGCTCGTCGCCCCCGCCTCGGCCGCAAGCTCGAGCAGCGGCTCGATTTGCTCCGGTGAGTCGTTGATGCCCGGCATCAACGGAGCGATCAGGATGCCTGTGGGAACTCCCGCGCGGTTCAGCTCCGCCACCGCCTCCAGGCGCGCCCGCGGGCTCGGAGTGTGGGGCTCGGTTTCTCGCCACGCCTTCTCATCGAGCGTGGGAATCGACAGGCAGGCGCTGAAGCTCGATCGCTCGGCTATCTCCAGCATCACGTCCAGGTCGCGCAGGAGCAGCGGCGACTTGGTCAGCACCGAACAGGGGTTGCCCGCGTCGCAGAGCGCTTCGAGGATGCCTCGGG
The DNA here is from genome assembly GCA_036264155.1 of Solirubrobacteraceae bacterium. Lineage (GTDB taxonomy): Bacteria > Actinomycetota > Thermoleophilia > Solirubrobacterales > Solirubrobacteraceae > Palsa-744. Next base: position 32,411 of record DATARM010000130.1, read on the forward strand.
TAAGGCGGTAGCGGCTCTCCACCCACTGGTAGGGGTCGGTGTTGGTGCCCAACGCCACGTGCTCGTTCTTCCACGACGGTCGCGCCAGCTCAACGCGCAGAACCTCAGGCGCGTTGACCTTCACCACGATCTCGCGGTCGAAGTCACGGCCCGCGTTGAAGTCGAGGTACTTGTGTGTGGGACGAGCGAAGCAGAAAACGCACGCATGTGTGCAACCCCTGTAGGGGTTGACGGTCCAGCGGAAGGGCATGCGCGAGCGCTCGGGCACACGGTTGAGCGCGGACTTGGCGTACACCTCGTAGAAACGCACGTCGAGCGCCTCGGGTGCCTGGAAACGGCGCACGGATGCGGGATCGCGGTACCCGGGGAGCGTGTGCTGCTCCTCCCCGTCGATCGTCAGGTTGCTCCAGCGCACGAACATATGTTCGCATACCGGACGGACTCCTTGTTAGGAACTCGAATGCTCTCGTAAGACGCGGGGAAACCCCTGATCAACGTCCGTCCAGCGCGTACTCAGCGGTGTTATCCATCCCCCGGGGCGGACCGAGCGAGTACACAGCCCATGCGGACCGATACCCCTACCCCCACCGAGCGCCGACCGGCCCAGTCCTCGTGGCTCTGCCGCGACGACTTCGACCGCGAACGCATGCTCGACATGGAGGAGCGCGTTCGGCCGTTTCGTCAGCGCACGCTGTTGATCCTCGCCGTGGCGATCCTTGGTACGGCCCCGTGGACGGGCTGGTGGCCGCTGCTCTTCTTGATTCCCGCAAGCCTGTTCTTCGGCCTAGCCGATGGCCTGATGCCCCGGGTCTCGCGCCCGGAGTACCTGATGTTCGCCGCTTGGATCGGCAGCGAGCTGACGATCGGGGGCGCGGTCTCGCTGGCGGGAGGACCACGCGAGGCTGCATTGTCCTGGCTCGCCATTCCAGTGATGACGCTCAGCTCGCGCTTCTCGATGCCGGCTGTGGTGGCGGGGGTGCTGGTGGCGATCGCGGCTGTGCTGGCCGTGGCCTTTGGCGTCGACACCCAGGCTGTGATCGCGAGCCCTGAGCTGGTGGTCGCCCCGCTGGCCCTGATCCTGTGCGTGGCCGTCCTGTCAACACCGCTGATGCGCTCGGACATCCAGCACCGCAGCGACGCCGTCATCGACCAGCTCACGGGCATGCTCAACCGCAAGGCGCTGAGCGCGCGCGTGCACGAGCTCGACCAGCAGTCGGAGGTGACGGGTGAGCCCGTTGGCGTGATCGTCGCGGATCTCGACCACTTCAAGAGCATCAACGACACCCGCGGACACACCGTCGGCGACGTGGTCCTGCGCGAAGTGGCTTACATGCTGCGCAAGCACCTGCGCGCCTTCGATCTCGCCTACCGCCTCGGAGGCGAGGAGTTCGTGATCCTCGTGCCCGGCTCGGATCTGAAGCGGACGGCCGACCTCGCACACCGCCTGCGCGAGGGGATCTGCGCGGAGCATCTCACGGGCGGCATTCGCGTCACGATGAGCCTGGGCGTGGCCGCCTCGGAGCACAACGAGCGCTTCCACTACAACGAGGTCTTTGCCGCGGCCGACGCAGCCCTCTACCGCGCCAAGCGCGCGGGACGCAACCGCGTGTGCATGGCCGGCGACGAGGGCATCGCCGCAGCCGCCTGAGCGCGCGGCAGCTACAGCTCGATCACGCTGCGGATGCCGTCCTGGGCCTCCATCAGCTCAAAGCCAACGTTGACCTGATCGAGGGTGATGCGATGAGAGATGAACGGATCGACGTCGATCTGCCCGTCGAGATAGCGATCGATCAGCATGGGCACGTCCTCACGTCCCTTCAGGCCGCCGAATGACGAGCCGCAGACCCGCCTACCGGTGATCAGCAAGCGCGGGATCACATCGAGCGTCTCGCCCTTGCCCGCCACGCCACAGACGGTGCACAGACCCCACCCCATGCGGGCAGCCTCTACCGCTTGGCGCATGACGGCCACGTTGCCGGTTGCCTCGAATGTGTAGTCCGCGCCAAAGCCGTCCGTTGTCTCGAGGATGCGCTCGACGGCGTCCTCGCCACCGCGCATCACCTCGGTGGCCCCCTGGCCACGTGCCAGCTCGAGGCGATCGCCTGACATATCGACGCAGATGATGCGCTCGGCGCCCTGCAGACGCGCGCCGGCGACCGCACCGAGGCCGACCATGCCGGCGCCGAACACCACACAGGTCGCACCCTCACGTACCGCGGCCGTCTTCATCGCCGCACCGAGCCCAGTGGACAGGCCGCAAGCGAACAGGCAGGCACGGTCGAGCGGCGCCTCGGGGTTGATGCGCGCGAGCGCGATCTCGGGCATGACGGTGTACTCAGCGAAGGTCGACGTGCCCATGAAGTGGCGCATGGGCTCGCCGTCGCGCGACAGACGCGTGGTGCCGTCGGGGAGATAGCCGAGGTTCTGCTGCTCGCGAATCGCTAGACAAAGGTTCGTAAGGGGGCTCTGGCAGTGCACGCACTCGCCGCACTGGGGCGAGAACAGCGTCACAATGTGGTCGCCCTCGCGCACCAGAGAGACGCCCTCGCCGCAGCGCTCGACCACCCCGGCGCCCTCATGCCCAAGCACGGTGGGGGCATAGCCGGAGGGATCTACCCCCGAGGCCGTGTACATGTCGGTGTGGCATACCCCGCAGGCCACCAGGCGCACAAGAACCTCACCGGGCCCGGGGTCCGCGAGGGCCACCTCCTGCACGGCCAGGGGCCTACCGAACCCCTCGAGGACCGCCGCGCGCATCTGCATGGCTCAGCTCCTCACAGCGTGGCGCGCGCCAGCAGGCGCTCCTCGCCCACGAGCGTCTGACTGGTCGCCTCAAGGATCTCCACCTCGGTCAGCTCGCCGGGCGCGGCGAGGCCCGAGAAGTTGACCACCTTGTTGTGGCGCGTGCGTCCCCGCAGGCGCTCGGGGTCGGTGCGCGAGACGCCTTCCACGAGCACCTCCACCGTGCGCCCCACGAAGCGCTGGGCGCGCTCCCGCGCTCGGCGCTGCACGAGCTCGACGAGCCGCTCCATCCGCTCGACCTTCAGAGGGTGTGGAACCACACCCTCTGTGATCTCCGCCGCCGCGGTCCCGCGCCGCGGCGAGAACACGAACGTGAACGCACTGTCATAGGCGACCTCGCCCACGACCTCGAGTGTCTGTGCGAAGTCCTCCTCGGTCTCGCCGGGGAAGCCCACGATGATGTCCGTCGTCAGCGCCACATCGGGGACGTGCTCGCGAATCAGCGCCACCCGGTCCATGTAGCGGTTGCGGTCGTAGGTGCGGCGCATCGCCTTGAGGATCCGGCTCGAGCCCGACTGCAGTGGCAGGTGGATGTGCTCGCACACGCTCGCAAGCTCGGCGTGGGCGCGGATCACGTCCTCGCGCATGTCCTTTGGGTGCGGGCTGGTGTAGCGGATGCGCTCGATCCCCTCGATCCCGTCGAGGTGCCCGAGCAGCTCGGCGAAGCTCGCGCGCTCAGCCAGATCGCGCCCGTATGAGTTGACGTTCTGCCCGAGCAGCGTCACCTCACGTACCCCATCTGCTGCCATCGCCCGCACCTCGCCCACCAGCTCCTCCAGCGGCCGGCTGACCTCGCGGCCACGTGTGGAGGGGACGATGCAGTAGGAGCACGCACAGTTGCAGCCCACGCTGATCTGAAGCCAGCCTTGGAAGGTCCGCTCGCGATGCGCTGGGAGGTGGCCAGTGAGGCCCTCGAACTCGAAGTACCCCTGGGCCGTGAGCGAGTCGCTGGTCAGGAACTCCGCCAGCCTGTGCACCTGTCCGGGTCCGAAGGCCACATCGACGAACGGGAAGCGCTCGAACACCTCGTCCTTCAGCGATTGCGCCCAGCAACCCCCCACCCCCACGATGCGCCCTGGTGTCTCTCGCTTCAGCCGCTTGGCCTCGCCCAAGTGGGAGATGAAGCGTCTGTCGGCCGTCTCTCGGATCGAGCACGTGTTGAACAGGATCAGATCGGCCTCTGCGCGCTCCGCGGCCTCGACGTAGCCGAGCGACTCGAGCATGCCCTTCATCCGCTCCGAGTCGTGCTCGTTCATCTGGCAGCCGAACGTGGTCAGGTGGTAGCGCTTCATCGTCACAGCGTACCCGGCGCAGTCTCAAGCCCGAACGGCAACCGCCCATCGGAGGAAGTGTTGAACCAGGACCGCCATCCGTGCCGTGTCCAAGCTCGGTCACGCGGCGGCGCCGACCGCCCTCTCCCCAGTTCGATCGGCGCCCTTGCCGCGTGACCAGCGGCCAGTCGTCCCCTCACATGATGACCGTCGCGGCTTATAAAGTCATTACCTGGCTAATTCAGTCCCTAGCGGGTCGGTGGACCAAGCGGGGCAAGGGCGCAGCGAGCGTGGCGTGCTTTGCACGCGAGCGAACGAGGACGCAGCACCGCGCAGTGTCCACGGTCCGCTAGGCGGCGGCTACTGCCGGTTCGCTGGCTATCGGCGCCGGGACGTCCTTGTCGCGGTCGATCGGCGTCACGAGGTCCTTGCCCAGGTTGAGCGCCGCGTAGATCTTGTCTTCGATCTCCTTGGCGATCGCCGGGTTGGCGTCGAGGTGCGCCTTGGAGTTGCCGCGACCCTGCCCGAGACGGTCGTTGCCGTAGGAGAAGAACGAGCCCGACTTGGAGACGATGTTGTGCTCCAGTCCGAGGTCGATCAGGCAGCCCGAGGTCGAGATGCCCTTGCCGAACTCGATGTCGAACTCGGCTTGGCGGAAGGGGGCCGCGACCTTGTTCTTGACGACCTTCACGCGCACGCGGTTGCCGACAGCCTCGGTCCCGTCCTTGAGCGTCTCGATGCGCCTGATGTCCAGACGCTGGGAGGCGTAGAACTTCAGCGCGCGGCCGCCAGGCTGGGTCTCGGGCGAGCCGAACATGACCCCCACCTTTTCCCGGATCTGGTTGGTGAGGATGCAGAGCGTCTGCGTGCGGTTGAGGTTTCCAGCCAGCTTGCGCATCGCCTGCGACATCATGCGCGCCTGCGCCCCGACGGTCTGGTCGCCCATCTGGCCCTCGAGCTCGACGCGCGGCGTCAGCGCGGCCACCGAGTCGATCGCCACGACGTCAACTGCTCCCGAGCGAACGAGCATGTCGGCGATCTCCAGGGCCTGCTCGCCGTAGTCCGGCTGTGAGACCAGTAGCTCGTCGATGTCCACGCCGATCTCTCTGGCGTAGAGCGGGTCCATCGCGTGCTCGGCGTCGATGAACGCACACACACCGCCGAGCTTCTGCGCCTCGGCGAGCACGTGGTAGATCAGCGTGGTCTTGCCGGAGGACTCTGGTCCGTAGAGCTCGACGATGCGCCCCCGGGGTACGCCGCCGATCCAAAGCGCGAGGTCCAGCGACAACGCTCCTGTTGGGATCGCATCGCAGCGCACCTGCGCACCCTCGTCGCCCATGCGCATCACAGAGCCCTTGCCGAACTCGCGCTCGATCTGGGTGAGTGCGCCCTGCAGTGCGGCGTCACGCGCCTTGGCTGCCTTCTCCTGATCGGTCACGGGCATGGTCTTACTCCTCCGGTTAGCAGTTGGAGAGAGCAATGTAGAGCGCGCTCCGGACGGAACAGTTGTTCGTATCCACCCGGTCCCTTCGTCCACGAACCGAGGCCGTGCTCGCCCCTGCGCCTGGAGCCGACGATGCCTAAAGCAGTCAATCACTCGATGTCCTTCCGGAGATTCAATTGCTCCTCAGCAGGCTCCCGCACCCCCTGACCAGAACCCTCGCGCTCGCTCTCTCGCTGGCGATCTTCCTCGCGCTGCTGCCGGCTGCCGCCGCGATCGACGCCCAGGCCGCTTCCGCCTGCTCCAAGCGCGGACAGCGGGAGCGGGTGTGCGCACTCGGCGCCCACAAGGGCAAGGTGCCCAAGCACAGCCCCGGCAAACACGCGCGCCGCACCAAACGGCCTGCGGGAAAGCGCAAGCACACCAAGGCTACGACAACTGCCTTCGTGCCGGCTATCTGCGAAGACGCCAGCAAGCCCGTCGACCACGACGGCACGTTCACCTGCGCCGACGCCTCAGAACCCGGGTGCGCCGACGGTGCGACACCGGTTGTCCACGGCAAGAGCCTTCTCTGCCAGGCGGCTGTCGAAGAAGCTACGGCTCCCGGCGAAGAAGGATGCGAAGGCGAAGCGAGTTGCAGCGCCGACACCGAAGGCTCGAGCGCCGAAGAAGGCACGGCCTGCGAAGCTTGCGAACACCCTTCGGCCCACGAAGCTGAAGACTGAGCCGGGGCCGCCGCTCAGTGGGGCAGCTGCGGCAGCTCCGAGCCCCACAGCTCCTCGTAACAGGCGCCGGCCGGCTCGAGCCAGGAGCGATATAGGCAGATCCGCGTCGCGCGGAAGCTCAGTTGCGGGGTAGCGGGCAGCGGGCCCAGGGCTGGCTGGCGGCGCGAGTCCCCGCCCATCCGCGCGACGGTGACGTGAGCGCGAAATCCACGCCGCTCAGACGGCTCCCAGGAGGAAGCACCCGAGACGGAGCTCACGACCTGCGCCTGCAAACGGCTCAACTCACCCCCGGGATCGCGGATCTCAACAGCCAGGGCGCGCGGCCGCCGCGGAGGCAATAGCAGCGGCGCACCCAGTTCGAGCTCCCCAACGGGTGCGACGCATTCCCTCACAGCCTCGGCCAGCGGCTCGATCTCCTCGACAGGACGACTGCCCAGGAAGCACAGCGTGAGGTGCAGCGAATCGCGCGCCAGCACCCTCATCCTCGAGCCATGCGCCGACTGCGCGTATACGTCAGCGACCAGCCGCGCCCACGCGGTCAGCTCCGCGCAGAGCTCCTGCGGCGGATCGACAGCCACGAACAGCCGAGCTGTGCCTTCACCAGACATCGCAGCCGGCGATGCTAGCGCCGGCGCTCAGGCGTCGAGGAGCGCTCGGCGCACGAGGTGCATGGCGATCGTGGTGGAGCGATCGCGCACATCAGCCCGGCCACCGGGGAGGTTCATCGAGCGCGTGAGCAACGAGGGCTCGCTCCCGCTGGGGCCGACCACGGCGACGCTGATCCACACGAGTCCCACGGGCTTCTCCTCGCTCCCGCCACCGGGGCCGGCCACCCCTGTCACCCCCACCCCCACGTCGGCGCCCAGACGCTCGCATGCGCCGGCTGCCAGCGCCTCGGCCACCTCGCAGGAGACCGCCCCGTGGAGCTCGATCAGCTTGGGAGCGACGCCCGCCGCGGCCACCTTGACCTCGTTCGCATAGGCAACGATCGCCCCCCTGACGTAGTCGGAGGAGCCAGGCAACTCGGTCAAGCGCGCTGCCAGCAGGCCGCCGGTGCACGACTCGGCGGTGGCGATCGTGAGGCGCGCTTGACGGAGCAGTCCCGCCACCTGCTGATCAACCGTGCTGCCGTCCTCGGAGAAGAGCGTGTCGGCGTGCCGTGCGCGGATGACGGCGGCGAACGCCTCATAGACATCCGCGGCGGCGGTCTCATAACGGGTCACGATCTCGACCTCGCCCCGTTTCAGGCAGGTGGTCACCTCGATCGCCTCGAGATCCACGCCCTCGCGTTCGGCCAGTCTCAGCGTCTCCGCGATCTCGGACTCGGGGATGCCGAACAGGCGCAGCGTGCGTTGCTCGTAGACGGTCGCACCGCTGATCGCCGCTCGCAAGGCGTCGGTCTCGAGCGCCACCCGCCACATCGGCTGGAGCTCGCGTGGCGGCCCCGGCAGGACGACCACAGTGGGTCCTCGGCTCCCCTCTCGTGGCGGCACGACGAGACCGGGCGCGGTCCCCACCGGCTCCAGCACGCTGGCGCCGGAGGGAACGGTCGCCTGCTTGCGATTGGCCGTCGCGATCGCCTCGGGATCGATGTTGGGCCAGCGCTTCATCAGCGGACGCACGATCTCGGCGATCCGTTCCGAGAGCGCCTCGTCGAGCTCCATCTCCCGGTCCTGGAAGCCGCCTACCACCTCGGCTGTCAGATCGTCAGCCGTCGGACCGAGACCGCCGCTCGTGACGATCAGATCCAGCTCACGTGCCGCCATGAAGCGCAGCGCTGCGAGCATGTCCTCGGGGCGATCGCCCACGATCGTCGTGTAGGCGACATCCACCCCTAGCTCGCGCAGACGCTCTGCCAGCCACGGGCCGTTGCGATCGCTGACTCTGCCTGTCAGCACCTCGGTGCCGGTCACCACGATCCCGGCCCGCGCGCTCAAATGGGGCTCATTTGCATGTCGGCAGCTGCCCGGCCGCCAGCGGCTGGCGGCCATGGGCCTTGGTGATCGAGTAGCCGATCGCCTGGCTCGAGGACGCAACCGAGTGCGCGTGACCGTCGACGTACAACGTCAGCGAGTTGTTGCCGAGAGTTATCTCGAAGCGCCTGGCGTGGTAGGTCGGGGTGCTTTCACCCGGCTGCAGGTCCACGCCCGGGATCAGCTTGCGTCCAGCGTCGCCGATCAGGCATACGTACACCACTTCGCTCGGCTTCAGCGACAGCGCGACCAGTTCCGAGAACGCCGTCGAGTGCGTTTTGCTCGGGTGCGAGTGTTTGCTCGCGGTGTGCTTACGGGTGGTGGCGCTCGCGGAGGTACTCGTGGTGTGGGTAGAGGGCGAGCCACCACCGCTCACCAGCAGGGCGATGAGCACGATGATGATCACGACGACGATGCCCACCGCTGCCAGGTAGCCGCGTGAGGGGCCGCTGGGCGTCGAACGACGGCGCTGGCGCTGGGGCGTGGAGACGATCGGCTCGAGCATGGCGTCGCTGGGACGCTCGTGGTGCAGGCGATACTCCTCGACCAGAGACTTGCCGTCGAGGCCCAGCGCATCGGCGTAGGTGCGCAGGAAGCTCTTGACGAACGTGGGGCCTGGGAGCAGCCCCCACTCTTCGTTCTCCAGCGCCCGCAGGTACTTGGCACGGATCTTGGTCGTGGCCTCTATCTCCGAGACATCTATGCGCTCGCGCATACGGGCCTCCCGTAGCGTTGCTCCGATCTCGGGCATATCTAGGCCAAGAGGCTAGTCGCTGACGGTCGCAGTGGACTCGCCGAGCGCCGCCAGCACGCGCGGGAGGTCGGCCTCGGTGATCAGCACCTGCCTCGGCTTGGAGCCCTCATACCCCGATATGACACCTCTGCGCTCGAGCATGTCGATCATCCGCCCGGCGCGTGTGTAGCCGAGTCGCAGGCGGCGCTGGAGCATCGAGGTCGAGGCGGTCTGCATTTCGGCGACCAGCCGGATCGCGTCCGTCAGCAGCGGGTCCTCGTCGGGATCGAACTCGTCCGGCGCGCCCTCGGGCGTCTCGGGCTCGACCTCCTCGAGCAGCTCCTCGCGCAGCTCCGGCTCGCCCTGGCTGCGCCACAGGTCGGTCAGCTTGGCGATCTGGGCCTCGTCTATGTAGGCGCCCTGGATGCGCTGAAGACGCGAGCTGCCGACGGGACTGAAGAGCATGTCTCCCTGGCCAAGCAGCGACTCCGCGCCGTTCTGGTCGAGGATCACACGCGAGTCGGTCTGCGAGGAGACAGAGAAGGCGATACGCGAGGGCACGTTGGCCTTGATCATTCCCGTGATCACGTCAACACGCGGGCTCTGGGTGGCCAGCACGAGGTGGATGCCCACAGCCCTGGCCTTCTGGGCGAGGCGGATGATCGAGTCCTCGACGTCGGCCGGGGCGACCATCATCAGGTCCGCGAGCTCGTCGATCACGCACAAGATGTAGGGCAGCGGGGCTTCGTCGCGCTTGGCGCGGGCGCGATTCAGCTCGATCAGGCTGCGCGTGCGCGACAGCGACATGATCCCGTAGCGCAGCTCCATCTCCTTGACGAGGTTCTGCAGCGCGTTGGCGGCCATGCGCGGGCTCGTGATCACGGGCGTGAGCAGGTGCGGGATCGACTCGTAGTGGTTGAGCTCCACCTGCTTGGGGTCGACCAGCACCAGCCTCACCTCGTGCGGGGTCGCGCGCAGCAGCACGCTCGCGAGCATCGCGTTGATCGCCCCCGACTTACCCGCTCCGGTCGTGCCCGCGACGAGCAGGTGGGGCATCTTCGCCAGATCGGCCCCAATCGCCTTGCCCGCCACGTCCTTGCCGAGCCAGACCGTCAGCGGCGACCAGTCCTTGGGCGGCTCCTGGAAGACGTCCCCGAGCCTGACCATGCGCCGATGGAGGTTCGGCACCTCCACGCCCACGGCCTGCTTGCCGGGGATCGGCGCAAGGATGCGGATGTCGGTGGCGGCGAGCGCATAGGCGAGGTCATCCTTGAGCTGGGCCACCTTGCCGACCTTGATCCCGGGCGCCAGACGCAGCTCGTAGCGGGTGATGTGCGGACCGGCCACCGTCCCGATCACCTTGGCCTGCACGCCGAAGTGTCCGAGCGCCTCGACGAGGCTCGTGGCCGTGCGCTCCTGGCCCGCCGTATCGGGACGGGTCTGCTCGGCGGTGGAGCGCGTGAGCAGCTTGCCCGCGTCAGGGCGCTCCCACACGAAGTCGGGGTCGTCGGTGACGGCGCCGCGCAGGCGGCCTTGGGGCGTGAGGTCCGCCGGATCGGCGTGGGCGACGCCCGCGATCTGCTCCTCCTCCTCATCCTCATCCGCGACCGGCTCAGGCACCTCCTCGATCAGCGGCAGCGCGGCCGCCTCCACGTCCTCGACCTCTGCATCCCACTTCTGCTCCGGGGTCGGCTCCTGCTCGGACTCGGGCTCAGCCCAATCATGAGCCGGCGCCTCGACATGGGTGGCGCGGACGATCAGCTCCGAGTCGGGCTCAGGTGGGCGCAGCGCGAAGCCCTCCTGCTCGTGCTCGAGCTCGGCCACTGTGCGCCGTGTGGCGCGCTGTGGCTCGGGGCGCTGGCTGAGGCTACGCATCATCTTGGTGGACTCGACGAGCCCTGTTCCCGTGGCCCGCAGCACGCTTGCGAGCGATGCCCCGGTTATGAGGATCACGCCCGTGAGCAGCAGGAAGACGACGAGGATGTCCACGCCCACGCTCTGCACCAGGCGATGGCTCACCTCGTAGAGGGCCTGGCCGATGACGCCACCGTGGCTCTGCAAGTGCGAGGAGAGCCACGGATGGATGTCGCGCCCGGGGCTCGAGCTCAGGCCGAGCGCACCGGCGGCGAGGGCCAGCGTGATCGAAGCGAACAGGCAGATCGAGCCAGTGCGCAGGGGCCGCACGGCGGGCAATACGGGGCGCAGCAGCAACAGCCCTCCGCCGATCACAAGGGCCACCGGCGCAAGCACGCGGGCGCGTCCGAGCGTCCAGCCGAGCGCAACCGCGACCCCGTGGCCGGCTCGACCGCCGTCCCAGTTTCCGTAGAGCACGAAACCCATGAACACACCGGCCGCCAACAGCGCCAGGCCGAGGACGTCGCGTTGGCGCTGATCGAGCACCGGCAGTCGCGGCATCCCGCCGGACAGCAGCAGCGCGCCCACCCCACCCCGGGAGCGCTTGGAGCGGGCGCGTGCGCGCCGGCGTGGCGCCGGCTTGCGGGGCGCCGCTTTGCTGGACGATCTACGATCGGCAGGGGCACGTTTGCGCGTGGTGGCCATCACGCGCAACTTCGACGCCGGCGCCCCGTAACCTCCCTCGGAGCCTTACCATCGCTTTACACCAGCGAGTTACATAAAGAGTATGAACGACTTCTCTCGCTCCCCACGCGTCCTCGTTGTCGAGGACGACGAGGACATCGCCCAGGCCCTCCAACGCTCATTGCGGATGGAGGGATATGACGTGCGCACCGCCGCCGACGGCCAGGATGCGCTCGACCAGGGCCGCGGCTTCGCGCCGGATTTGGTGATCCTCGACCTCGGCCTGCCCATGCTCGACGGCGTGGAGGTCGCCAAGGCGCTGCGGGCTGACGACGACGTGCCGATCCTGATCCTGACCGCGCGGGATGCCCTCGAGTCTCGCGTGGAGGGCTTGGACGCGGGCGCGGACGACTACCTGGTAAAGCCGTTCGAGCGCCAGGAGCTCTTGGCACGGATGCGGGCGCTGCTGCGCCGGCGCCCGCCGCGTGGCTCAGCGCCGCTGCGCGTGGGCGACTTGACGCTCAACGCCGATACGCACGAGGTGGCACGCGGCGAGCGTACGATCGAGCTGACCCAGCGCGAGTTCGAGCTGCTCGAGTACCTGATGCGCAACGAGCGCATCGTCATCTCACGCCAGCGACTGCTCGATGAGGTCTGGGGCTATGACCCCTTCTCCACCACGAACACGATCGAGGTGTTCGTCTCCAACCTGCGCCGCAAGCTCGAGGCGGAGGGCGACCCCCGCCTGCTGCACACGATTCGAGGGGCCGGCTACGTCCTACGTGCGTAGGCCGCTCGACGCCCTGACGCGGGCGAGCTCCCGCCTATCGGCGAGCTTCGACCGCCTGCCCATTCGCGTGCGCCTCGCCGGCGTGTCCGCGCTCCTGACGTTCGTGATCCTGTGCGGCTTCGCCGTGGCGATCGGGTCACTGACCGTGCACCGCATCCGCAACGACTTCAACACCCAGGTGGCCAACGCCGCCAGCCGGCTGCCGTCGGTCCTGCAGATCACAGCCACCTCGGAATCGATCAAGATCGAACCGGCCCTGGGCGACTTCGCCTCCGATGCCGACCACGCCGTCATCAAGGTCCTCACCGTCGATGGCACCGTTGTCGACGAAGCCCCGCGCCACTCGCGGAACCTGGGCGTTCCGGTGCTGACCAGCCCGCTGAACATCCACGGCTACCGGGTCGTCAGCCGCTCCGCGGTGGTGTTCGAGAACGGAGAGCCGCGGGGACGGGTGATCGTCCAGTACGGCCAGCGACTGTCCGACAACGAGGCGACGGTCAAGCGCGTCGAGCTGTTCCTGTTCCTGGGCGTGGTGCTCGGCAGCGCCTTCGCGCTGCTGGCAGGTATGGCAATCGCCCGCCGAGCGATGAAACCGATCGCCCAGCTGACCTCGACCGCGGCCGAGATCGCTCGTACGCGCGACCCCTCCCGTGTGGTGCCCCAATCCGAGGCCGACGACGAGGTCTCAGAGCTCGCGCGCACGCTCGAGGGCATGCTCCGCGAGCTCGATGCCGCGCGCGGCGAGACCGAGGCCATGCTGGCCCGCCAACGCCGCTTCGTGGCCGACGCCTCACACGAGCTGCGCACGCCGCTGACGAGCGTGCTCGCCAACCTCGAGCTGCTGGCCGAATCGCTCCACGGCGACCAGGGCGACGCGGCACGCTCGGCGCTTCGCTCCTCTCAGCGTATGCGTCGCCTGGTTGCAGATCTGCTGCTCCTGGCCCGCACGGATGCCGCGCGTGTGGTCTCGCGCGAGCCATGCGATCTGGCTCAGATCGTGGTCGAGGCCGCCAGCGAGCTCGGGCCGGTGAGCGCCGAGCACGACATCGTCCTCGACGTCCGCCCCGCGATCGTCGAGGGCGCGCGCGACGAGCTCCACCGCCTGACGATCAACCTGCTGGAGAACGCTCTGCGTCACACGCCACCCGCGACGGAGATTCGGGTCTCGACCTGCACGAGCCCAGGCGGGCGTGTTCAGCTCGTCGTGGAGGACGACGGGCCCGGCGTACCCGAGGAGCTGCGCTCGAATCTGTTCGAGCGCTTCGTGCGTGGGGCCGGGGACCGCGGCGGCTCGTTCGGGCTCGGCCTTGCAATCGTCCAGGCGGTCGCCGTCTCGCATAGAGGGAGCGTCAGCGTGGAGGAGACGCCGGGCAGTGGCGGCGCCCGCTTCGTGGTGCGACTACCCGCCTACTCAGACCTCGACGACGACCGGCAGCACCATCGGCCGGCGCTTGAGTCGGTCATAGACTAGCTTCGCCAAGTCGTCGTGCAGGACCTGCTGAAGCAGGTCGACCTCGCGTATCTCCTCGCTGGCCGCGTGGCGCAAGGAGGCCTCGACCGTGTTGCGAATCTCATCGAGCAGCTCGTCGGCCTCGTCGAGGAACGGCACTCCCCGGAAGATCACCTCGGGGTCGGCGACTGAGCTGCCGTCGTGCTCGGCGATCGTGACCACGACGATGAAGATGCCGTCTGCTGAGAGCATCCGCCGGTCGCGCAGGGCAACGTCGGCCATGTCGCCGAGCTCCACGCCGTCGACGAAGATCATGCCCGCCTCCTCGCGCTCGCCGAAGCGCGCGCCCCGCTCGTCGATTTCCAGCGGGAGCCCGTTGTCGCCCTGGAAGATGTCCTCCGGCGGCACTCCCACAGCTTCCGCGAGCTGAGCGTGCATGCGCAGGCGCTTGAAGTCCCCGTGGAAGGGCATCACGTAGCGGGGCTTGACGAGGTTCAGCATCAGCTTGACCTCCTCGGCGTAGCCGTGGCCGGAGGCGTGGACGGGCGCCTCACGCGGGGTGATCACGTCGCAGCCGATGTGGTAGAGCCGATCGATCGTCTCGTTGACCGCGCGCTCGTTGCCCGGGATCGGGGTTGCTGAGAAGACGACCGTGTCGCCGCCCTTCAGCTGCACCTGGGGATGGTCGCGGTATGCCATCCGCCGCAGCGCCGACAGCGGCTCTCCCTGCGAGCCCGTGGAGATGATCACGACGCGCTCATCGGGGAAGTCGCCGATCTCGCGCGGGCCGACTAGCAACCCGTCGGGCACCTCGATGTGGCCGAGGTTGCGCCCGATGCCCACGTTCTTGCGCATCGAGCGCCCCACCAGCGCGACCTTGCGATCGAGCGCGTGGGCGGCGTCGACGACCTGTTGCACACGGTGGATGTTGGAGGCGAAGCTCGTAACCACGATCCGCCCCTCGCACCGCGCGAATACCTCCTCGAGGTGCGGGCCCACGACCGACTCCGACGGCGAGAAGCCGGGGCGATCGACGTTGGTCGAGTCGCCGCACAGCAGCAGCACGCCCTCGCGGCCGAGCTCGGCCAAACGCGATACGTCGGCGGGCGGCCCGTCGACGGGGGTCTGGTCGAACTTGTAGTCGCCGGTGATCAGCACGGTGCCCAGGTCGGTGCCGAGCGCGACCGCGCTGGCATCTGGGATCGAGTGCGTCATGTGCACCAGCTCGAGCGAGAACGGTCCGAGCTCGAGCGTTTCGCCGGGTTCGATCTCGTTGAGCTCGACGTTGCGCAGCTTGTGCTCGTCGAGCTTGGAGCGCGCCATTGCGATCGTCAGCGCGCCACCGTAAACGGGCGCGTCGAGGCGGTCGCCGAGGTCACGAAGGACCCACGGCAGAGCTCCCAGGTGGTCCTCGTGACCGTGGGTGATGACGATCGCCTCGATGTCCTCGGCGCGTTCGCGCAGGTAGGTGAAGTCGGGCAGGACGAGGTCGATGCCGACCATCTCGGGAGTCGGGAAGCGCAGGCCGACGTCGACGACCACGATCCGGCCGTCCTGCTCGACGACCGTC
>DATARM010000104.1:0-24947 GCA_036264155.1 Solirubrobacteraceae bacterium
TGATCCCCTCCTCGAGCTCTTCCTGGCCGATCTCGCGCTTGCCCGTGCGGGCGGCCAGCAGCGCTGCCTCGTTGATCAGGTTGGACAGGTCGGCGCCGGTGAAGCCCGGCGTCTGACCGGCGAGCGCGTCGATGTCGATCACCTTCGCCAGCGGCTTGCCGCGAGTGTGAACCTCTAGGATCTTGGCGCGGCCCTTGCGGTCGGGGCGGTCGACGGCGATCTGGCGGTCGAAGCGGCCCGGGCGCAGCAGCGCGGGGTCGAGGATGTCGGGCCGGTTGGTGGCCGCGATCATGATGATGTTGTCCTTCGCCTCGAAGCCGTCCATCTCGACGAGCAGCTGGTTGAGGGTCTGCTCGCGCTCGTCGTGGCCGCCGCCCATGCCGGCGCCGCGGTGGCGCCCGACGGCGTCGATCTCGTCCATGAAGATGATGCAGGGGCTGTTCTGCTTGGCCTGCTCGAACAGGTCGCGTACACGCGAGGCGCCCACGCCGACGAACATCTCGACGAAGTCGGAGCCGGAGATCGAGAAGAACGGCACGCCCGCCTCGCCGGCGACCGCCCGCGCGAGCAGCGTCTTGCCGGTGCCCGGCGGTCCGTAGAGCAGGACGCCCGTGGGGATCCTCGCGCCGAGCGCCTGGAACTTCTTGGGGTTCTCGAGGAATTCCTTGATCTCGTGGAGCTCCTCCACGGCCTCGTCGACCCCGGCGACGTCGCGGAAGGTGATCTTGGGCGAGTCGGCGGACATGCGCTTGGCGCGCGACTTGCCGAAGGACATGACTTTCGAGCCCCCGCCCTGGACCTGGTTCATGAGGAAGATCCAGAAGCCGAAGAACAGCAGGATCGGAAGGATGTAGGTGAGCAGGCCGAGTAGCGCGCTGCTCTTTTCCGATTCGACGTTGAATTTGACGTTGGGGGTCTTTTCGAGCAGAGCGATCAGCTGCGGGGCCGCCTGATCGATGAACCCCGTTTCGTACTTTTCCTTGTTCGTCAGTTCGACTTCGAGGGCTTTGCCTTTGTTCTTCAGCTCGACAGACTTGACTTCCCCCTTGGGGATCTCACTCGAGACGAGCGTCTGGTAGCTGTGGGAACGGTGGTTGCTTGGGCCGGGGTTGACGAGTTTGACCGCGAGGAAGGCCAACACCACGACGATGAGGATCGGGAATGCGGCGCTCTTGAAGAAACGGCTCATGACGAGATCCTAAGGGCCCTGGCACCGTGTGAAATCGTGTCCACCGGTCCCCTAGCGTACCATGAAAGCCGCGGCTTTCTGGCAGATGGGAGCCGCTGCAGGGGTGCTGCAATCAGCTCGATCTAGCTCACCAGCGCGGCCACGAAGGGAAGGTTGCGGTAGCGCTCGCCGTAGTCGAGGCCATAGCCGACCACGAACCGATCGGCGATCTCGAAGCCCACGTAGCGCGTCGGCAGGTCGACCTTGCGGCGCTCGGGCTTGGTCAGCAGCGCGCAGACCTCGAGCGTGCGCGGGTTGCGCGAGCCGAGGTTGCGCATCAGGTACTGCAGCGTCAGACCCGAGTCGACGATGTCCTCGACGATCAGCACGTCGCGGCCTTCGATCGAGGCGTCGAGGTCCTTGAGGATCCGCACCACGCCCGACGAGTCGGTGGCCGAGCCGTAGGAGGCAACGGCCATGAAGTCGACCTCGACGTCGATGTCGATCACGCGCATGAGGTCGCTGAGGAAGAACACCGCGCCCTTGAGCACGCCGACCAGCAGCAGGGCCCGACCGGCGTAGTCGCGTGAGATCTGCTCGCCCAGCTCGGCGACACGCAGCTGCAGCTCCTCCGCCGACACGAGCACCTCGCCCAGGCCTGGCTCGCTGAGACGCGCGGGGGTGGCCACGGGTGGGAGTCTAGCCCTCGTGCGGCGGCATGGCCTCGCGCGGCGGCAAGCGGACCATCTCCAGCACACCGTCGACGATCACGGCGCCCGCCTGCCCCCCGACGTGAAGCTCTGCGCGTCCGCCGCGGCGCCCGAGGGCGAGGAGCTCCTCCACCCGCCCGCCCGCCTGGGGCACGTAGGTGCCAGCGGCGCTCTCGGCCAGGCGCACGACCACCAGGCGGGCCAGCGCGGCGGGCATCTCACGCAAACGCGAGATGGCGATGCGCCTGGAGCCCTCGAGCTCGCGGGCGACGAGCTCGTCGAGCAGCTCTGTCTCCTCGCGCAGCAGGAACGCCGTTCGCAGCACGTTGGCCTCGGCGGCCGGGTGGATGGCCTGCAGCGCCGGCACCAGCCCCCTACGCACTCGCGTGCGGGCGTAGCGCTCGTCCTCGTTGCTCGTGTCTTCGCGCCACTGGAGGCCCCTGTCGCGGCAGAAGGCGGCGGTCTGCTCGCGGCTCACCTCCAGCAGCGGGCGGATCAGGCGCCCCTCGGCCGCGACCATGCCCAGCAGCGCCCGCCGCCCCGGCGAGGCGGCGAGACGATAGAGGATCGTCTCGACCTGGTCGCTGGCGGTGTGCCCGGTGGCGATGAGCGCATCGCGCTGCTCGGCCATGCGCGAGGCGGCGCCGTAGCGAACCTCGCGCGCCCAGGCCTGCAGGTTCCCGGATGCGCCCGCTCCCGGCGCCTCGCCGGCGTGGAGCACCTCGAGCTCGACCCCGAGCGTGGCACACAGCGCCGCGCAGTGGCGCTCGTCGCCGTCCGCCTCCTCACGCAGGCCGTAGTTGACGTGCAGGGCGCTCACGGCCGAGGGGCCGAGCAGCGTCACAGCCACGTCGAGCAGGCAGGTGGAGTCGCGCCCCCCGGAGATCATCGTCACGACGGGGCGATCCCGGGCGAACAGCCCCCCGGCGCGAACTGTCTCGCGGAGCTCCTCGAAGCTCATCCAGCCTCAGCCTTCCACAGGCTTGGCGGTGAACAGCTCGGTCGGCTCGGAGAAGCCCTTGAGGCGAACCTCGCCGATCCTGTTGAAGGCGATCCCGTCGACCCCCGCGGCCATCTCCACCACGGGGCGGGTGACGAGCACCTCGCCGCCGCCGGCGCGCGCGACGACCCGCGCGGCCTGGTTGACCTCGCGTCCGAAGTAGTCGCCGTCGCGGTAGAGCACCTCGCCGTAGTGGACGCCGATCCGTGGCGGCGGCTCGCCGGCCGCGGTCCCGGCCTGGAGCGCGACCGCCCACTGGGTCAGGGCAGCGGGATCGGAGCCGATCACCATCACCTCGTCGCCCAGCGTCTTGATCACGCGCGCGTCGGCTGGGAGCGTGCGGGTGACGGCTTCGGCGAAGCGCTCGACGGCGCCGAGTGCTGCCTCATCGCCGTGCTCGACAGTCAAGCGCGCATAGCCGGCGAGGTCGGCGAACACGATCGTCACCCGCAGGCGTCCCTCGCGGGGGGCCTCGCCGGTGAGGTCTGCCTCCATGTGGCCGATCATGTCCTGCTCGACGAAGTGGGCGAGCAGGCGACCGTGCAGGTAGTTCATGAAGGGCGCAGCGAAGGGGAAGACCTCGCGGGCGAGACCCTCCATCTCCTCGGCGATCTCCACGCTGGGCACGCCCGCCCGCATCAGCGGCTCGTGTACGTAGAGGTGGATCAGGCGCACCTCGGCGTCGGCGATCTGGGCGATCACCTGCCCGTACACGCGCATCAGCTGCAGGAACGCCTCGAGCGGGAAGCCGGCGGCGAGCACGGCGGAGGCGTAGCCGAGCATCTCGAGGTCTTCGTCAGAGACCGCTGAGAAGGGGTTGCTCAACCCCATCGTCGCGTAGATGCGTTTGATCAGCGTGGCGCTGAGACCGGTGGCCTTGGCGGCATCCTTGAGCGAATGCCGCGGCTCGGCTCGGCTGAGCAGGTTCTCGATCGGGCCGATGGCGAGCTGGCCGTTGTCGCTCGCGTGCTTGATCTCCTCCAGTGTGTGCCCACGTGCGCGCAGCCGCGCCACCACCCTCACGTAGGCGAGCGACGTGGGTGTCCAGCGTCCGTCGTAGCCGGGTACCAGGCCGCGCGCCACCCAGCGTTTGACGGTGGCGGCGGAGACGCCGGCGCGCGCGGCGACCTGCGCGAGCGTCAGCTCGGCCGTCTCGGGCGCGGGATCATCTGCGGGCTCGGTCACTTGGAGGCGAGGCGCATTCCCATATCCGGCAGTCTAAAGTCGCCGCCGATGTCACACAGCGCCGCCCTGCACCTGCGTCCCACGGCCCCGCTCAGCGAGCGGGTCTTGCTGCCCGGAGATCCCGGTCGCGCGCTCGCGCTCGCACAGGCTCTGCTGGAGGAGCCACGCATGTTCAACCACCACCGCGGCCTGTGGGGCTACACAGGCGCTGCACCCGACGGCCAGCCGCTGACGATCCAGGCGACCGGCATGGGTGGGCCGTCGGCCGCGATCGTCCTCGAGGAGCTGATCGAGCTGGGCGCGCGCAAGTTCGTCCGGGTGGGCACCTGCGGAGCCCTGGACCCGACGCTCGCCCTGGGGCAGCTAATCATCGCCGGTGAGGCAATCTGCGCCGATGGCACCTCGCGCGCACTGGGAGCCGGCGAGCATGCGGCCGCCGACCTAGCGTTGACCAGCGCGCTCCACGCCCAGGCCCCGGATGCTCACCTCGGCAGGGTGGTGAGCGTCGATCTGTTCTACGAGCATAGCCTTCTTCCGGGGGCGGGACACAAAGGCGCTCTGGCGGTCGAGATGGAGGCAGCGACGCTGTTTGCCCTGGGTGCCGTGAAGGGCGTCTCCGTGGCGTGCATGCTCGCCGTCTCGGACACTTTCGACGAAAATGGCGCTCGCGCACGAATCGCGGACGATGCGCTGCTCGAGGCGGCCGAACGGATGGGCGCGTTCGCGATTGCGACGCTCAGCTGAGCGCTCAGGCTTTGGCTTTGCCCGACGTCGCTGATTTCGTGGCGGCTTTCGCTTTCGCTTTGGGTTTCGCTTTGGCTGGTTTCGCGTTGGCTTTGGCTTTGGCTTTGCCGGCGGCGGTTGATGGCGCTTTGGCTGCTGGGGTGGTCCTGGTGGCCTGCTCGAGCTTGCCGGTGAGCGTGCGCAGCTGCTCCTCGATCGCGCTGAGCCGCGCTTCGACCCCGCTCGGCAGGAGCGCGCGGTCGAGGCGGTCGACCCCGTCCTCGATTCCCTCTAGGCGGTGGGAGACGGAGCGCAGGCGCCTGGTCAGCCGTTCGAGGTCTGCAGCCGAGGGGATGTTGAGCGCGCCAAGCGCCACCTCCTGGGCCTGGGAGGCCTTCTCGCGCGCGTCGAATGCACGTCCGATTGCACCGGTGAGCAGCGGGTTTTCCAGCAGATCGGAAAGCGCCCTACCGAGACGCTCCTCGGTGTTGACGCCGAGCCGCTCGCGCAGGCTCTTGGCGAGATTGCTCGTGTCGGACATCCTCTGCTCCTGGATCGTCGGGTCGGGTGGGCGTTGGCGGCCCCGAGATGTTCACGGCCGTGGCCTCTGCGGGAAGGATACGGTGCAGAGATGCCCCAGCGGATATTCATCTTCATTCAGCTGGAGTTCCCCTGGACGCTCGGTCCCGCTGACGGTCGCTACCTCCAGCGCGTGGAGACGAACGGCGATGCCGAGCGGGTGATCGTGATCGACACGCTGGCCGCTGGCCGCGGCGTCGATGTGGTTCGTACAGGAGGAGGGGGATCGGTCTTCTCCAGGCTCGGCTCGAAGACGACCAGCCTGTCTCCATCCCCTGAGCCGGTGTCGGTGAGCACCACGCGGGTGACGGTGATCGATCCGATCTCGCTGTCGGCCGAGCAGCAGGCCCGAGCCTGGCTGGAGGACTTCGATCGCGAGCGTGACGTGCTGGCGGCCGTCGCCACGGTCAACCGCGTCCTACATGCACATCGCATCGCCTCGGCCAACCCCTACGTCCACGAGGTCTCCCCCGCTCAGGCGCTCGTGATCAGAGCCGGCTGGGGCGAGGGCGAGCAGGTGGCGAGCGGTCGCTGGCTGCACGCACGTGAGCTGCCGTGGCCGGCCGACGGGCGCAAGGGCACCAGGAGGCGCAACCGCACCTCGGCGCTGCGCCCGCAGGAGCGGCTCGCGGCCCTGCTTGGCGCCCGGGGGACGATGCTGCTGTGCGAGGAGCTTGCCCTGCGCGCGCGACTGGATCTCGATCAGGGGCGCCTGGTTCATGCTGCGCTGGAGCTCGACGCCGCGCTCACGGCCGCGGGGCGCGAGCTGCCCGCCGAGGGCCGCCAGGATCTCGCGATCCGCATAGCCGAGCTCGATCAGCTGCATCTGGACGTGGCCGAGCAGGCGCGCCGCGCGCTCACCGATCTGGGTGGGGGCGAGCCGGACGTCGAGCTGTTCGAGCCCGACGAGGAGACGCTGGCCCATGCCCTCGGCCGACTCGAGGCCGCGTTGCGTGCCCGCACCGCCTCCGGCCTCGGCTGAGTAGTCGCGGCGCGGAGCTGTTGCGCCGGCTAGAGTTCGAGCCGAGGATGGACCCCACCACCACAGCCGTAGGAACCTGGAGCGGAGGGCGCTTCATGCACTTCGGCGAGCCGCTGGAGGAGGAGCGTCTGCTGGCGCTGCTGCGCCCGGGCGGGGGCATCGACACGGTGATCACGGCCGACGTGTACGGCAGCGGCGAGGCCGACGAGGTGCTCGGCCGGGCGCTCGAGGGAGTGGATCGCGACAGCTTCTGCCTGGTGGGCGCGATCGGGCACGACTTCTATGAGGGCCAGCGCGAAGGGGCCAAGGGCTTCCCTCGCTTCACCGACCCGGACCTGCGCGGTCCAGAGGGCTACGCGGACTACATCCGCATGGCCACAGAGCGCAGCCTGGAGCGCTGCGGAGTGGATCGCTTCGACGTGCTGCTGCTGCACAACCCCGACCGCACGGGCTACTCCAGCCCGGCGGTTTGGGATGGCATGGAGGCGGTGCGCGAGGCGGGCCTGACGCGTCTGCTGGGCGTGGCGCCGGGCCCGGCGAACGGCTTCACGCTGGATCTGCTCGACTGCCTGGAGCGCTTTGCCGCGCAGATCGACTGGGGGATGATCATCCTCAACCCGCTCGAGCCGTGGCCGGGCGAGCTGGTGCTCGATGCGGCCGCTGCCAACGAGGTGAGCTTGATTGCGCGCGTGGTCGACTACGGCGGCCTGTTCCACGACGACGTGCGCGAGGGCCACGAGTTCGCTCCCTACGACCACCGCAAGTTCCGTCCCGACGGTTGGGTGCAGGCGGGCGGCGAGCGCCTGGAGCGCATGCGCCCTTACGCCGAGCGCCACGGGCTGAGCATGCTGCAGCTGGCCTGCGCGTGGGATCTGGCCCAGCCGGCGGTGAGCTGTGTGGCGCCCACGCTGATCCAGGAGAGCGGGCGGGGCGCCCGTCCAGTGGAGGACAAGCGCGCGGAGCTGGCCGCTCTCGATCCCTCGGTCGAGCTGAGCCGGGAGGAGATCGAGGAGATGAGGGCGATCGGCGATAACAGCGGCTGCATGGCGCTGAAGGGCGCGAGCCTCGAACACGAGGGCCCTTTCCGAGCAGACCGCTGGGGCGTGGACAAGTCGCTCGCGGCGGTCGGCGAGCGCTGGGGCATCGACCCCGAGCGCGACCTGATGGCGCAGACGACTGCTTAGCGCTGCTGGCCTAGCGCCGAGGCGAGCGCATCCAGCTCCTCGACCACGTCGCCGCTCAGGCGCACGGTGGCCTGCGCGTCGAGCGGGGTAGGACCAGCGGTGAGGATGGCCACGGACCCTCCACGGCGCAGCGTGAGCAGCGGCAGCCCGGCGACGGGGTGCACTTCCAGGGAGGAGCCGATGCAGAGCAGCACGTCGGCCCCTTCGCAAAGCTCCTGCGCACGGCCGAGCGCGTGCGGCAAGAGCGTCTCGCCGAACAGCACCACGTCGGGCTTCAGCGGCCCGTCACATCCGGTGCAGCGGGGCACGCCGTCGGCCGCACCCGCCAAGCGTAGGTGGACGTCCTCCACGTCAACGCTGGAGCGGCAGCTCGGACAGGAGCAGGTGGCGATCGAGCCGTGGACCTCGATCAGCTCGCGCGTGCCGGCACGGCCATGGAGCATGTCGATGTTCTGCGTGATCACCCCGTCGAGCATGCCGGCGACTTCGAGCGCTACGAGGGCACGGTGGGCGCCGTTGGGCTGCTTCTCGCCGAGGGTGGCAAAACGATCGCCGTAGAAGCTCCAGAAGCGCACGGGGTCGGCGCGAAAGGCATCGATGTGGGCGACCTCCATCGGATCGACCTTCTCCCACAGCCCCTTTTGGGTGCCCGCCCGGCCGCGGAAGTCGGGGATGCCGGACGGGACTGAGATCCCGGCGCCGGTGAGCGCCACGACAGATCCCGCGCCGGCGACCAGCTCGGCGAGTCGCGCCCGTGCGGCTGCGGGGTGCGACTCGGCCTCGCGCAGACTCCCGCTCAACGTCCCTTGAAGCTGGGGGCGCGTTTGCCGAGGAACGCCGAGATGCCCTCCTTGGCGTCCTCGCTCGCGAACACCTCGGCGAAGGCCCTCTTCTCGGCCTCCACACCCTCGTCGAGGTCGCCGGCGCCAGAGATCCCCTTGATCTGAGCGACCGCCAGGGGAGCCTGACCGGCGAGCTTGCGCGCCCACATCAGGGCCGTGTCGAGCAGCTCGTGGTCCTCGACGGTGCGGTTGACGAGGCCGAGCTCGAAGGCTTCGTCGGCGAGGATGGGGTCGCCCACGAGGTTCATCTCGAGAGCCTTGTTTGTACCCACCAAACGGGGCAGGCGCTGGGTGCCGCCGAAGCCGGGGATGATCCCGAGCTTGACCTCGGGCTGGCCGAAGATGGCCGAGCGCGCCGCGATGCGCACGTCACAGGCCATGGCGAGCTCGCAGCCGCCACCGAAGGCGAGGCCGTTGACGGCGGCGATCGTGACGATGCCGTCCTCGCCGAGCTCTTTGAAGAGGGCGTGCGCCCCGTTGATCAGCTCGGCCCCCGATGCCTCGTCCATGGTGGTGAAGGCCTTGATGTCGGCTCCCGCGCAGTAGAGGAAGGGGTTGGAGGAGGCGATCACGAGCGCGCGGACATCCGAGCCCTTGACCTTGCTCCACACCTTCTGCAGGTCTTCTATGACCTGGGGCGAGATGGAGTTCATCTGGCCATTGGCCAGCCAGGCGATGGCGACCCCATCGGAGCGCGTCTCGAGCTTGATCACCTCTGCGGGCTGCTCGGGGTCGGGCTGGGGATAGGCGTAGAAGCCCTGGCCGGTCTTCTGCCCGAGGCGGCCCTGGGCGACGAGGCGGCGCAGGATGGTGGGCGGGGTGAAGCGCTCGCCGTAGCGCTCCTGGGCGGACTCCATGCGCTCGAGGATCGAGTCGAGGCCAACGCTATCGGCCTTCATGAAGGGGGGAAGCAGGCCGCGGCGGGGGTCGAGGCCGGCGCCGGCCATCATCCCGAAGTCGATGTCGCGGTGGGTGGCCACGCCCTCCTCCAGCACTAGGCAGGCCTCGAGGAAGGTCTTCAGCGAGAGCATCTCCACGAGCTCGGCCACGTCGGGGTCGGCGTCCCCGTCGATGTTGGCCTCGCCGTCGGTGTTGTAGAAGCCGTCTCCCCCGGTCTTGGCGCCGAGTTTGCCGTTGGCCACGAGCTTCTGCATGCCCTTGGGGACGTAGAAGCGTTCCTCCCCGTAGGACTCCACGAGGTGCTCGGCGACGTGCAGGACGGTGTCGAGGCCGAGCAGGTTGACGAGGTAGTAGGGGCCGATGGGAACGACACCCGCGGCGCCAACGCCCTCGTCGATCTTCTTGATCGAAAGACCCTTCTCCTCCTGCTCGCGCCACACCTCGGAGATGCCCGAGTTGAGGATGCGGTTGACGACGAAGCCGGGGACCTCGGCGCAGGTGATGGGCTGCTTGCGGATGGTCTGGGCAAAGGTGACAGCGGCGCTGACTGTCTCGGCGGAGGTCTCCTCGCCCTCGACGATCTCGATCAGAGGCATGATCGAGGCGGGGTAGAAGTAGTGGAAGCCGATCACCTTCTCGGGGCGCAGGGTGGCTTCGCCGATCTCTGTGATCGACAGCGAGGAGGTGTTGGAGGCGAGGATGGCGTGTCCGGGGGTGGCGGCGTCCAGCTCGGCGAAGACGGACTGCTTGATCTCCATGCGCTCGGGGACGGCCTCGATCACGAAGTCGACATCGCCAAAGCCCTCGTAGGAGGTGGTGCCTACGATGCGCCCCAGCACCTCGGCGATCTGCGCCTCGCCCTGCTCGGCAGTGAGCTTGCCGCGCTCCACCAGCTTTCCGACCTGGCCGCTCGTGACGTTCTTCGCCTCATCGAGCCCTGCCTGCACGAGGTCCTGGTTGATGTCCTTGAGCACCACCGGGATGCCGGCGGCGGCAATCGTCTGAGCGATCTGACCACCCATGGTCCCTGCGCCCACGACTGCGGCCTTGAACACGAACATCAGGCCGGGACCGCCGTCGGCTCCTCGACACGCCGCGGGAGCAGCGTTTCGCGAGCGATGACCAGGCGCTGGATCTGCGAGGTGCCCTCGTACAGCTGCATGATCTTGGCGTCGCGGAAGAGCTTCTCCACGGGGTACTCCTTGATGAAGCCGTAGCCGCCGTAGACCTGCACGGCTTCGGTGGCGGTCTTCATCGCCGTGTCGGCGGCGAAGCGCTTGGCGTGGGATGAGATCAGCGTGTTGCGTTCGCCGTTGTCGAGCATCACGGCCGACTTCCACGCCAGCAGGCGGGCCGCCTCGATCTCGGTGGCCATGTCGGCGATGATGAACTGGATCGCCTGGTGCATCGCGATCGGCACCCCGAACTGGACACGTTCGCGCGAGTAGTCGACGGCGAACTCGAAGGCCGCGCGGGCGATGCCCGTGGCCATCGCCGCCACGCCCGGGCGCGTACGGTCGAGCGTCATCATGGCGAGCTTGAAGCCCTTGTTCTCCTCGCCCAGCAGGTTCTCGGCGGGGATCTCCACGTCGTTGAAGGAGATCGTGGCCGTGTTGGAGGCGCGCTGCCCGAGCTTGTCCTCCTTCTTGTCCACCACAACGCCCCAGTCGCGCTCGACCACAAAAGCGGAGATGCCGCGGTGTCCGGCGTCTTTGTCGGTCTTGGCGTAGACGGTGTAGTAGTCGGCGTAGCCGCCGTTGGTGATGAAGCACTTGGAGCCGTTGATGACGTACTTGTCGCCCTTTTTAACGGCCGTGGTGCGCATGCCCGACACATCCGAGCCGGCGTCTGGCTCGGTCAGGCAGAAGGAGGCGAGCTTGGGCGCTTCGGTGAGCATGCCCAGGTACTTCTTCTTGGTCTCCTCAGAGCCGCCCAGCATGATCGGAGCGGTGGCCAGGCCGTTGCATCCGAGGGAGGTCTGGATGCCCGAGCAGCCCCACGAGAGCTCTTCCTCGATCAGGCAGCCGTCGAGGTAACCCGCGCCGGCGCCGCCGTACTCCTCGGGGATGTGCGAGTTCATCAGGCCCACGTCCCAGGCCTTCTCGACGATGTCCTGCGGCCACGTGCCCTCCTTGTCGTACTCCCAGGCAACGGGGCGAATCTCCTTGACGGCGAAGTCATGCGCCATCTCGCGCAGGTTCTTCTGCTCGTCGGTGAGCGTGAAATCGACCATTCTCGGATCTCCTATCGGACTGGCGCCTCAATATAGATTGACTGGTCAGTCAATCTCTTCGGCCAGGGTAGCGGAGAGCGCGCCGATCGGCAACAATCGTCGAGGTGCACGGTTCCCTCGCCACCGCCGCGCTGGACCTGGCCGACAACGGCCTCAGCCTCGTGGTGTTCGGGGCGGTCGCCTTCGCGCTGCTGATCTCGCTGCTGTTGATGCTCACGCGCGGCAGCGAGAACATGTACGACTACATCGGCCGCGGCGGCCTCACCACCGGCGGCAGCGGGCAGGGCGGTGCGCCGCCCCCGCCCGACTCGCCCGCCACACGCGCCGAGCAGGAGGAGGAGATCCGCCAGATGCTGCGCGCCCGCTCCGAGCGCCAGGTGCGCAGGGGCGAGCCCGCGCTCGACGTCGACGCCGAGCTGGCGCGCCTGCTGGCTCCGCCGGCCTCCGGCACAGGGCACGATGCGGGTATCGTCGAAGAGGTCCGCCAGCTCGTCGTGGCGCGCAACGAACGGCGTGTGCGCCAGGGACTCGAGCCACTGGACCTCGACGATGAGGTGGCGCGCACGCTGCAGGAGCTCGACCCGTGAACCACCACGGCGACCCGCAGTGGGGTATAAACGCGCCGTGACCAACGCCCGCCGTTTTACATTGGACGAGCTGACGATCCGTCCGGGGACCTACTTCAACCCCCAGACCGAGATCATGATCGTGGTCGACGACTCGCCCGATGTCGACCACGAGCTGTTCGGCACGGACGAGTTCGACAACGACGAGTGGGTGCTCGTCTCCGATGAGGTTCCCGTCGACGAGCACAAACGCGACGAGCTGGTGGAGCGCTTCCAGCACACCTACCAGCCCGGTGGAGTGCTGCTAGCCGACGATGACGACGTGGACCTCGACGAGGACGAGGACACACCGCTCGGCGACGAGGACGGCGAGGATCTGGACGAGGCCGAGGCCCTCTAGTAGCACCCAGCAGCGCAACTGCAGCAACGGGGGATGTGTTCCTGGGGCGTGGCCCCCTATTCACCTGCGCGAGCTGCAACGCGCCCTGCAGCCCTGAGCAGGCGCGTGCGTAGCATCGGCGCGGTGCGTGCCTCGCGTCTCGCGGCGCTCGTCCTCGGCTTGATGGTCGTGGGCGGGCCCACAGCCCAACCTGCCCTCGCCGGCCGATCCGCAGCCACGGCCCTCGCCCCCACCCGTGTGCACGTGCGCGCTGCGAGCACGCACGGTCCGAGCGTCAGCGCCGCCCTGCAGAGCCTGCTGAAGAGCGGCGCCATCCCCCAGGCCTCCTACAGCCGCTACTACGCCGCCTATGTGGCCGCCAAACGCTCGCTGGGCAAGCTCAGCGGCACCCGCGCTGTCGAGCTCGGGGCAGTGCTCGCCAACGTCCAGGCGATCGCAGCCGCCGGCGAGTTCACCCCCACGCGCCTGCCCGCCCTGTTCCTCACCCTCGAACGCAACCGCCAGTGGTGGACGACCGAACCGCTGCTCTCCAGCGGAGCCCGCGTCACCTTCCCCGGAAGCAAGCTGATCTGGGAGTACTACGCCGGTCAGGGCATCGAGATCCAGTGGCTGGCCACCTTCGGCGAGGGCAACGGCTACTACCTCTCGGGCCACGAAAACGCCAACCTCAAGCAGCTCGTCAGCGAAGTCATCCCGCTCGCCACCGCCCGCGCCGGCGGCATCGCCTGGGAGTACCTGTTCCGCTTCGACGGTGGCCTGCCGCCGTGGACGAGCGGCCTCTCGCAGGGCACCGGCCTGGAGGTCCTCGCGCGCGCGTGGCAGCGCTTCAAAGAACCCGCCGACCTCACCGCCGCCCAGCAGGCCGTGGGCATCTTCGAGACGGCGCCACCGCAGGGCGTGATGGTCAAGACGCCCATCGGCACGTGGTACGCCGAGTACACCTACGCGCCCAGCGATCGCATCCTCAACGGCTTCATCCAGGCGCTGGTGGGTCTCTACGAATACACCGCCATCACCAAAGACCCGCTCGGGCTGAAGCTGTTCGAAGCCGGCGACGCCGAGGCGCGGGTGGAAACACCCCACTTCGACACCGGCGGCTGGTCGCTGTACGACCAGTTCGGGGAATCCAACCTCAACTACCACGAACTGCTCGCCGAATTCCTCCAGCACCTCTGCGAACGCACGAGCAAAGGGCTCCCCTACACGCCCGCCCCACCGCCCGCACCTGCCACGCCGCCGCCCGCCACACCTACCACCCCCACTCCCCCAGCCGGGTCGAGCCCGACGGGCGGCACGACCGCCTCGGCCGCCGCGAGAACCGCCACAGCCGCACCCGCCAGCACGCCCATTGCAGCCGACCAGGTCTACTGCACGACCGCGCAGCGCTTCACAGCCGACCTGAAGACGCCGCCTGTGATCTCGCTGCTCTCCACCACCCTGCGCGGCGGTACACGCGCCGGGGTGCAAATCTCGCTGTCGAAGATCGCCACGGTCGAACTGAAGGTCAAGCAGGGCTCGCGCGTGGTGTGGAGCAACCGGGCGACGGTCGAACACGGCAAGCCAAAGCTCCTGTGGGTCACCCCCGCCGCCGGCGGGACCTTCTCGGTGACGCTCACCGCGACCGACCTGGCGGGCAACTTCGCCACGGCCAACGGCACCATCGTCGTCAGCCGGCACTAGCCCGGGGCGGCGCTACCTAGACTAGGCGCGTGAGGACCCTGCGCCCGATCTCCCCCGCCACCTGCGCCCGATGACCCGGCTCGCCCACGCCTGGCGAGCACTCGAGCGCGAGCAGCGCCTGGCGGCGCTCACGGCGATCGGGCTGTTCGTGTCGATGTTCCTGCCGTGGTACAGCAAGGCCGACACGTTCGTCGAACACGGCACGGCCAAAGCCACCCAGACGAGCCTCAGCGCCTTCCAGGCCTTCTCCTTCGTGGAGGCCGCCGTGCTGCTCGTGAGCGCGGGGGTGCTCACCATGCTGTTCGCACGCGCTGAGGAGCGCAACTTCCAGCTCCCTGGCGGCGACGGTCTGATCGTGATGGTCGCGGGTGCATGGGCGGCGCTGTTGATCTTCTACAGGCTGCTCGACAAGCCGGGCCTGCAGGCAAGCCAGCGCATCACCGCCACCGTGGGGGTCGAGTGGGGCATCTTCATCGCGCTGCTGCTGGCGCTCGGGCTGCTCTACGCCGGCGGTCGGATGCGAGCCGAGGAGCGGCCCGCGCCGCCGCTGATGCGCCGCGGATCCCGCCGACCGCGGCCCACCGATGCCGACGAAGCCGAGTCGTTGCGGGTTCCCGCCGATGAGGCGGCCACGGCGCTACGACGTCCAGCGAGCGAGCACGCCACCCGCCCCGCGCGGGTGGGTGGCCCCGTTCCCGCCCGCCCCCCTGCGGCTGACCGCGAGCCTCCACAGGACGCTGCCTCCGCTGAGACCTCGGCAACACGCCCTCCTTCGCCGCCACCGAGCGCCGGCGGGCGCAGGTCGGGCTCGGGGCGCCCACGCTTTCCACCCGCGCCCTCGGAGCAGATGTCCTTCGAGGATCAGCCGAGCACGCCCGGCGAGTAGCCGGCCACCTATCATTGCGCTGACGATGCCCGCCTCGCCGTCCTCGTCGCCCACCTCGGTCGCAGAAGTCGCTGAGGGGCTGCGCGCAGTCGGCTATCTGCCCGGCGAGTCGACAGCGCTGGTGTCGTTCCTGGCGACCAAGCTCGGCAAGCCCGTACTCGTCGAGGGGCCGGCGGGGGTCGGCAAGACCGAGCTCGCCAAGGCGCTCGCCAAGCATCTCGACCGCGAGCTCGTGCGCCTGCAGTGCTACGAGGGCCTCGACGAGGCCAAGGCGCTGTATGAGTGGAACTACCGCAAGCAGCTGCTGCGCATCCAGGCCGAGGCGACGGACACCGGCTGGGACGCCGTGCAGGAGGACATCTTCGGCGAGGAGTTCCTGCTCGCACGGCCGCTGATGACGGCGATCTCCTCGGAGAAGCCTGTGGTCCTGCTGATCGATGAGATCGACAAGACCGACCAGGAGTTCGAGGCGATGCTGCTGGAGGTGCTCTCCGACTTCCAGATCTCGATCCCCGAGCTCGGGCGAGTGGAGTCGCGCACGCACCCCGTCGTGCTGCTCACCTCCAACAACTCGCGCGAGCTGACCGAGGCGCTCAAGCGCCGTTGCCTGTACCTGTGGCTCGACTACCCGGCGCTCGAGCACGAGCTGGAGATCGTGCGCCTGCATGCGCCCGAGCTCTCCGAGACTGTGGCTCGACGCCTGGTGGAGGTGATCGGCATGGTGCGAGCGCTTGACCTTAAGAAGCCACCTTCGATCGCCGAGTCGATCGACTGGGCCCGTGCCCTGCTGCTGCTGGGCGTTCAGGAGATCGACGAGGACGTGTTCCTGGAGACGATGTCGGTGATCGTCAAGCACCGAACCGACATGGACGTGGTGGCCGACCGCGTGGGGCTGAAGCTCCGCTCGCCCGCCGCGTCGTCGTCGTAGGTGGATGTCACCTGAGCTCCAGCCCGAGCAGCCCCCCCACCTAGAGGGTCTGCCCGCGCGGATCTTGGAGCTGGGCGAGGAGCTGCGCCGCGAAGGCGTGGCGGTGGGGACCTCGGAGATGCTCGACGCCTTTGAAGTCCTGCGCGAGATCAGCTGGACCTCGCAGGAGGACTTCCGCGAGGCGCTGGCGGCCACGCTTGCCAAGAGCCAGGAGGACCGGCGCGTGTTCGAGCTCGTCTTCGAGCGCTTCTTCTTCCGCTCGGTCGAGGTTGCGGCTGCGCGGGAGGGCATCCGCGAGGACGAGCTGGCCAACCTGGGCGAGCTCTCAGAGCAGGAGCTGGAGGCGCTGCGGGAGCAGATCGCGGCCGCCATCCGCGATGGCTCCGAGGGATCGATGCGCGATCTGGCGCGGATGGCGATCGCTGCCTTCTCCCGCCGCCAGGAGGGCTCGGGCGTGATCGGCGTGGACGTGCAGCGGATTCGCCGTGCGCTCGGCCTGCGCGCCGAGCCGCAGCCCGATCTGCCGCCCGAGGACCCCCGCCACGACGGGCTGCCGCGCGATGCGCTGCGCCGCTTCGAGGCGCTGCTGCGCCGCGAGCTCGAGCGCTCACAGATCGAGCGCACGGGCAACCTGCCGCCCTCGCGCCCGCTCGGCGAGCTGGACCGGGCGCTGCCCTCGGGCCCCGCCGCGGACCTCGCGGCCGTGCACCGCGTGGTGGCCCAGCTGCGCCGCCGGCTGGCCACCCAGGGGATGCAGAACCGCGGCCACCGCCGCCACGCCCACGTGGACGTCAGGCGAACGATGCGCGCCTCGCTTCAGACCGGCGGCGTGCCCGTCGTGCTCAAGTACCGCCCGCGCCGACCCAAACGCCCCGAGATCTACGTCCTGTGCGACGTCTCCACCAGCGTCACCTCGGCCTCGGTGTTCTTCCTGTCCGTGCTCCACGCCCTGCACGACACCTTCCGCAAGATGCGCTCGTTCGTGTTCATCGAGCGGATCTCCGAGGTGACCGACGTCTTCGAGCACGAGCGCAACTTCAAAACCGTCAGTGAACGCATCTCCGGCGACGCCGGCGTGGCGGACATCTCCGGCTACACCGACTACGGGCGCGTGTGGTCGGAGTTCCTGGTGCAGGTCGAGGACGATCTGCATCCGCGCGCCACCGTGATCGTGCTCGGCGATGCGCGCACCAACGGGCGCGACCCCCGCGCCGACATCTTCGCCCAGATCGCGGCCCGTGCCGGGCGCACGTTCTGGCTGAACCCCGAGCCGCGCCTGTACTGGAACTACGGCGACTCGGTGATAGCCGCCTACGAGGAGTACTGCACGGCCTTCGAGTGCTGGACCACAGCCCAGCTCGAGGACTTCGTGCGCGCGCTGACGCGCCCGGTGATCGCCGCGTAGCGCTAGCATCGCCCCCACGAACATCAGGGGGGCTGGCGGAGGCCGGCTGAGATGGCACCCGGGAAGCGATTCCACCGGCGTCGACCCTTAGAACCTGTGGGGTAATGCCCGCGAAGGGAGCGAAGTGCCAAGCCAACTGCAGTCCGGCAAGCGGCGAGAGGTCACGCACGAGCCGCCACCGTGGGCGATCGCGCTCGAGGGCGTGAGCCTCGCCTATCCGGCCGAGCGCGGCGGGCAGGTGCAGGCGCTGCACGGCCTCACGCTGCACGTGGCGCCGGGGGAGCTGATCGCGCTCGTCGGACCGAGCGGGTGCGGCAAGAGCACCCTGCTGGAGCTGCTGTGCGGGCTGCGTGCACCCGATGCCGGGACGATCGCGTGCGGGCCAGCGGTGCTGATGCCGCAGCGGGACCTGCTGCTGCCGTGGCTGAGTGCCCTGGACAACGCCGCGCTGGCGCTGCGCATCGCGGGCTGCTCGCGCGCAGCGGCCCGTGCACAGGCGGCCGACCTGTTCGCCGAGCTCGGCCTCGGCGGCTTCCAGCGAGCGCGCCCGCACGAGCTATCGGGAGGGATGCGCCAGCGGGTCGCCTTCCTGCGCACCCTGCTCGCGGGCAAGCCGATCCTGTGCCTCGACGAGCCGTTTGGCGCGCTCGATGCGATCACGCGCAGCGAGATGCAGGAATGGCTGTCCGGCACGCTCGCGCGCGAGCCGCGCACGGTCGTGCTCGTCACCCACGACGTCGAGGAGGCGATCCTGCTCGCCGACCGCGTCGCCGTGCTCTCCCCCCGCCCCGGACGAGTCGTGGCTCAGCTCGAGGTCGAGCTCGAGCGTCCACGCACGCGCACGGCTAGGGCGGTCGTTGCCCTGCGCGAGCAGGCGCTGGGCGTCCTCGCCGATGGAGCCGGCGGATGAGACGCAGAGCACGCGAGGCGCTTCCCGCGTTCATGCTCGCTGGGGGCTTGCTCGGCGCATGGGAGCTGTATGTGGACGCGGCCGGCGTCGAAGCCGACCTGCTGCCCGCCCCGCATGCCGTGGCGGAAGCGTGGTGGAACAATGCCGGGCTGTTGTGGCGGAACTTCGCCGTCACCGCCGAGGAGGTGGTGCTCGGGCTCGGGCTTGCGCTCGTGCTCGGCCTCGGCCTGGCGATCGCGATCCATCTCTCCCCCCTGCTGCGCCGCGCCGCCTACCCGCTGGCCGTCGGCTCGCAGGCGATCCCGATCCCGGTGATCGGTGTGCTGCTGGTCTTTTGGTGGGGGTTCGGGCTGTTCCCCAAGCTCGTGGTAATCGCGCTGATCTGCTTCTTCCCGGTCGTGGTCGCGACCGTCGACGGACTGGCTGCTGTCGATCCCGAGCAGCCGAAGCTGCTGCGCACGCTCGACGCCACGCGCTGGCAGGCGTTTCGCTTCGCCGAGCTCCCCGCCGCGCTTCCGGCCGCGCTGAGCGGCGCGCGGATAGCCCTCGCGATCGGGGTGATCGGCGCGTTCATCGCCGAGACCACCACCCCCACCACCGGCGCCTATCCCGGGCTCGGCCGCGAGATCATCACCGACGTCAACTTCCAGGCCGCCCGTGCCTATGCGGGTACGGCGATGCTGATCGCCTTCGCGCTCGCCTGCTTCTACACGCTGAACGTGACCGAGCGCAGGCTCACACCCTGGAGCACCCGAACCCACCAAGGAGAGATCCGTTGAGAAAGTCGCCGTCCCGCCTGCTCAGAAGCCTCCTGCTCGCATCCCTCTGCGCCATCGGTGTGATCGCGCTGTCCGGTTGCGGCACCAAGCAGGACACCGTCTCGGCGGTCGGCACCAAGCCGTTCACGGTGATGCTCGACTTCTTCCCCAACGCCGACCATGCCCCGCTGTACTCGGCGATCGCCCACGGCGACTTCCGGGCGGTCGGCCTCGACGTCAAACCCGAGGCCCCGGCCGAACCGGCCGAACCGCTGAAGCTGCTGGCGGCCGGCAGGGTCGACATGGCGATCTCATACGAGCCCGAGCTGCTGCTGGCGCGCGATCAGGGTCTGAAGCTGGTATCTGTCGGCGCGCTCGTGCAGCGTCCGCTGACGTCGATCATCGCGCTGCCGGGCAAGCACGTCACGAGCGTGGCCAGCCTGGCGGGCAAGCGCGTGGGCACGGCCGGCATCCCCTACCAGGCGGCTGAGCTGCACACTGCGCTCCAGCACGCGGGCGTGGCGCCGAGCAGCGTGAGCGAAGCCAACGTCGGCTTCAACCTCGTGCCGGCGATGCTCTCGGGCAAGGTCGACGCGACCCTGGGCGGGTTCTGGAACTACGAGGCGATCCAGCTGCGGCTGGCGCACAAGCACCCGATCGTGATCCCCGTCGATCAGGCGGGCGTGCCCACCTACAACGAGCTCGTGCTCGTGGTGCGCGAGGAACAGGCCCGCCACGATGGCCAGGACCTGCGCGCCTTCCTGCAAGCGCTCACCCACGGCGAGCACGAGGTCCAAGCCGACCCGAGCGCCGCGGCGACACTGCTCGTCAAAGCCAACCCGTCGCTCGAACCCAAGCTCCAGCTCGAATCGATCAAGCAGACCCTCCCGGCTGCGCTCCCCGCCAGCTCGAGCGACCCCTACGGGTGGCAGGAACCTTCGGCGTGGGCTGCCTTTGGCGCGTGGATGTTCGCCCACAAGCTGCTCACCCACGATCCCGGCGCCGGGCTACCGCCCTTCACCAACGAGTTCCTACCCGGTCAGGGGATCTGACAACCGGCGTAAGACGGTGGCCAAGCGTTTTCCCGCTGGCAGCGGGGACGCCAAGCCCACGGCGCCGCGCTCCGGCCTCAACGCCTACGCGTCGCTCGTCGAGCTCCTCCCCGACGCCTTCCTCGCCATCGACGCGCGCTGCTCGACGTCAACCTCCCCGGCGAATCGGGCATGGAGCTGCTCGTACACGTCCGCGCAACGCATCCCGAGACAGCGAGGACGCAGCCATCAGCTCGCCGACGCGCTCCAGGACCTCCAGGTCTCCCAGGGAGAGGTACGGGGGCTCGGAGGCCGAGACGATCTTCCGCCTCGCCCGCCTGGTGGAGTGCCGCGACGAGGAGACAGGCCATCACCTGCGTGGGCATGGCGATCGAGATGCTGCGCGAGGAGCGCGCCACGCACTTCGATCCCGAGATCCTCGACGCGTTCATGGGCGCGCTCCCCGACATCGAAGCGATCCGTCGCGCCTACCGCGACTGACGCTCAGCCGA
Organism: Solirubrobacteraceae bacterium; assembly: GCA_036264155.1. Taxonomy (GTDB): domain Bacteria; phylum Actinomycetota; class Thermoleophilia; order Solirubrobacterales; family Solirubrobacteraceae; genus Palsa-744. Next base: position 20,583 of record DATARM010000104.1, read on the forward strand.
TACCTTCAGGCAATGGCGCGCATCGGGCTGCTCACAGGAGGAGGGGACTGCCCGGGGCTCAACGCGGTGATTCGCGCGATCGTGCGCAGCGGTCTGGCGATGGGCGGACACACGTTCGTCGGCTTCCGCCACGGCTGGGCCGGTGTGGTCGAGGGCCACGCAGACGAGCTCACGCTGCAGAGCACTGCCGGGATCCTCCCCCGGGGTGGCACGATCCTCGGCACCTCGCGCACCAACCCCTACGCCGACGGCAGCGACGGGACCGCGGCTGTGCGCGCCACGCTCAAGGCACAGGGCGTCGACGCGCTGATCCCAATCGGTGGCGAGGACACGCTCGGGGTTGCCTTGAGGCTGCACCACGAGGGGGTTGCGATCGTAGGGGTGCCCAAGACGATCGACAACGACCTCGGCGGCACCGACGTGACATTCGGCTTCCAGACAGCCGTGCAGATCGTCACCGATGCGATCGACCGCCTGCACACGACAGCCGAGTCGCACAACCGCGTGATGGTCGTCGAGGTCATGGGCCGCCACGCCGGCTGGATCGCCACGCACGCCGGGATCGCGGGCGGGGCCGACGCGATCCTCGTGCCCGAGCGCCTGTTCGACATCGAGGAGGTCGTCGCCCACCTGCGCCGCCGCCACGAACGCGGGCGCAGCTTCTCGATCGTGGTCGTGGCCGAGGGGGCCACGCCACGGGAGGGCACGCTGCAGGTCAGGCCCGAAACGGCGACGGACGCCTTCGGTCACGCGCGGCTGGGAGGGATTGGAGTCACGCTCGAGGGTGAGATCGAGCAGCGCACGGGCTATGAGACGCGCGTGACGATCCTCGGCCACGTGCAGCGCGGTGGTACGCCCGTGGCCTATGACCGGGTGCTCGCCACCCGTTTCGGGGTGGCAGCGATGGACGCCGCGGCCGGCGAGCGCTTCGGGGTCATGGTCGGGCTGCGTGGGAGCGAGATCGTCGAGGTCGAGCTCGAGGACGCGCTGCGCGAGCCCAAGCTGCTCGATCCTTCGCTGTATGCCACAGCCGAGCTGTTCTTCGGCTGAGTGCGTGCCGCTCAGAGCGGCCAGTAGCGAGAGAGCCCGGCGACGGCGCGAGCGGTGATCGGATCGAGCTCTCCCGCCGGCTGCGCCTCGCTCGACTCCTCCCCCTGCGAGGCGCCGGCGAGCACAGGCAGCGTCGCACACACGCACTCGGCCAGCACGTCGCGGTTGTAGCCGCCCTCGAGCACCACGCCGAGCGGGACCCCGGCCGCGCGCGCGAGCTCGCGCACCCGTGCTGAGATGGCGACGAACGAGCTTGTCTGCAGCCGGCATTCGGCTAGCGGATCCTCGATGTGGGCGTCGAACCCTGCCGATATGAGCACGAGCTCGGGCTCGAACGCCCTGGCGGCGGGAAGCACCACCCGGTCGATCAGCGACAGCCACAGCCCCTCCTCGGAGCCTGGGGGAACGGGGAGGTTGATCGTGTAGCCCTCACCAGTGCCAGAGCCGACGTCCTCGAGCGGCCCTGTCCCGGGGAACAGCTGGGTCTGGTGCAGGCTCGCGAACAGCACATCCGAGCGCGCTCTGAAGATCTCTGCGGTCCCGTTGCCGTGGTGCACGTCCCAGTCGAGCACGAACACCCGGCGCAAGCCCAGCTCGGCGATGGCGAAGGCGGCGGCCACGGCGATGTTGTTGAACAGGCAGAAGCCCATCGCCCGCTCGCGCTCGGCGTGGTGTCCGGAGGGCCGCACGCCGCAGAAGCCCACCGGGGCCTCGTGGGCGAGGAGTGTCCGCGTCATCTCGCAGGCGCCGCCGGCCGCGTGCAGCGCTGCGCGATAGGAGGCCTCGCCGACGAAGGTGTCCGGGTCGATCGCGCCGCCGCCCGAGGCGCACAGCTCCCTGATTGCGCGCACGTGCCTGCTCGAGTGCACGAGCTCGAGCAGTGACTCCTCGGCCGCCGGAGCCTCGCGGCGCTCCCAGCCCAGCCAGTCGCGCTCGGCAAGCGCCTGCTCGAGCACAACCAGCCGCTCAGGGGTGTCGGGGTGCCATGGCGAGAGCACCCGTGGATCGTGCTCCAGGCAGGCTGGATGGCTGAAGTACCGCCCGGCTCCCGCCGCTCGCTCTGAGACGTGGTTCACTGCCTAAATATGGCGCAACTGCCGCAGACGATGCGAGCGATGGTGTTCGAGGGCGTGGGCGAGCCACTACGCGCCCACGAGCTACCACTCCCCGAGCCGGGTCCCGGACAGATGCTGGTTCGGGTGGCCGCCTGCGGCGTGTGCCGTACGGACCTGCACCTACTCGATGGGGAGGTGCAGATCGCCGAGCCACCACGGATCCTGGGGCACCAGATCGTTGGAACGGTGGTGGCCGGCGGGGACGACGATGAGGAAGGCCGGCGGGTGGGTGTGCCGTGGTTGGGCTGGACGTGCGGCAGCTGCGAGTACTGCTGTAGCGACCGCGAGAACCTCTGTCCCAACGCACGCTTCACCGGGCGCGACATCGACGGCGGCATGGCCGAGTTCACGGTGGCCGATGCGCGCTACTGCTTTGCGCTGCCGGAGGACTACCCGAGCGAGCAGGCCGCGCCGCTGCTGTGCGCGGGACTGATCGGCTACCGCGCTCTGCGGATGTGCGGCGAGCCTCGGCGTCTCGGCCTCTATGGATTCGGCGCCGCTGCCCACATCCTCATCCAGGTGGCGTGCAGCCAGGGTCGTGAGGTGTTCGCTTTCACTCGCGCGGGCGACGAGGCCGCCCAGAGCTTCGCGCGTGAGCTCGGCGCGGTGTGGGCGGGTGGCTCGGAGGAGCGCGCGCCTGAGCAGCTGGACGCGGCGATCATCTTCGCCCCGGTGGGCAACCTCGTGCCGCTTGCTCTGCGTGCCCTGGCCCCGGGCGGGACGGTCGTGTGTGGCGGCATTCACATGAGCGACATACCCTCCTTCCCCTACAGCGATCTGTGGGAGGAGCGGTCTGTGCGTTCGGTGGCCAACCTCACACGCCGGGACGCTCTGGAGATGCTCGAGCTGGCTCCCAGCGTGCCCGTGCGCACCAGGGTCAGCGTCTACCCCCTCGATGATGCCAACAGAGTGCTTGACGACCTGCGCGAAGGACGTTTCACCGGTGCGGGGGTAATAGCCCCCTAGACGGAGTACTCAAGCGGCCCGCTATGCCTCTACGCAACAAGATGTCGGAATCGTTCGGCAAGAGGTTCGCTCCGTGATGTATGGTCTCAGGCGCCGCCATTCCGGTGAGACGAGGATCAATGGCAAGCGTTAGCCCAGAGAAGACAAGGTGGATGCGGGGTCCTTCGACCCCGCTGCGGGGGGCCCTACTCGGCCTGCTGCTCGAGCGCCCGGGTCACGGGGGCGATCTCGCGAACCGTCTCGCCGCCCGGCTCGGCGAGACCTGGAGGGTGGACACGAACGACGTCTACCGGCTGCTGGAGCAGCTCGAGAAGACCGGCCTGGCGCTCTCCCGCGATGAGCCCAAGCGCGGCAACCAGCGGCGCACGCACCTCGTCTATCACCCGACCGAGGAGACTTCCGAGGCACTAACGCTGTGGATGGAAACGCTGCTGCCGAGAGAGCCCGTGCGGCTCGGGCTGCAGGCGAAGCTGTCGGTCGCGCGCACCGAGGACGCGCCGCGCCTGCTGATCGCCCTCAGGGCCTACGAGCGTGAGTGCCTCGTGCTCGCTCAGCTGGTTGCACCGACCGAAGGCGAGGCACGTTCGTGGGCAGCACTGTGCATGGAGTGCACACGCGATGCTGTCTACGCGCAGCTGCAAACCGAGGTCGACTGGGCCACGCGCACGCGCCGCCGGATCAACGAATTCCTGGATCTCAACCAGTAGCGCCGGCGCTGCGATGACGCCGCTGCTCTCCTTCCTGAACGTAAGCAAGCGCTATCCGGATGGAGGCCGCGAGATCCTCGTGCTCGACCGTGTCTCGCTGGAGATCGAGCCGGGAGAGTCCTTCGGCGTCTACGGCCCGCGGCGCTCGGGCAAGTCCACGCTGCTGCGCCTGGCGGCCGGCATCGCGACACCCGACTCGGGCACGGTCAGCTTCGACGGTACGGACATGGCGCAGATGTCCTCAGGCGAGCGAGGACGTCTGTTGCGCGGAGCGATCGCCTACATGTCTGTCGATGACTGGCGAGCGAGCCCCGGTGAGAGCATGGTCGACCACGTCGCCACAGCGCTCGGCAGCGAGGGCCTGACGATGCGCGAAGCGAGGCACCGGGCACTGCGTGTGCTCGAGCGCGTCGGGGTGGGGGCGTCGGGAGCACAGGAAGTAGCGGAGGCGCTGTCGCTGACCGAGCGCACGCGGGTGATGCTCGCACGGGCGCTGGCGCGCGAGCCACGCCTGCTGGTGCTCGACG
>DATARM010000163.1:0-11072 GCA_036264155.1 Solirubrobacteraceae bacterium
GCGGCCTTGGCGGCGACGCTCGGAACGGAGCTTCTCCTGGTCGAGGGCGAGCCGCGCGTTGCGCTCGGCGAGCTGGAGGATGCGCCGCTTCTCACCGCGCTCGGCGGCGCGCATCTCCACCGGCCCGCCACGACGACTGGAGAGGGCGTCGGCGAGGGCCGGCGTGTCTCCCACCTCACGCTGTGTCACGAGCAGCGCGGGGATGGAGGTCTGCCCGCCGTAGTACTGGAGCATGAACTCCTCGGCCACCTCGGCGATGTCGCGCTCGGTCTCGTTGGCCAGGTAGAAGGACTGGCGGTCTGAGAGCACGCCGTCACGGACCTGGAAGACCTGGGCGTTGGCCTCGCGCCCGTCGACGGCCACGGCGACCGCGTCGAAGGTGCCAACGGACTCGCCCGTCACCCGCCGGCGCTCGAGCAGCGAGCGCACTGCTTGCAGGCGGTTGCGCTCGAGGGTGGCCTGCTCGAACTCCTCCTCGGCAGCGGCTGCGCGCATGCGCTGCTCGAGGTCGTGCTCGATTGCAGAGAAGCGCCCGGAGAGGAAGTCGATCACGCCGTCGATGCTCTTGCGGTACTCCTCCTTGGTCACATAGCCCACACAGGGGGCCTCGCAGCGCTTGATGTAGTAGTCGAGGCAGGGGCTGCCGCTGCGCCGGCCGGGCTCGGGCCCGGTGCAGGAGCGGAACATGAACACCTTGGCCAGCACCTCGAGCGTGGCCCGCACGCGTTTTGCGTTGGAGTAGGGACCGAAGTAGGCCCGCCGCGAGCGATGGCGCTCGCGGGTGAAGTACACGCGCGGGTAGTCCTCGTCGAGTGAGATGGCGATGAAGGGATAGGACTTGTCGTCGCGCAGGCGGATGTTGAAGCGCGGGCGGTATTGCTTGATGAAGCTCTGCTCGGCCAGCAGCGCCTCGGCCTCGGTGGCCACGACCACGCACTCGATGTGCACGACGCTCGCCACCATCTCGGCGTGACCTGGACTGGAGGGCACTTGCGCCTTGGAGAAGTGCGAGGCGACGCGCTTGCGCACGGACTTGGCCTTGCCCACGTAGATGACGCGGCCTTTGGCGTCGCGGAACAGGTACACGCCGGGCTGGTCCGGCAGCGCGCGGCGCTGCTCGGCGATGCTCGCGAGCTCGCCTGTGTCTGTCACGTCGGTGGGTGGCACACAGCGAGGATAGGCGCCCCCGACGGGCGCTCTGAGCGGACGGAGCGGCCGGACGCTCAGTAGGTGCGCGAGTGGCGGAAGACCTCGAGCAGCGTGTAGAGCACGCCGAGCACGAGCACCCACCAGCCGAGCTCGCCAAAGCCCGTTTCCCACATGCGCGAGCGCGCCACGAGCGCGAACACTCCAACTGCGACGCCGCCGTAGAGCAGCGCGCGGTGGCGGTCGCCGAGGCCGTGCAGCGTGACCCTGTGTTCGCGGTAGAGGCGCACGCCCAGATAGGCCATGCCGGCGCCGAACGCGGCCCACAGGACCGCTTCGACGGTGCTCGCCGTACGCCCGCCGCCGGGGATGAAGTAGACCGCCGCGGCGATCGCCACGATGATGGCCACGTTACGCGCGTTCTTGAGCTGATAGCTCATGCCTGAGAGGTTAGGGACAACTGCTCGCGCGCTGCGCGCAGACGCCCCCGAGTTCGTCGCCGAGGCGCACCGACAGTCTCTGGCCATCGCGACGAGCGAACAGGAGGCAGACGATCAAGCCTTCGTCGAGGCCATCTCCTCCCCGTGGGAGGCCGAGGACGAAGACGCTGCTTCGCGGTGACACGCGGCGAGATCTATACGGCCGCGGCGCGCGGACCGGATACCGGCAAGCCCCGGCCCGTTGTCGTTCTTCAAGACGATCGCTTCGATGCCACCGCGTCGATCACGGTCTGCCCGTTCACCACGAACCCCGTCGAGGCTCCCCTGGTAAGGCTTTCGATCGAGCCGTCTGAGGAGAACGGCCTCGACCAGCCGAGCCGGGTCATGGTCGACAAGGTCACCACCGTGCCGAGGTCCGGGCTGGGCGAGCGCCTGGGCAAGCTCCGCGACGACGATCTCCTCGCGCTGAACCGCTCGCTGATCGTGTTCCTCGGGCTGGCCTCGGCTTCACAGAGCTGAACACCATGCATCCGCGTCGTCAGTCGATCAGCGCCTCCAGGCGCGCATAGGCCTCCTCGACGGCGCGTCTGGCGGCGGTGTGGCGTGCTTCCGACTTGGCCGACTCGTAGCGCGTGGCCCAGGCAGCCGGATCGGCCAGCTCGGCTTCGAGCTCCTTCAAGGAGGCCTCGGCCGCTTCGATTGCCTTCTCAGCCTTCTGCTGGTCGTTCAGCCGGTTCTTGGAAGGCCCTTTGGGCTTGGCCTTGCTCTTCGACTTGGCCGCTCCAGGAGCCGATCCGTTGGCGGAGCCGGAGTCGTCCGCTGTTCCCGACGGCACATGTGCCGTCGGGCGGAGGGGCGCATGCGCCCCTCCGTGTCGGCCCACATGTGGGCCGACATCTCGGCTCTTCCGGCCGGCATGTGAAACGGCGCTCCCATTCGATGACCCACTGCCCGATCCCTCCGCCCTGCGCTCGTCACGAATCCGCACATACTCGGGCCAGCCGCCCTCATAGCTGCGCAGCGAGCCGTCCTCCACGGCCACCGTGCGCGTGCCCACCGCGTCCAGCAGCGCGCGGTCGTGGGAGACGAGCAGGACGGCCCCGGGAAACGAGCGCAGGGCGTCCTCGAGCGCCTCGCGGCTCTCGATGTCGAGGTGGTTGGTGGGCTCGTCGAGGATCAGCACGTTGGCGCCGGACTGCACCAGCACGGCCAGTGACAGGCGCCGGCGCTCGCCGCCCGAGAGCCCGCTGAGCGGTTTCTCCGCCTCCTCGCCCGAGAACAGAAAGCGCCCCAAGAGCGCCCGCGCCTTGCCCGGGCTGAGGCCTGTGGCGCGCTGGGCCGCGTCGAGCACGCTCTGCTCCGCCGGCCCGCCCGCACCCAGCTCCTCGGCGTGCTGGGAGAGGTAGCCCACCTTGACGTTGTGGCCCGTGCTCAGTTTCCCCGCCGCCAGCTCACGCTGCCCGGCCAGCGTCTCGATCAGCGTGGTCTTGCCCGTGCCGTTGGGCCCCACCAGCGACACGTGCTCTTCGCGCTCCAGCCACAGCTCGGCCTGGTCGAGCAGCACGATCGGCGGCTCCCCGATCTCCACCCGCCCGCCGCTCAGCTCGAAGATCACGCGCCCCGTGCGCTCTGGCGCGGCGAACTGGAACTCGAGTCCCTTCTCGTCCTTGGGGTCACGCTCGATGCGCTCGATCTTGGAGAGCTTCTTCACGCGCGACTGCGCCTGTTTGGCCTTGCTGGCCTTGTAGCGGAAGCGCTCGATGAAGCGCTCCATGCGCTCGATCTCGGCCTGCTGCTTGTCGATCGCCTTGCCCAGCGCGATCTCGCGCGCGGCCTGCTCGCGGCGCCAGTTGTGCCACGTGCCCGCAAAGAACCGCGAGTGGGTGGGTGGGGCTCCGTAAAGCTCGAGCACGGCCGTGCCCACTGCCTCCAGGAACCAGCGGTCGTGGGCCACGAGCACGATCGCCGAGTCCAGGCTCACGAGCGTCTGCTCGAGCCACTCCAGCGACTCGATGTCCAGATGGTTGGTGGGCTCGTCCAGCAGCAGCACATCAGCCGCAGTGGCCAGCGCCCGCGCGAGCGACGCCCGCGTCAGCTGCCCGCCCGAGAACGTGTCCAGCGGCCGGTCGAGGTCTGCGTCGCGAAAGCCGAGCCCGTGGGCCATCGAAGTGGCGCGGTCGCGCCATAGGTAGCCGCCGCGCGCCTCCAGTCGGGCCTGCGCGCCGGCATAGCGCGTGAGCGTGGCCTCGTCGGCCTCCCCCTCGGCCATCCGCGCCTCCAGCTGCGCCAGCTCCCCCTCGATCGCCAGCTCCTCGGCGCAACCCGACAGCAGGTACTCGCGCAGCGGCAGCCCCCGCTCACGCGGCGGGCGCTGGTCGTGCAGGACGACGCGCACGCCCTTGGCCACGCTCAGCTCGCCCCGATCGATCGACGTCTCCCCCGCCAGCATCCGCAGCAGCGTGGTCTTGCCCGCGCCATTGCGACCCGCGATCGTCATCCGTTCGCGGCGCTCCAGCTTGAACGACACGCCGCGCAGAAGCGGGACGCCAACCATGTCCTTGTGCATGTCAGATGCGATCAGCAGCGCCATCGGCTGCTGATGGTAGGCGGCAGCGCCCCCGCGCCCTTATGTAGGATTGCCGTGATGCGCAACCGCCTGCTCACCAAGTCGATCCCCCTGGCCGTCACGCTCACGCTCGTGCTGGCGCCCGCCGCCGACGCCTACAACGACGGTCGCGGCTTCTACGGGGCCACCAACGACAAGGTGGTCACCAACGCGGGCTTCATCCTGATCGTCTTCTTCCCGCTGTTCGTGTTCACCATGAGCATGCTCCAGAAAGCGCTCGACAAGCGCAAGGATGCGCGCAAGGCCGCGCACAAGGCCTACCTGGGCAACGCCAGGTGGCGCGGCGGCTGGTAGCCCCACCGCCGCGGCCATGAGCGCCGCCGGCGCAGAGGACCCCGGGAGCGGGGCAGCGGCCCCAGAGCAAGCGGTTCGCTACGAACGCCGCGGCGCCTCAGCCGTCGTCACGATCGACCGCCCCCACCGCCGCAACGCCGTCGACGGCCCCACAGCCGCACTCCTGCACGACGCCTACCTGCGCTTCGAGGCCGATGACGATGCCCGCGTGCTCGTGCTCACAGGCGCCGGCGTCCTCTCCTTCTGCGCCGGCGCAGACCTCAAGGCGACCGAGACCATGGCCCCGCGGCTGATGAGCGCCGAGGGCCCCATGGGCTTCACCCGCCTGACGCCCTCCAAGCCCACGATCGCCGCCATCTCCGGGTTCTGCCTCGCGGGAGGGCTGGAGCTTGCGCTGTGGTGCGATCTGCGCATCGCCACCGAGACCGCGCGCCTCGGCTATCCCGAGCGTCGCTGGGGGGTGCCCCTGATCGACGGCGGCACGCAGCGCCTGCCCCGCATCGTCGGCCTCGGCCGTGCACTCGACCTGATCCTCACCGGCCGCATCATCGACGCAGAGGAGGCGCTCACCATGGGCCTGCTCACCGAGGTCGTGGCGCCCGGGGCGCACCTCGAGCGTGCGCTCGCGCTGGCCGAGGGACTGGCCCGTTTCCCTCAGCGCACCATGCTCGCCGATCGCCGCGCCGCCATCGAGGGTCTGGGCATGCCCCTGGCCGACGGGCTCGCCCTGGAGGCTGAAGCCGGGCCCGAGGTGTTCGAGGATGGGGCCCGTGGAGCGGAGCGCTTTGCCGCCGGCGAGGGCCGCGGCGGAGCGGGGGCGGGAGCCTGACGCTTCGGCAGGGCTGGGGGCACCTCCCCCGCGGGCGGATGCGGTCGGCTCAAAGGCTGCCGCGGGGCACGATCCAGCAGGTGGGCTGTCCGGTGATCGCGGCAATGCGATCGAAGTCCTCGTCGTAGTGCAGCAACTCCACGCCGGCGGACTCGGCTGCGGCTGCGATCAGGAGGTCCGCGTGTCCCACGCTGCGCTGATGGGACCCACCCTGGTAGGCGAGCTCGCGGTAGACGTCGATCGCTCGCCCCCACTCCCGCGCGGCGACCGGAAACTGTGGGAGCTCGCCCATCTCCAATCTGCGCTCGTCGAACTCGCTGCCATTGCGAGCGCTCTGCAGTAGCTCAAGCGTGACTATCGGGCAAGTGCCAATCTCCCCGCTGACCGTCTTCCGGTCGAACGGTCCGCGCAGCTCTGGCACGCGACGCGACAAATACCACGCGGTCGTGTCAGCCAGCTGCCGCATCGTCTTGTGCCAGCTGGCCCCAGGGCTTGGTTTCAACCCGCGAGCGGCGCATCTCCTTGATGCCCTCCAGCGTGAGCCCACCCAGGTCCCATTCACCGAGCCGTTTCAAGCGCTCACGACGGATCACATCGCGCAGCGCGTCGTGCACCGTGTCGGTCGTGTTCCTCGTCTTCAGCACCTCGCGCGCCTCAGCCACGAGAACCGTGTCCAGGTTGATGGTCGTTCTTCTCACCATTGGCACCCTCCCATACATACGCTCGTAGATCAATAGCCATACAGCAGTTGTATTGCTTTATGCACAATGTTGTCACACTCTGGGCACACTTGTGAAGACCTCGCCACGAGCACGCGTCGCAGGTAAGCTCACATGGCAATGGCCTACTTCGTCACAGGCGCAACCGGCTTCATCGGAAGCCGGCTCGTGGAACGGCTGCTGGAGAAGCGCCAGGGCAAGATCTACGTGCTCGTGCGCAAGGCATCCAAGCCCCGCCTCGACGATCTGATCGAGCGCTGGAGCGTCGTCGCGGGCAGCTCCGCCGCCACCCGCATCCTGCCTGTGGTGGGCGATCTGCGTCGGCCGCTGCTCGGCGTCGAGCAGGAGGAGGTGGCCGAGCTGCGGGGCAAGATCAAGCACTTCTTCCACCTCGCCGCCGTCTATGACATGACCGCGCCGGCCGAGCGCAACACCGCGGTCAACGTCGGCGGCACCACGCACGCGGTGGAACTGGCGCGCGCCGTCGACGCCAAGCACCTGCACCACGTCTCCTCGATCGCCGTGGCGGGCACCTACAAGGTGGTCTTCGAGGAGGGCATGTTCGACGAGGGCCAGCGCCTGCCCTCGCCCTACCACCGCACCAAGTTCGAGTCCGAGCGGATCGTGCGTGACCAGCCCTATATCCCCTGGCGCGTGTACCGGCCGGGGATCGTCGTGGGCGACTCGCAGACGGGCGAGATGGAAAAGGTCGACGGGCCCTACTACTTCTTCAAGGCGATCCAGCGGATGCGCCACCTGCTGCCCGAGTGGGTTCCCCTCGTGGGCCTCGACCTCGGCTACACCAACGTGGTCCCCGTCGACTGGGTGGCAGGCGCGCTCGAGCACATCGCCCACGAGCCCGACCTCGACGGCCGCGCCTTCAGCCTCACCGACCCACGCCCACAGCGCGTGGACGAGCTGATCAACGAGCTCGCCACGGCCGCGCATGCGCCGCGCTTCGCCCTGAGCGTGGACAAACGCCTGACCGACGCCGTGCCCAGGTGGCCGCTCGCGCTCGCCGCGGCGCTGCCACCGTGGCGCCAGCTGCGCGGCCTCGCCCTGCGCGAGCTCGGCATCCCCTCAGAGGTGATCTCGCACATGGAGCTCGTGCCCCGCTTCGACACCCGCGAAGCCGGCCGCGCGCTGGCCGGCTCGCCGCTCGAGCAACCACCGCCGCTGCAGGAGTACGCGGCGCGGCTGTGGGACTACTGGGAGCGCGAGATGGACCCCGATCTGCGCCGCGGGCGCACGCTCAAGGAGGCCCTCAACGGCCGCCACGTGCTGATCACGGGCGCCTCCTCGGGCATCGGGCGTGCGACCGCCCTGAAGGTCGCCGAGGCCGGTGGCGTGCCGCTGCTCGTTGCCCGCAGCGTGGAGAACCTAGAGGAGGTCCGTGCCGAGATCGTCGCCGCCGGTGGCACCGCCTACGTCTACTCGGCCGACCTCGCCGACATCGAGTCGATCGAACGGCTGCTCGAGCGCGTCCTCGCCGACCACCGCAACATCGACATGCTCGTCAACAACGCCGGGCGCTCCATCCGCCGCTCGATCGCCCTCAGCTACGACCGCTTCCACGACTTCGAACGCACCATCCAGCTCAACTACTTCGGTGCCGTGAAGCTGATCATTGGACTGCTGCCGCACATGCGCGAGCGCGGCTCGGGGCACATCGTCAACGTCTCCTCCATCGGCGTGCAGACCAACCCGCCGCGTTTCTCGGCTTATGTCGCCTCCAAGGCCGCCCTCGACGCCTTCACCCGCGTGGTCTCCTCCGAGGTGATCGGCGACGGCGTGACGTTCACCACCATCCACATGCCGCTCGTACGCACGCCCATGATCGCCCCGACGAAGATGTACGACGCCTTCCCGGCGATCAGCCCCGACGAGGCCGGCGACATGATCTGCGAGGCGCTGCGCAGCCGCCCCAAGGAGATGGGCACGCGCCTGGGCAAGTTCGGGGAGGTCGCCTACAGCCTCTCCCCGAGCACCATGGACCGGCTGTTGCACCTCGCCTACCGCGTGTTCCCCGACTCGGCCGCCGCCAAAGGTCAGCCCGACATGGAGGAGCGCGCGTCCTTCGAGCAGATCGCCATGGCGACCCTGACGAGGGGCGTGCACTGGTAGGTGCGCCGGGCGCAAGCGCCGTCGATGGGATGATCAAGGGAGTGAGCGAGACCTCCCCGGCAATCGAGGTGCACGCCCTGTGCAAGCGCTACGGCGACTACGAGGCCCTACGCGGGATCGACATCACAGTGGCGCGTGGCGAGGTCTTCGGCCTGCTCGGCCCCAACGGCGCGGGCAAGACCACCACGGTAGAGATCCTCGAGGGCTATCGCACGCGCACCAGCGGCGAGGTAACCGTGCTCGGCGAGGACCCCGCCGAGCGCTCGATCGAGCTGCGCCGCCGGATCGGCATCGTGCTCCAGTCCGGTGGCATCTACAGCCACATCACCCCGCGCGAGGCGCTCAGCCACTGGGCGAGCTTCTACCCTCACCCCCGCGACGTCGAGGAGGTGCTCGAGCTGGCCGGCCTGCAGGAGAAGGCCGAGGTGCGCAGCCGCAAGCTCTCCGGCGGGCAGCTGCGGCGCCTGGACTTCGCGCTGGCGCTCGTCGGCGACCCCGAGCTGATCTTCCTCGACGAGCCGACCACCGGCTTCGACCCCGAGGCGCGGCGCGCCGCCTGGGAGACAGTACGCTCGCTGCGCGCCCTCGGCAAGACGATCCTGCTGACCACCCACTACCTCGACGAGGCCCAGGCGCTGGCCGACCGCGTGGCGATCGTCAAGGACGGGCGCGTGCTCGCCATCGGCCCCCCACGGGAATTGATGGCCCACCCACCCGGGGGCGCAGCGCACTATCGCATCGCCTACCGCGACGGGAGCGGCGAGCTCGTCGAGCGCGAGACCGAGGACCCCACCACGTTGCTGCACGAGCTGACCGCCGAGGCGCTGGCCCGCGGCGAGCAGCTGCAGGAGCTGTCCGTCGCCCGCCCCTCGCTCGAGGACGTCTACCTGGAGCTGACTGCCGATGCCTGACGCGCTGACGCTCAGCTGGCGCCAATATCGATTGGAGCGCCGGATGTTCTGGCGCAACCCCAGTGCGGCCTTCTTCAACTTCGTGCTGCCGCTGCTGTTCCTCGCCGCCGGCGGGGCGATCCTCAGCTCTAGCCAGCACGACCTCAACAAGCTCGTGCCGGCGATCGCCGGCATGAGCGTGATGTCGACCACGTTCACAGCCCTGGCCTACAACATCGTGTTCCTGCGTGAGCGCGGCGTGCTCAAGCGCATCCGCGGCACACCGCTGCCCACCATCTCCTACTTCGGTGGGGTGGCCGCCAACGCCGTCACCAACACGGCGCTGCAGATCGTGATCGTGGTGGTGGCCGGGCGCGTGATCTTCAACATCGGCTGGCCCCCGCACGTGGCCACGCTGATCGTGTTCGTGCTCGTCGGGGTCGTCGCCTTCGCCGCCCTGGGCGTGGCCTTCGCGCATGTGATCCCCAACTTCGAGTCCACCGCCGCCTACGTCAACGCGGTGTTCCTGCCCGTGGTGTTCGTGTCCTTCTACGTGTTCGACTCGACCAGCGCACCCGGCTTCGTCAAGACGATCGCCGATGCGCTCCCGCTGGCGCCGCTGATCGAAGGCCTATCCAGCGCGATGGTGTCGGGGGCGCACAGCGCCAGCCACCTCGATGCGCTGGCCGTGATCGGGCTGTGGGGCGTGTTCGGGCTGTACTTCGCCGTGCGCGGCTTCTCCTGGGAGCAGCTGCGCAAATGACCATCGAGGAGGGGGCAGCACGATGAAGCAGCTTGCCGAGGACGTCTACCAGTTGCGGGGCTGGCCGGCCAACGCGATCAACGTGTATCTCGTCGAGGACGTGCTGATCGACGCAGCCACACGCCAGGGCGAGAAGCGGATCATGCGCCAGATCGCGGCACGCAAGCTGAGCGCTCACGCGCTCACCCACGCCCACCCCGATCACCAGGGCGCAAGCCACGCCATCTGCGAGCGGCTGCAGATCCCGTTGTGGTGCGGGCAGGGCGACGTGCCCGCGATGGAGACCCCCGGTGGCGTCTACAACCCCAAGGCGCCGCGCTGGCTGAAATGGTTCCAGCAGCGCTTCTGGACCGGTCCTCCCCACCCGGTGGCACGGGCGCTCGTGGAGGGCGATGAGGTGGCTGGGTTCACCGTGCTCGAGAGCCCCGGGCACTCGCGCGGACAGGTCGCCTACTGGCGCGAATCGGATCGCGTGCTGATCCTCGGAGACGTGCTCAACAACATGAACGTGATGACCGGCATCCCGGGCCTGCACGTGCCCCCCGATGTCTATACGCCAGACCCGGCCCGCAACCGTGTCTCGGCGCGCAGGCTGGCCGAGCTGCGCCCACGCCTGACCTGCTTCGGGCACGGCGCGCCGCTGCGCGACCCGGGCAAGCTGGCCGACTTCGTGGCGCGCCTGCCGGACTGATGGGCGAGAGCATCTTCCGCGCCGAGGGCGAGCGCTTCCTGCCCACCGAGCACGCCCGCGGACCATGGGATCCGCGTGCGCTTCACGGTGGCGCGCCGGCGGCGTTGATGACCTCGGCCTTCGAGCGCATGCAGCCTGGCGCCAAGCTCGCCGTGGCGCGGCTCGGGTTCGAGCTCCTGCGCCCCGTGCCCCTGGCCCCGCTCAGCATCTCCACGCGGATCGTGCGGGCGGGCCGCCGCGTGCAGGAGCTCGCCGGCGAGATCCACGCCGGCGAGGACCTGATCTGCCGCGCTAGCGCCCTGCGCGTGCAGCCCGTGCCCGACGGCCTACCCGAGGCCGAGCCGAGCGCTGGTGGAGCGCCGCCGATGCCCGGCCCCGAGGCGGGCAGGGAGGTCCGCTTTGCGCTCGACGACTCGACCGAGGCGAGCTTTGCGGCGAGCGCGATGGAGATGCGCTTCCTCGACGATCCGCTCGCGCTGGGACCGGCCCGGGTGTGGATGCGCCTGCGCCACCCCTTGCTCCCCGACGAACCCGCCTCCTCGCTCGCTCG
>DATARM010000184.1:0-2629 GCA_036264155.1 Solirubrobacteraceae bacterium
ACGTCGACTGGAGCCAGGGGCAGATCGAGCTCCTCACCAGCACGGTCGCCTGGCCCAGGCGTGGCACGCCTCGTCGTGGCGGGGTCTCCTCGTTCGGGATCAGCGGCACCAACGCACACCTCATCCTCGAAGAAGACACCCCCGAGCGCGACAGCACAGAGCCCGCTGCTCGCGGGGAGTCACCCACGAGCTCGACTCTCCCGCTCCTCCTCTCAGCCAAGAGCTCAGACGCGCTCGCGGCGGCGGGGCGCGCGCTGCACCTACACCTGTCAGAGCATCCGGAGCTCGATCAGGGAGCCATCGCAGCGACACTGGCGCTGCACCGCACGCACTTCAGCGAGCGCGCCGCGATCCTCCCCGGCGAGCGCGAGCAACTGCTCGCCGGCCTGCAGGCCTTGGCGGAGGACCAGCCCGCGGCGAACCTCCTGCGGGGGCGCACGCCGCGCAAGCGAACCCTCGCCTTCATGTTCCCTGGCCAGGGCTCCCAGTGGCAGGGGATGGCACTCGAGCTGCTGGGGCAGCCGGGACCCTTTGCCGCGCAGATGCGGACCTGCGAGTTGGCGCTCGAGCCCTTCGTCGAGTGGTCGCTCGAGGATGTGCTGCGCGGAGCGCAGGACGCACCCTCGCTCGAGCGTGTCGACGTCGTCCAGCCGGCGCTGTTCGCCGTGATGGTCAGCCTCGCCGCGCTCTGGCGCGCGCACGGCGTCGAGCCGGATCTGGTGATCGGGCACTCGCAGGGAGAGATCGCGGCTGCCGCCGTGGCCGGCGCGCTCTCGCTGGAGGACGCCGCCCGGATCGTTGCGCTCAGGAGCAGAGCGCTGTCCAAGCTCGCCGGCAGCGGCGGGATGGTCTCGGTCCTGCTCAGTCAGGCCGAGCTGGACCCCGTCCTCGACGGGCTCGGCCTCGACGTCTCGCTGGCGGCCGTCAACGCTCCCCGCTCGCTCGTGCTGTCGGGTAGCCCCCACGCCTTGGATGCGCTCATCGTGAGCTGTGAGGCCCGGGGCATCCGGGCGAGGCGGATCGCGGTCGACTACGCCTCGCACTCTTCCCAGGTCGAGACGATCCGCGAGGAGCTGCTCGAGCAACTCGCACCGATCGCGCCCACGGCCGGCTCGGTCCCCCTCTACTCCACGCTCACCGGCGAGCGGATCGACACGACGGAGCTCGCTCCCGAGTACTGGTATCGAAGCCTCCGCGAGACCGTGCAGTTCCACGCGGCGGCGTGTGGCGGGATCGCCGACGGCGCCGACGTCTTCATCGAGGTCAGCCCCCACCCGGTCCTGGCGCCGGCCGTGATGGAGATCATCGACGACCCCGACACGGTTGCCGTGATGGGCACGCTGCGCCGAGGGGAGGGGGGCGCCGAGCGCTTCACCAGGTCGCTCGCCGAAGCTCACGTGCACGGCATCGAGGTGGACTTCCAAGTGCGGGACACGGCTCTGGTCGAGCTCCCGAGCTATCCGTTTGCGCGCAAGCGCTACTGGATCGGCCCGGCCGCGAGCGCGGGCGACGCCCGCGGCCTCGGCCAATCCCCCGCCGAGCATCCGCTGCTCGACGCCAAGCTCGAGCTGCCCGACGATCGCGGCTACCTCTACACCGGGCGAGTCTCACTCGAGCGCCATCCCTGGCTGGGCGATCACACGGTGGCCGGTACGACGCTGCTCCCGGCCAGCGTTTTCGTCGAGCTGGCGCTCGCCGCCGGATCGGAGGCTGGCGCGGACGTGCTCGAGGAGCTCACCCTGCAGGCGCCGCTCGTCCTCCACGGAGGCTCGGCCGTCCAGGTCAGGCTCGCGCTCACCCCGCTCGACGAGCGCGAAGGACTCGCGATCGAAATCCACTCGCGCCCCGAGCCGAGCGACACCGCCGAGGAGCAGCCGAGCTGGGTCTGTCACGCCACCGGCACGCTTGGTGTGGGCGAGCCCGCGCACGCCCACGGGCTCGTCGGGGAGGCGTGGCCCCCGCCGGGCTCCGAGCCAGTCGACGTGGCTGAGCTCTACGGTCGACTGGACGCGCGCGGCCTCACCTACGGTCCGGCCTTCCAGGGGCTTCAGCGGGCCTGGCGTCGTGGCGAGGAGCTGTTCGGCGAGGTGGCGCTGGACTCAGACCAGGAGAACGAGGCCCCGCGCTTCGGCGCTCACCCGGTGCTGCTCGACTGCGCCCTGCACCTGGCGGCGCTCGCCGACCCCGGCGCGCTCGCGCTGCCCTTCTCCTTCAGCGGGGTGCGCCCAGGCCGCCGCGGCGCGAGCGCCTGGCGGGTGCGCATGAGCGTCGAGGAGGGGACGATCTCGCTACAGGCGTGTGACGAGTCGGGCGCGCCCACGCTCGAGCTCGACTCGCTGCGCCTACGCCCCTTCGATCCCGCGCAACTGCAAGGACTTCAAGGGGAGCGCGACTCCCTGTTCGCCCTGCGCTGGGTCGACGTGGAGGACGACACCCGCCCGACGCCGTCGGTCGCGGAGGTGCAGACACCCGAGCAGCTGGCCTCGCTCGCCTCCGCGCCCGAGCTGCTGTTGCACCGCCTCCACACCGGTGAGAGCGACACGCCGCTCACCGTTCGTGCACGCGAGCTGACGGGAGCGACGCTGTCGCTCCTCCAGGCGTTCCTCGCCGAGGAGCGTTTCGCGGACGC
>DATARM010000003.1:0-3716 GCA_036264155.1 Solirubrobacteraceae bacterium
GGCTTGTTCCAAACGGGGAGCCGGATCGCGCTGGTCGAGAGCAGCGACCAGCGCATCGAACTGACCGGCCGGGATCAATGTCTGGTCAGAGCGGCCGAGCACGCGATCGGCCTCACGAGATGCTGCTGCCAGGACGAACGCTGAGACCGAGAGGTCTCGTGCCCGAGCTGCGCGCGATATCCGCTCCTCGCTCGCTGGATCAGCACGCAGCTCGATCCGTCTAGTCCGAGTAGCCATACACCCATGGTACGGTACTTGTACGGTGCTTTCAAGCACTCTACAGGCGCTCCGCGATCGCTCAAAACGCGATTGTGACGTCTTGCCATTGCTCCTGGGTGGGACGTTGGGCGAGCTGGCGTTCGACGCCGGCGGCTACCTTGGCGAACCGGCTGTGGTCAAGCGTCCATATGAGCATCAGCCCGGCATGCGATCTTTGGGCTTCGGCCCACTGGCGCGCAAGCGGTGCAAAGTCGCGGCTGTTGCGGGTTATGAGAATGCGTTGCTCGGCTGCGGCGAGTTCCAACACGTGCGGATCTGGTAGGCCCCTCGTAGGTGGCGTCCCCGGCCAGTGCGAGCACGTCGTGCTTACTCTGGCGAAGCCGTGATACGACGCCACGCGGGGAGAGGTTCGCGTCGAGCAGCAGTCGCAACGCGCGTGGCTACGTGGCAGCCGACTGCTCGATGAACGGATACAACTCGTGCCACTCCTCGGGGGGCGGCGGTTCTGCGCGATCGCCTCCGCCACCTCATCTGGGTGACTCTCGCGATAGGCCAGCGCGAGGCGCACCTGGCGCTCGGCCAGTTGTGTCTCTGTTACGAGCAGGTCGATCGAGCCGAAATCATCGACCATCTGGACGATCTCCCAAACGTCCAGGCCGGAGCCGATCACCCACGGGCGACGGCCGGCATCCTCGCCGCGGAAACCGTGTACAGCCGTCTCCCCTCGGCCGTCGGGGCCTGTTGTGAATGAAGCGCTCGTGTGTTGGACATGCCTCCAAGCTATGGCTCGCGCCGCACGCGGGCATCCGTTGATTTCCGAAACGCCGTTGGTGAAACACCGCGATGCTCTGTCGCCCAGTAGGCTGCCCGTCCATGAGCGACCCCGAGCCCAACTACCACCTGTTCCTCGACACCGCAGAGGTGCCCGTGGCAGCAGCCGCGCTGGGGCTGCTCATCTCAGACGAGGCTCACGAGCAGGAGATCCGTCGCCTCGCACGTGAGGTCATAGCGGGCCTCGAGGGGGTCCCCGACGCGCAGGGCATGCTCACGGTCACCCTCACCCCCCAGCAGATGAAGATCACGCACACTGCCGTCAAGCTGCTGCTCGACGACTCCCAACGCGAGCAGGCATCGGAGCGCGAGGCTCTGCACAGCATCCTCGACAAGCTCCCCGATGAGCACACCATGCGCGCGATCGTGATCGAGTAACACTCCTCTCAGCTCGGCTCAGGGACCATCTCGATCGCCCCACAGGGGCACTCCTGCACACAGATGCCGCAGCCTGATCGTGCTGCTCCCCTACCCCTTCGTGGTGTGGGGCGCGGACGAGCTGCGGCGCTACCTGCTGCGAGGCGCCGCGAGCAGAAGCGATCAGGCGCCGGAGGGGGCGCCCAGTCGTTCGAGCACCTCGTCGCGGTCGGTGCCATGGGCCCGCAGTACGCGGTCGAAGTCCTCGCCGTAGACCTCCATCACGGCCATCAGCACCTCGGAGGTGCCGACACCGTGCACACCGCGCTCGGCGGCGATGCGGACCGTGTGCTCGGTCACGGCGGCGACCGAATCGGGGCGCGCTGCGTCCGCTTCGGCGTGATCGCCGCCCCGCGGAAGCGGAACCTCGCTGACGCCGAGTGCCTGCAGCGCGATCCCCACCTCGCCGTGCAGTCGCAGCAGCCGCAGCCAGCGCTCGGCCTCGTCCTCGCGCGTGCGCGCGAACGGCATTGCGGTGGAGGCGATGCCCAGCACCATCGCCGCGTCCGGAGCAAGCGTGAGGCCGATCGCACTCATACCGAAAGCCTCACATCGGCCTGACGAGCGGCGTGGCGCGTCTGCAGGTAGGCCAGGTTGTCCTGCTGGAATGAGACCTCGGGAACCTCTCCGCCACGACGAAGCTGGAGCACGACGCTGCCGCTGCGCTCTGCCGCGGCGCGAGCCGCGTGCATCGCCTCGGCTGCGTCCCGTGCCCCCACTCCACACGCGCGCAGGAACTCCTCGCCGCGATCGCTCGAGGCCAGCTCGCGATCGAGCTCGAGCTCCTCCAGGACCGCCACAGGCGGCTGCTGGGAGCCCTCCACGTGCAGCACGCATGCAGCCATGTCGTCGGGACGCCTGTCGGCGCTCCGGGAGACGCTGTCGAGCAGCTCATCCGCGCTCGCCTGGGGACCAAGCTCGGCCAGCGCCTCGGCGAGCCGCTGCGAGCCGTAGAGCTCGGTGCCGACCCGGGCCTCGGTGACGCCATCGGTGAAGAAACAGATCTGGGCGCTGCCGGGAATGTCGACCACGCTCTGGCGCACGCCCGTGGCCATGCCCACGCCAAGCGGCGGCGAGGAGCAGGCCGTGACCGGCTCGAGCGGCTGGGACTCGGGCTCGCAGCCGCGCACGATCGGCGGCGGATGACCGGCGCTGGCGTAGACGAGGCGTCGCTCGCGCGGGTTGTAGGTGGCCGCTACGACGGTGGCGAAGGAGTTACCGAGCTGGCGCTCGAGCACGGCGCCCGCCGTCTGCACGGCCCCGCGCGGGGAGAGCCCTGCCTCGAGGTAGGCCCGCAATGTGAAGCGCACGAGGGCTGTGTGCGGGAGCGCCTTGCGTCCGTGGCCGGACACGTCGCCAACGATCACGGCGATCTTGCCGTCCTCGAGCGCGAACACGTCGTAGAAGTCGCCGCCTGCAGCAGGCCCCTCGGCCGGGCGGTAGGCCGCGCTCGTACCCACCGGACCCAGCCGCGGGGGAGTGATCGGGAGCAGCGCAGCCTGCAGCAGGCCAACGTCCTCGAGCAGCTCACCCCGCTGGCGCTCCAGCCGGCGGGCCCGACGGTCGGTCAGGCGATTGCGCGCGGCCATCGCAAGCGCGAGCGCCACGAGCAGGCCGATCAGGATCTTGATTGGCGTCGGCACCACGCCGACGATGCGCGTAATCGTGGTCGCCAGCGGCGAGGAGCGCACGGGCGAGGAGTGCTTGGCCTGCGGCTTGGTGGCCTTGTGGACGACGGCTGAGACGAGTGACACGGGAGCCGCGGCAACGGCCGCTCCAGCGCCGCCGGCTTCGCGGCTGACAGCCGTGGAGTGCGTGGACGCCGCACGCGAGCGACGGTGGGCCTTCGAGCTCTTGCCCTGCGGTGAGCGGCGAGCGATCGACGGCGCAGCACCCGTGGCCTGCGACGCTTTCGCGATCGGCTCGGTGGCAGCGGTGGGGATGCTCGCGGCCGGCGTGCTCAATGACGCGGGGCTCACCGATTCGGGAGCCGAGCTCGTGGACGGCGAGCTCGCTGGTTCGCTCGTCAGCTTCGTGGGCCGGGCGGTTTCAACTTCCTTCGCCTTTCCGCGCGCCACGTGCGAAGTGCTGGGCTTGGCAGCGCGTTCATGTTTGCGTCGGGCCTCCGTCGGGCTTTCCGCTTCGCTGCCAGACTGCGCTGCGCTCGTCGCGGGCGAGACCGCCGAGGGGCCGTGCCCCTGCTTGGCCGAGCCTCTTTCGCGCTGGGCGTGCTGAGAGCCCTGACCGTC
>DATARM010000100.1:0-4159 GCA_036264155.1 Solirubrobacteraceae bacterium
AGCACGCGCACGCCGCGCCGCCGCGCGCCCGGCCGGTCCACCCACGCGCGGCTGTAGACGATCAAGGGCTCTGCGCGCAGACCCGTGGCTTCCTCCAGCGCGTCGCTCTGGGCGCGCGCCTGGCTGAGCGTCGCCCCGTGCACGCGTCCCGCGCGGATCGGGCCCGGGTGGCTCTTCGTCTCGACGGTGAACACCCCGGGAGGGCCGATCAGGATGTGGTCCACGTTGCCGTGCCCGAAGCTCGCGTCGTGGATCACCTCCCAGCCGCGGGAGGCGAGCGTCTCGAGCAGCGCCCCCACGTGCTCCTCGCCCCTGGCCCCGCGGTCGCGCCGCTCGAGGAGCGGCAGCACGTAGCGCGAGATCACGAACATGCTCACCAGCAGCGCTATCTCCGCCCCCAGGAAACGTGCGTCGCGCAGGCCGAACGCCTTGCCCAGCAGCGCCGTGGCCACCGCCAGGACCCCCAGTGTCACCAGCGTACGCATACGCAGGCGCCTGACCGTCGCACGCGCGTACTGACCTGCCGTGCGGCCCAAGGGATCGGAGTGGATTACGTGCATCTCGCTTTCTTCGTCGTCGCTACCCCCACTCATTCATCGGTCCACAACCGCAGGGTCCTTGAGTCCTACCGCGAACGCGCACCCAGGCCGGCCAAGCGTGGAGAGCGCACCCAATCTCCTAAAGCACCCTCCGGAGCCCGCCGAAGCCAAGAGGGATCGAACATCCCTCGATCGCCCCCCAATGGCCCATGTACAGCATGAGCGAACACCCCCACACTTCAGACCCCCAGGACATCTGCCTGCTGCTGCGCGCCCACTGCGAGCAGCGCTGGCTGATCTATGAGGTCATACCCGTCCTGCGCCAGCTGGAGACGCCCGAGGCCATACCCGAGGACCAGCTCGGCGCCGCCCTGGCCTACCTCGAGCTGCTGTGGCTGGACGCCCGTCGGCGCGCCCGCGAGACCGATGCAGCCTGCGACATGCTGGATGTCGACCACCACCAGCACGACCCCACCCTGTATGAGAAGGCGCGCCGCTATCACGCTGCCGTGCGCCGGCTGCGTGTGGCCATCGGCCAGCGCATTGCCGAGCGCACCCGCCTCCCCGGCGGTGCCATCGGCCACGAGCACGCCAGCCGCTGAAGTACAACCATCTAGGCGATCGCATACGCTCAGCGGGATGACAACAACCTGCTTCGACCTGCAGTCGCACTCCACCCACTCCGACGGTGCCCTGTCCGCCTCAGAGGTCGTCGAGCGCGCCGCCCAGGCCGGCGTGGAGCTGCTAGCCCTGTCCGATCACGACACCGTCAGCGGCGTGTCCGAGGCCATCGCCGCCGGCGAGCGCCTCGGCGTGCGCATCGTTCCCGCCGTCGAGATCTCCGCCGTCGACGAGGGGTCCGCTGTGCCCCGCGAACTGCACATCCTCGGCTATGAGATCGACCACGCCGGCGAGGTGCTGAGTGAGCGGCTGGCCAAGTTCCTCGCCGACCGCGAGCAGCGCACGCTGCGCATGGCCGCCGGCCTCGAAGAGGTCGGCTTCGAGCTCGACCGTGAGCAGATCGACGGCCGCATCGCAGCCGGCAAACCCATCGGCCGCCCCCACCTCGCCGAAGCCGTCCTGTCTGCCCCCGCCAACGCCTCGCGGCTGTCCGACGAAGGCATCGACGACATCGGCTCGCTGATCCGCGGCTACCTGATCGAGGGCAAGCCAGCCTTCCGCCTGCGCCAGACGCCCACCATCGCCGAGGCCGTCGAGGCCATCCACGACGCCGGTGGCCTCGCCATCTGGGCTCACCCCTTCTGGGACATCGAGAGCCCCGACGAAGTCCTCGCCAGCATCGACCGCTTCAAGGCTCTCGGCATCGACGGCGTGGAGGCCTTCTACATCACCCACACCGAGGACCAGACGCGTCTCGTGGCCGCCCGCTGCGATGAGCTCGGGCTCCTCACCACCGGCTCAGCCGACTTCCACGGCCCTGAGAACCGGCTCTTCTCCCAGTTCATGGCCTTCGACACCTTCGCCCTGCAGCCCAACCTCGGGCCCATCGGCGCTTAAGCGAGCAGCGCCTGCAGGCGGTAGGCGAGCGCCTCCAGCCCGAGCTCCTCAGACACGTTCAAAGACAGGCTCATGCGCGTCTGCGCCACCAGCTCTATGCCCTCGCGCAGCGCAGATCCGTCGCGCTCGGCCGCATCGTGCTCGAGCTCTGCCCGCCTGTCCACCGCGTAGATGAGCTCCGCCGCTCCTTCGCACACGCACATCACGTCCCTCAGCCACAGCTCACACAAGCGCAACGCGAGGTCGAGCGTCTGCGTGCGCACCCTGCGCTCCCCCCTGCGCTGGGCCTCCATCGCTTCGCGCTCGTATTTCTTTCGTTCCTTGCTCGCCACGAACTCCAGCTCGCCCGCAATCCGCTCCTGGGCCACCTCAACCGCTCGTGCCCCCGCCGCCTTCGCCTCAGCCAGCAGGCCCAGCCACGGACGGGACTCCGTCGAGCCCTCGAGTGCCGCCCGCACGAAAGCCTCTGCGCCCGAGCGGAGCTTCGCCCCCTCCGCGCTCGCCAACCGCGCCGCCTGGTTGGCATCGCCCAGCGCCAGGCGCGCGCACGCCAGCGCCTGCTCGCCCGACACACCCTCCTGAGCCTGTATGCGGTCGGCCATCTTCGGTGCCGGCAGGGGGTCGAAGCGAACCTGCTGGCAGCGCGAGACGATCGTGGCCAGCACGTCCTCCCTGCGGTCGCTCAGCAGCAGCATGTGCGCAAACGGCGGCGGCTCCTCCAGCGTCTTCAGCATCCGGTTGGCAGCCTGGTCGTTCATCGTGTCCACCGCCTCGATCACGAACACCCTGCGCGCCGACTCGAACGGCGTCCGCGTCGCCGCCGCCACCACCGGCTCCTCGATGTCGCTCACCAGCACTTCAGCCGCTCCCGAAGGGCGCACCCACGTCAGGTCCGGGTGGCTGTCCCGCGCCACCCGCTCAGCGACCGTGTCCGGCGTGCGCGCCCCCTCCTGCAACACAGCCGCCGCAAAAGCCCGCGCAATTGCCCGCTTGCCCGTGCCCGCCGGGCCATGGAACAGGTAGGCGTGGTTGGGGCTGCCACCACCGCCCAGCACCGGGAGCAGCACCGCACGGGCGTGGGGATGGGCGTCGATGCCCGCGAGCAACTGCTCCTGGACTGCGATCTCCTCAGTGGCGTGCAAAGGCTGCGACATGGCCGGTGTGGAAGTACATACCACTCGAGCGCTACTGTCCCCGCCGTGGGGCGCGGCTGTCTGATCACCATCGAGGGCATCGACGGCGCCGGCAAGACCACCCTCGCCGCCGCCCTCGCACACGAGCTCATGACGCGCTCGCCCGAGCGCCGTATCGAGCTGCTGCGCGAGCCCGGTGGCGTCGAGGCCGCAGAGCGGATTCGCGCCCTGGTCAAGGACCGAGCGCTCGCCTTCGTGCCACGGGCCGAGGCGCTGCTCTACGCCGCCGCCCGCGCACAGCTGATCGAGGAGCGCATCGGGCCATTGCTGGCGGAAGACGCGATCGTGCTGCTCGACAGGTTCGTCGACTCCTCGCTCGCCTACCAGGGCGGCGGGCGGGGTCTGGGCGTGGAGCCCGTGCGCGCCATCAACCGCTTCGCCACCGGATCGATCGTCCCCGACCGCACCCTGCTCCTGCGCATCGAGCCCGCCGAGGGGCGCCGCCGGCGGCACGGGCGTGCCGAGGAGATCGACCGCATGGAGTCCGAGGACGAGCACTTCTACACCGCCATCGCCGCCGCCTACGAGGAGCTGGCGCGCGCAGAGCCACAACGCATTCGCGTTCTCGACGGGGAGCAGGCGCCCGAGCGTGTGCTCGCCGACGCACTCGTTGCGCTCGGCGACCTGTCGCTTTCACCGCCGGACTCGCACTAGCATTCCCCTGACGATGCACCACACGCTCACCGTCCACGCAAGCCACTCGAGCACCATCTCCACGCCCGCGCTCGTGATCGCCGTGGTCGCCGCCGTGCTCGCCCTCGCCTGCGGCGCCTGGGCCGTCGCCCGGCTCACGGCCTTCGAACCGCGCTGGGCGCGCTCGGCCCGCCACGCCCTCGCCGAGGGCAGCTTCCGCGCCTCGGCGACCTGGGCCGAATTCACCGACTGGGTCAGGCTCGGTCGCTAGCCGCC
>DATARM010000174.1:0-25214 GCA_036264155.1 Solirubrobacteraceae bacterium
ATCGGAATCCGCTGTTCGCGAACGATCTGATTTACGCGCTGCACGTCCGGCGTGACGTTCTGAGAGTTGTAGACCCAGACCTTGATCGAGTGCCGGCGCGCCTGCGCATCGACGGTCTCCTTCTCTTCGGCCGTCACATCTGTGCCCTCGGCGATCGCCTTGACGAAGCCGTAGGGGGTGAGCAGTCGCAACCCCAGGTCTTCACCGAGCCCCTGGAAGATGCTCTCGCTGTAGCCGACAGCAACGCCTGCGTAACGCGCGCGGATCTCGCTCCTGAGCGCGTCATAGCGCGCCAAGGAGACGGTTTCGAAGGTGTGCTCGCGCCGGAGGAAATAGGCGGCCGCCGAGGGGTCGAGGCGCTCGTAGTCGGCGGATATCCGGTGGGCGACCGCGAGAACGTCGGCCGGGAAGTACCAGCGGTGCGGGTTGGCTCCCGTGGGCAGGCCCAGGAGCCGTCCGACGTTCAATACGACGCGGGAGGCAACGGGACTGGCCGCAAGCAGCTGCTGCGCCCAATCGTCATAGCCGACGCCGTTGACGATCGCCATCTCCGCAGCGGCCATCGTCCGGGCGTCCTGCGCGCTCGGCTGGTAGCTGTGCGGGTCCGTTGCGGGGTTGGTGATGATGCTGCGCACGCTCACGCGTTCGCCACCGAGCTGGGCGGCGATGCTTCCCCAGAAGTTCTCCGCGGCAACCACATCGATCGTGGCGTGAGCGCCGGCCGATCCAGCGCCCGGGGCCGGCCCGGAGCGATTGCAGCCGGCGAGCACCAACGCCACTGCCAGCGCAAGGACGGTGATCGAGGAGCGGCGATGAGTTGCGATCTGCACGGCGCGGGCGAGCCTACCATGAAATGAGATTCAGTCTCATCAAGTGGGGGCGTTCGACCTCTACGAGCTGGGTATCCTGCGCTCGATGTGGACTCAGGCGGCGTGAACAGCGAAGCGCGACTCGCTCGCCGCGAGGAGCGCCGGCGGGCTCTCCGTAGGCGCCGCCTGGCTGCGGCCTCGCTGCTCGTGGTGGCGATCGGCGCACTCCTCGTCGTGGCTCTGACGCTCGCCGGCGGCAGCTCCTCCGGCGGCTCTGTACGCGAAGCCACCTCGCACCCGAAAGCCCCTCGTCAGGGCAAACGCCACGGGTCGAGCTCAGCGCCCCAATCGCGGCAGCGCACGGGACCGCCCGGCACCGAGCCAGTGCCGATACTCATGTATCACGTGATCGCCGAACCGCCGCCAGGGGCGCCGTTTCCAGGTCTCTACGTCGCGCCGAAGGAGTTCGCCGAGCAGATGCAGGCGCTGAAGCAGGCGGGATGGCATGCGGTGACGCTCGACGAGGTCGAGGCCTACTGGAAGCACGGGACGCCGCTGGGAGCCGGCAAACCGATCGTGCTCAGCTTCGACAACGGCTATCAGTCTCAATACACGCAAGCGCTTCCCGTGCTCCGCAGGCTGGGCTGGGTCGGTGTGGAGAACATCCAGCTCAGCGGCCTGCCGCCCTCGCAGGGTGGCTTTGGCGCCGGCCAGGTGCAGGGGCTCCTGGCGGCAGGCTGGGAGCTCGACACTCAGGGGTTCAGCCACGCCGACCTGATCACCCTCGACGCTCAGCAGTTGCACTACCAGGTGGCGGTGGCCCGGGAAGTGGTGCAGCGCCGCTACCACGTGCCGGTGAACTGGTTCTGCTACCCCTCCGGGCACTACGACGCGACGGTCGTTGCCGCAGTTGCGGGCGCCGGCTATGAGGGCTCTACGACCGTGATCCCCGGCTGGGCGCACCCAGGCGATGACCCGTACCGCATGCACCGGCTGCGCGTGCTCGGCGGGACGAGCGCCAGCCAGCTGTTGGCGCTGATCGACGGCGTGCGCGACGACCCCCCCGCCCCCTCCTCATACAGCGGCGGCTGAGGCTCTGAGGCCCCTACTCAGGACTCAGCAGGCCGATTGGGGCGCGCCCGCTCGAGGCTCACCTCGGCTCGCTCGGCACGCGTGCGCAGCTCGTGGCAGTCGATCTGGGCATCGCGCAGACGCTCTTGGACTTTGTGATTCTGCTTGCGGGCACTCGTGAGCTCACGCTCGAGATAAGCACGCGAGTCTTCGATCATGCGGATACGTGCTCGCACACGCGGGCGCGAGAGCTCGAACTCCTCGGCGAACTCGTTGAGCGTGACGCGGTAGTCCTCGTCCTCCAGCCCGAGGACGACCGGGTGGTCGGCCGGCTCGTCGGCCGCCGAGGCGCCCGGCCACCACACGCGTACCGCTCCCGGCCAGAGGTGCAGACGCGAGCCGAGCATCTCGCGCAGGCCATCGAGCAACTCGTCGCTCGTAACCAGGTAGATGCGCGCTCCGGCTCCAACTACGCTACGAATATCGCTCGCCCGCAGCACCGGCTCACTCGAGTAGCTGCGCAGCGCCAGGCCAACGATCGGCACGTCGCGCTCCTCGGCGATGTCGTCGCACATGCGCTCCAGCTCGTCCCGGTTACGGACCACGACGTAGTAGGGGTCGGAGGCCTCGCGGCCGGCTCCCAGCGTCTCGAACGCAGACGCAGCCATCTCCTCGAAGGAGCCCATCAGACGAGCCTGTAGCGACGGGTCGAGGGGTCACGCTCGAGCAGGCCGACGGCGACAAGCGTCGAGACGTAGCGGTGGGTGGTGCTCGGGTTCATGTCGAGCATGCGCGCTATCTCCGCGTTACCGAGATAGCTCCCGTCCGTGGGAAACGACGCGAGCATCAGCAGGCCTGCAAGCAGCGAGCGTGAGAGACGGCTGTCCTCGAGTTGTGCCGGCTCACGCGCCAGCACCTCACGCACATCCTTCAGCCCTGAGAGCAGCACCGAGATGTTGCCGCCATCGGCAGCCCCACGGACAACCCGGTCAACCTGGGCCGAAGACAGCTCGATCACGATCTTCCCGTCCTCGACACGCTGCACGGGTGCGGAGACCCCATTGGAATGGCCGCTCTCGACGCGCTCGCCCACCCCCCCGGCAAGGCGTCCATCGCGGTATCCCTCTAGCTCGCCATTGCCGAGCGTCGCGCCCGGTGTGTCGGTTTCGTTTTGCACAGACAGAATGATGCAGCTCAGCGGCACCGTTGATAAGGCAGACGCTGGAATGTTCTATGTCCTGACTGTCTGCAGAGAAGTGAGAAACGTCGCTTTCTCAACCTTCAAATAGTTACTAGGGTTTGCGGGGCTATGGAAGCACGCGCAGCCATGCCAGCCGCCCCCAAGAAGGCGGCCGCCCCAATGCAGTCGGCCGTCCACTGGGCGCTGCTGGGGCTCGTGATCGAGCGTCCCAGCTATGGCTATGAGCTGGCGCACCGCTTCGAACACGCTTACGCCGGGATGCTGCATCTCAGTGGCATCTCCTACGTGTACACGGCGCTCGACACCCTCCAGCGCAGGGGCATGATCGAAGAGATCCCGGGAACGCGCGCCGGACGCCAGCCAAAGCCGCGTTATCGCGCCACCGAGCAAGGTGTGCGCAGCTACCAGGACCGCCTGACCGAGCAGATTCAGGAGGACCTCCGTCGCTCGCGCCTGTTTGCCCGGCAGCTGGCGGTCTTCGCCCAGGAACCGGAGATGGCCCTCGAGATCATCGAGCGCTACGGGCAGGCCTGCCTCGAGGAGGCCGGCGGCGCGCCACTACACCCAACCGACGGCGACACTCCGCCCGATGCGATTGCCGGGCTCGCGTCGCGCCTGGTCTCCGAGGAGAGCCGCCTTTCGATGGAAGCCAAGCTCCCGTGGGTGGAGTACGCCCGTCGCGAGTTCAAGGCCCTGGCGAGTCGGACACAATCGCGATGAGCCTGCTCTCGCTGGAGCACGTGGAGAAGTCCTACGGTCGCGGTCCCTGCAGCCTGCGAGTGCTACGCGACATCTCGCTCGAGATCGAAGGCGGCGAGATGGTCGCCATCTGGGGCCTGCGGCGCTCCGGTCGCTCGACCCTGCTGCGTGTGGCGGCCGGGATCGAAGCGCCCGACGCAGGCGAGGTGCGCTTCCGCGGTAGGGACCTGTGCGACCGACGCTGCGAGGTACTCGGCAGCGAGATCGCTTACTGCCGCAAGACGTTCCGCTCGAGCGAAGGACGCGTGGTGCTCGACCAGCTCACCGTCGGGCAACTCGCCCGCGGTGTCGCGCCTTCGCTGGCGGCCAGCCGTGCTCGCACAGCTCTGGAACGAACCGGCTCAGAGGCCTGCGCGACGCGCCGGCCCGGCGAACTCGACTGCGAGGAGTGCGTCCGTGTCGCCATCGCCCGCGCGCTCTCGCTTCAGCCCAGCGTGCTCATGATCGACGAGCCCACGATCGGCGTGGATCTGCTCGTGCGGGATGAGGTCCTCGCGCTGCTGCGCTCCCTCGCCGACGACGGCATGGCGGTCGTGACGACCACCGGGGAAGCGGCCGGTCTGTCCGGCACCCGCGCGCTGAATTTGAGCGAAGGCGAGTTGCACGGAGGGCCGCGTCGCGGGCTTGCGCCGGTTGTTGCTCTGCGCCGCTCGGCCTGATGCGGCCAGGGCGTGGCTGCACGCTTAGATTCCCCGCCAAGGGCTAGGCACAGGAGTGATCGAACTTAACCGGGTGGTCAAGCACTACCGAGGAGCCGGCGAGGAGGTGCGTGCGGTCAGCGGCGTGGACCTGACAGTCGAACCCGGCGAAATGGTGGCTCTGCTCGGACCAAGCGGCTCGGGTAAGACCACGCTGCTGCTGCTGATCGCCGCGCTGCTCAAGCCGGATGCGGGAACAGTTCACTACGACGGGCTGGACCTGGCGTCGCTGAGCGAGAACGCGGCCTGTGACTTCCTGCTGCGAGACGTGGGCTTCGTCTACCAGAACTTCCATTTGATGCCACGCGTCTCGGCGATCGAGAACGCCTCGATCAAGCTCCTGCTCGGCGGCGTGCCGATGCGCGAGGCCCAATCGCGTGCATCGCCTTGGCTGGAACGGGTGGGGCTCGGCGATCGCTTCGAGCACACCCCCGACGAACTTTCCGGCGGCGAGCGCCAGCGCGTAGCGATCGCCCGTGCGTTGGCGGGCGATCCCCGTCTGATCCTGGCCGACGAGCCCACCGGCAACCTCGACAGCGCCGGCAGTGAAGCCATCGTTGAGCTGCTGCGCTCGATCGCCCACGAGCGGCGCGCGGCCGTGGTACTTGTGACCCACGATGCAGAGGCCGCGGCTATCGCCGACCGCCGCTGCACGCTCCGCGACGGACGCTTGGTCGAGGAGCGCTCCGACCATGGCGGAGACGATCGGCTAGCGGGCGATCCGCGCTCTCCGACCTCGCAGCCGTGAGCCAACCATCGCGCTCCGGGCCTCTCGAAGCGAGGGGTCTGCTGCGCCCATACGCACTCCTCTACCTTTACCGACGAAGGCTGCGCGTCCACGGACTCCAGGAGATGTTGGCCGGGCTGGGCGTCGCGAGCGGCGTAGCCCTGGTGTTCGCGGCGATGATCACCAACGGCAGCATCGCGGGCTCCGCGCGGGAAGTCGTGCAGGCGGTAGCCGGTCCGGCCAGCCTGCAGCTCCGCGCCCGTGACACGGGAGGACTCGATCAGGACCTAGTCAAGCGCGTCAAGCACATCCCCGGCGTCAGCCAGGACGCCCCGCTGCTCGAACAGACCGCGACGATCACAGGCCCCTACGGCCGTCGCCTCACGATCAACGTCGCCGGAACCAACCTCAGTTTCGGATTGCTGAACGGGCTGGCGCACACACTCCCGATCGCCACGTTCACGCCCGGCGCGATCGCTCTCAGCAAGACCGCCGCCAAAGAACTCTCCGCCAGCACCTCCACGCCAAACGTCTCGCTGGAGCTCGGCGGCAGGATGTTTCACCTGAAAGTCGCTGCCGTGTTGGGCCAGGAAGCGGCTGGGGCGCTCTCACAAGCACGCATGGCGATCATGCCGCTCGAACGCCTTCAGCGCTTCGCCTCGCTGCAACGGCGCCTCACACGCATCCTGATCAAGACGCGCCCGGGCAGAGAGCCATCGGTGCGCGCCGCTCTCTTACGGCTGGCCGCGGGGCGCCTGGCGGTCACCCCTGCCAACGCCGACGTCGCGCTGCTCGACCAGGCCCTCAAACCCAGTGACCAGGCGAGCGGCTTCTTCGCCGCGATCAGCGCGCTGCTCGGCTTCCTGTTCGCTTTCAACGCGATGCTCCTCACCGTCCCCGAGCGCAGGCAGGCGATCGCCGAGCTGCGCCTGATCGGCACCAAGCGGTTGGCGATCGTCCAGATCGTGGCCTTCCAAGCCCTCTGCCTCGGGATCGCAGCCGCGCTGGTGGGTCTGCTGGCCGGCTATGGCCTGGCGCTGGGAGTCTTCCACCAGTCCTCCGGCTACCTGGCGGAGGCGTTCACGCTGGGGACCAACACGATCGTCGGCGTGCAGCCGCTGCTGTTCTCGCTGATCGGCGGAGTGCTCGCCACCTTCCTGGCCTCGGCAGTGCCCCTGCTCGACATGCGACGAGGACGGGCCATGGACGCGGTGTACTTCGAAGACGGCTCGCCTGGAAACACTCTGAGCGGGCACATGCAGACCCGTCTCGGGGCGGGTGCCATCGCACTCCTGCTGCTGGCGAGCGTGCTGTTCGCGCTACGACCAACACTCGCGCTGGTCGCAAGTGGAGTCCTGGCACTGGCAACGGTATTCGCGGTGCCGCTCGCATTCGCGGCTATCTTGCGGGCAGGCACTCTGCTATCAGCGCACTACCAGCGGCTGACCACGCTGCAGGTGGCCCTGACCTCGTTGAAGTCCGCCACCCTGCGCTCGCTCGCGCTGGCGGCGACCGGTGCCGTCGCTATCTTCGGCGGCATCGCGCTGGGTGGCTCTCGAGATGACCTGCTACGTGGTATCGACGGCTTCGCACACAGCTACGCGTCGGACGCGCAGCTGTGGGTTGCCAACCCGGAAGACAACCAGGCCACGGTCACGTTCAGCCCGGGGCACTACCCGCAGCAGATCGTGGGGCTGCCAGGCGTCGGTGCCGTTCAAAGCTTCCAAGGGGGATTCCTCGAACTTGGCAACCGCCGAGTCTGGGTTATCGCGCGGCCGCCAGGAGCGAACACGAGCGTGCTGCGCAGCCAGACGATCGGCGGAAGCTGGACCGAGACGGTCCGTAGGCTCGGCGAAGGCGGTTGGATCGCCGTCTCCCAGCAGATCGCAGAACAGCACCACGTCAAGGTCGGTCAGTTCCTCTCGCTGCCGACGCCCAGCGGCGAGGCCCACCTCCGGCTCGCCGCAACAACCACCAACCTCGCCTGGAGCCCGGGCGTGATCTTCATAGGGACTGCCGACTACAAGCGCCTGTGGATGACGAGCGCCCCGACGGCCCTAGGCGTGCAGCTGCGCCCGGGCACGAGCGTGCCCGGCACTCGGGCCGCTATCGCGAGCATCCTCAATCGGGGGGGAAGCGGGCTGGAGGCGACGAGCGCGACGACACGCGAAATGCGCATCGACCAACTGACCAGCGACGGCCTCGGCCGTCTCGGGGAGATCTCGACACTGCTGGTGATCGCCGCGATCCTGGCCATGACCGCGGCGCTCGTGTCCAGCATCTTGCAGCGACGGACCGCGTTCGCGGGCCTGCGACTCGCCGGCGTGCGCGCTCCCCGACTGCGGCGGATCCTGATGATCGAAGCCACGCTGATGCTCGGTGCGGGCTCGTTCGCAGGAGTCGTGGCCGGGATCTACGGTCAGGCGATCATCGATGGCTATCTCAAGCACGTCACGGGCTTTCCCGTCGCGAGCCTCGGTGCGAGTGGCCGTCCGCTCGAGATCCTGGCGATCGTAATCGTGGTGGTGCTGCTCCTTGCCGCCGTGCCCGGCTGGTCGGCATCGCGAGTCTCCCCCACGCTCGCCCTCGATGAGTAGGCAGCCGACGCTCTCCGCAACGCCACTTCCCCGCCCCTGGGCGGTGCGCATATCGAACCCGACACGTGAGCCCGCAATGCTCGACGCGCGGCTCTCAGCGCAGGCCGGTATTGCACTCGCTGTGGCCAACACACGCTATTGGTCGAGTGTCGCGCCGCTCGCCCGCGAGCAGTTGAGTCACTGGCGCGCCCGCGCGAGCGCCATCTCAGACCCGATGCTGCGCGCGCTCGCAGTCGAGAAGCTCGCCGAGGAGGGCTTCAACGCAGAGGTGGCAGCGACACTTGCGACGCTCGTTCCCCGCCGGCAACGAAGGCAGGTGGTCAAGGCGATCATCGCACTTGAGGTTCTCTACGACTACCTCGACGGCCTCACCGAGGCGCCCTCGCTCCACGAGCCCGAGGACGGTAGATGCCTGTTCGGCGCGTTCATCGACGCCGTCTCGCCCTCGCTGCGACGGGCCGGCGACTACTACCGTCATCACCCCCGCTGCGACGCGAGCGG
The DNA here is from genome assembly GCA_036264155.1 of Solirubrobacteraceae bacterium. Lineage (GTDB taxonomy): Bacteria > Actinomycetota > Thermoleophilia > Solirubrobacterales > Solirubrobacteraceae > Palsa-744. Next base: position 8,364 of record DATARM010000174.1, read on the forward strand.
CTACATGGACGAGCTGGTCGCCACAGTGCGCTTAGCCCTCGCAGAGCTGCCCGGGATCGCCAAGCTCGCCGACGTTCTTCGCCGCGGCGCCAGGAGGAGCAGCGAGGCGCAGCTGGGCATCCACGCGATGCCGTTGCTCGGTCAGGGCCGCCTCGAGCGTTGGGCTACCGCGCATGCGGCTGGGACCACGCTCGAGTGGCGTGAGTTCCTCGCCGGCTCCGCCTCCTCGGTGCTGAACGTACACGCGCTGATCGCCGCGGCAGCCGACCACCGCACTACCTATTCCCAGGCCCTGCAGATCGATCGCGCGTACTTGTCGATCTCGGCCCTGCCAACGGTGCTCGACAGCCTGATCGACTACGACAGCGACACCGCCGCGGGACGTCTTGGCTTCGTCGGCCTCTATGAGAACCGCGAGGTGCTACAGCGTCGCATCACCCGCGTCATGCGCGATGCGGTCGAGCTGGCGCGGCGGCTGCCGAACGGGCCGCATCACGTCATGACGATCGTGGGGATCGTGGCCTATTACACCTCGGCTCCTGGCGCCAGCGGCAGCTTTGCGCGCCCGGCCGCCGAACGCACAGCCAGGCACCTGCAGCCGCTGATCGGCCCCACGCTAGCCGTGATGCACGCGTGGCGGGTGGGCAAGCGTCTCAGCTCGCTCGGACGCACACCTGCGTCAACCAAGAGGCTGCTCGAGCGATGAGCACAGCTGGGCCGACGGATGGGCCGTTGGCGGGATGCGCACGGTATGTGGCGATCATCACCGACGGCAACGGCCGTTGGGCACGAGCACGACGACTGTCCGTGAACGCCGGCCACGATGCGGGCGCCGACACGCTCAAGTCACGGCTGCGCGACGCTGTCGAGCTTGGCGTCGAGCAACTGACCGTGTACTCCTTCTCGACGGAGAACTGGTCGAGGCCGCCCGAGGAGGTCCAGGGTCTGATCTCGATGCTCGCCAGGAGAATCGCCCGCGAGGCGCCCGAGCTCAACCGCCACGGTGTGCGCATGCGCTTCATAGGCCGCCGGAGTGGAGTCGAGGAAGAGCTGCTCGAGGAGATCGAGGCGGCGGAAGCGCTGACGGCGGAGAACGGTCTCATCACGTTGTTCGTGGCCTTCAACTACGGCGGACGCGCCGAGATCGTGGATGCGACGAGGCGTATGCAGGGCAACACCGAGGAGGAGTTCCGCAGTGCTCTCTACGCACCTGAGATGCGCGATCCGGACCTGATCATCCGCACCGGCGGCGAGCGACGACTGTCGAACTTCCTGTTGTGGCAGTCGGCCTACTCCGAGCTGGTGTTCAGCGAGAAGCTGTGGCCGGATTTCAGCCGCGCCGACCTCGAGTTGGCGTTGAGCGAGTTCAGCGTGCGCAGGCGGCGCTTCGGCGGGCGATGATCGTCCTACGCCACCCAGATCGAGGGCCCGAGGCAAACCGGCGAAGCGCACAGCGGCGGCGGGTATCATCGGCCCGAACGCATCTGCGGGCTGGGCGGGTATGCAATGTCGAGGGTCATTGGCAAATCATTCGGGGGACGACGCGTCGGCGCGAGCTTTGCGACCGTGGCGGTCGTGTGCGCCTCGCTCCTGAGCGCCTGGGCCACTCCAGCGGCGAGCGCCCATTTGATCTCGCTCGCCCACATCGCCGGGACGGTGCGCACAGCCGACACAGCTCACCTCAACTACAACGAAGAACGCAGCCAGGGTTCCTGGCTCTACGAGGAAGGATCGGCGGGCGGCACGTTGCCGGGGAGCATGCGCGCCAACTGCAACATCACCGCCACGTTCAAGGCCGTGTTCACGATCTACGTGCACGGCGGATCGATCAACGGTCGTGCCCTCGCGGCCGTGCACGGCTCAGGGCTCTACCAGAGCTTCGGCGGCTCGCTCGTGGCCACGGGCGGGACGGGACGCTATGTGCATGCGCATGGTCATGGAGGCTTCTACGGCGTGCTGAACCGCAACACCTACAACATGACCATCCAGACCACCGGCACGTTGTCCTACTGAGCAAGCGGCGGGGAGGCCAAGCGAGATGAAGCGAGTGTGTATGGCCATCACCTGCGTCCTCGCGCTCGGGATGCTCGCCGCCACCGCGCAGGCCTCCCAGACCCTGCACCTACGTGCAAGCCTGCGACCCAACCTGCTCGATCGTCAGACCACGATCGGCTTCGACCTCTCGATCACGTCCCCCCATGGGGGTGTCCCCTCACCACTGACGGGCCTCGCGCTGCGCTATCCGGGAGATGTGGGCCTCGTGGTGAGCGGCCTCGGGCTCGACGCGTGCACCCCGCAGACACTCCAGGCGCAGGGTCCCGCAGGCTGCCCGTCGGATGCGCGCATGGGCACCGGTGGCGCGACGGTGGAGATCCCGGTGGGACAGGCGGTGGTCCGCGAGAGCGCCACGCTCGCCGTCGAGCGCGCCCCGACCACCAACGAACGGTTTGCCTTGACGTTCTACGCCGAGGGCTCGAGCCCGATCGTGGCCCGGCTGGCGCTCCCCGCGCTACTGCTCGAAGCCCACGCTCCGTTCGGCGGCAGCGTGGCAATCGAATCCCCGCTGATCCCGAGCCTGCCCGAAGCGCCCGATGTATCGGTCGTGCAGTTGCACGCCGCGCTCGGGCCCGAACATCTCATCTACTTCCGCCGCCAGCACGGCCGCAGCGTCGCCTACCGTCCCCGCGGCGTACGCCTGCCCCGCAGCTGTCCGCCTGGCGGCTGGCCCTTCACCGCCGCCGTCTCGTTCCTCGACGGAACACATTCGAGCGCCCGTGCCGCGGTGCCTTGCCCGCGGCCGCTCGCGCCGCGCCCGCACCGCTCTGTCTCACGGGCGGGTTAGCCGCTCGGCCAGCAGCACGAACGATGCATATGGCTTCCCGGTGACCTGCTGCAGGGCGATCTCGCACGTGCGGTTGCTGCAGATGTGCTCGGCAACTTGGTGCTCGGCCAGATCGGCCGCGGCGTCACGCAGGGCGGAGGCCGGCAGCTCGGGGTGCAGCAAGCCGCGGTCGCCGGCCATGCCGCAGCAGGTGCTGCCGGCGGGAACGAGCACCTCCTCGGCCAGCGCTCCGGCAATGCGCTCGAGCTTGCCGGCCAGGCCCAGGCGCCCCGCCGCGCAGGTGGGGTGAACGGCGACGGTGGGCACGCGGCGGTTCACCGACAGTCTCGCCAGCAGTCGGTCGTGCACCCAGGAGATCGAGTCGAGGATCTCGATCTGCGCGAAACGCTCCCGCTCCGGGTCCTCCAGGCACGGGGCGATGTCCTCGATCAGCCCCTGTGCACACGAGCTGGCATCGATCACCACCGGCAGTTGGCCCTCTTCGCTCCAGCGCCACAGGGCAGCCGCGGTCCTCGCCGCCATGTGCTCCTGGCCACGGCGGTAGCCCTTCGAGCTCCACGGCGTGGCGCAGCAGTGCCCGGCGACATCCGGCGGGATCCACAGCGGCAGGCCGGCGCGCTGGGAGATCGTGAGCAGCGCCGCCGGCAGTGAGAGCTCGCCGTCGGCTGTGCTGCCGAGCATGCGGTTCAGGCACGACGGCAGGTAGACGGCGGCGGCCCCTGACCGCGTGCTCGCAGGTAGGTGCGCAGGTGCCGGCGGGGGCAGCTTCGCAGGCAGCGTCGGCACGAGCTCGCTGCTGACGCGCTGTCTGATCGCGGCGGGGATCTGACGCAGGAGCCGCCGAGCACCCAGACCCTCCCCCATGCTTGCGCCGCGCAGCCCACCACGTACGGCCCGCTCGACCCCGCCATAGCGCTTGGCCAGCGCCAGCGCCACGGCTTCCTCGCGCTCCCCGCGCTCGCGGCGGCGGAAGTCCTTCATCAGCTCGCCCGTATCGATCGCCACGGGGCATGCGCCGAGACAGCTCCCGTCGGCTGCGCAGGTCTGCACGGCGTCGTGCTCGTAGTCGCGCAGGAGCGCGTCGTATACGGGCGAACCGGCGGGTTGGCGGGCCATCTCGCGCCTGATCACGATCCGCTGGCGCGGGGTGGTCGTGACGTTACGGCTCGGGCACACCGGCTCGCAGAACCCACACTCGACGCAGTGAGTCGCGCTCTGCTCGATCTCGGGCTGGGACTTGAGGTGCTTGAGGTGGATCTCGGGGTCGTGGTTGAGCACCACGCCCGGGTTGAGCACGCCGCCGGGGTCGGCCAGCTCCTTGACGCGCCACATCATGGCGGTGGCCTTGGCCCCCCACTCGCGTTCCACGAAGGGAGCCATGTTGACGCCGGTGCCGTGCTCCGACTTGAGCGAGCCGTCGTACTTGTCGACGATCAGCTCGACGAGGTCGCCCATGAAGGCCTCGTAGCGCTCGATGTCCTCGGGCTTCGAGAAGTCGGGGGTGAGCTGGAAGTGCAGGTTCCCGGCCGAGGCGTGTCCCGCAACGCCGACGAGGAAGCCGTGCTTGCCCAGCATCTCCTGCAGGTCACGGGCGCACTCGGCGATCCGCTCGGGTCGCACGCAAACGTCCTCGATGATCAAGGCGCTGCCCGGCGCACGCAGACGTCCCACGAGGCCGAACAACCCCTCGCGCACCCTCCATGCCAGCTCTATCTCAGTGTGATCACGCGTGAAGCGGGCCGGAGCGATCAACTCGTGAGCACCGAGCACGTCTATCGCGGCGGCCTCGAGGGTGTCGAGCTGGGCGTCGTCGTCGCCCGCCAGCTCGACGATCAGGGAGGCCGACTCAGGCGGCAGCTCGCGCCAGTGCTCGGGAGTGTCGGGCAGGCTCCAGGACGCCGCGATCAAGGCCGGTGCGACCATCAACTCGGTCGCGCGGGCGCCGCTTTGCACGAGCGCCGGCACGGCCTCGGCGGCCGCATCGATGCTCGGGAAGTGGGCCCACGCCAGCGTCGTGAGCGGAGGCTCGGGGCGCGTGCGCATGACCGCCTCGGCGATGAAGGCGAGCGTGCCCTCCGACCCGATCACGAGCCGGCGGAACATCTCCAGCGGCGTCTCGCCGTCGAGCAGCGCACACAGCCGGTAGCCGGTCACGTTCTTGATCTCGTACTTGCGCCGGACACGCTTTGCCAGCTCACGATCCTCGAGCAGCTCCTGGCGCAGCACCAGCAGCCCGGCGGCAAGCTCAGGCTCGGCCGCCGCAAACTGCGCCTCGGCGTCCGGCGCGGCTGTGTCGATGACCGTGCCCGAGGCAAGCACGAGCGTGAGCGACTCCACGGTCGAGTAGGGATCCCAGCTGACCCCGCAGCGCATGCCGCCGGAGTTGTTGGCGATAACCCCGCCGATCGTCGCGATGTCTTTGCTGGCCGGATCCGGCCCGAGCTTGAAGCCGTGGCGCTCGAGCAGCCGGTTGGCCAACCCGAGCAGCGTCCCGCACTTCAGCCGCGCACGCTCGCCACCCGCTTCGACCTTCACGCCTGAGAACCAGCGGCGCACGTCGATCATGATGCCGTCGGTCTGCGCCTGCCCGCCGAGGCTCGTGCCGCCACCGCGGAAGTTGACTGACAGCCCGCGGCTCTGGGCGTAATCGAGCACCTTGCCGACGTCATGCGCGTTGCGCGCCATCACTACCACGGCCGGGATTCGCCGGTAGGGGCTTGCGTCGGAGGCGTAGGCGATCAGGTCGATCGCCCGGCTGAGCACGCGATCCGCTCCGAGCAGCGACACGAGCTCGCCACGCAGTGGCTCGGGTGTGCCGGCGGCCAGGCTGTCGGGAGCCCGATCGGGAGTGGGCCCTCCTGGCGGTTGCCCAATGCGGGTGCTGCGCGGCTCGAGCAGTCGCGGCGAGGCAGCAGAGCTCAAGCGAGTGCCATCCCTGGGGCCACGTCGACCTGCACCAGCCTCGGCCCGTCGGTCGCAAGCGCCTCAGACAGCGCCCCGTGGAGCGCGTCCCGGTCGGAGACGGTGACTCCGGGGACGTTGTAGCTCTGCGCGGTCGCCGCCACGTCGAGCCGGGGCAGGTCCAGGGCCGGCGCGCCCGTCACGTTCTCGAGCGAGGCAAACCACTTGAGGATCGAGTACTCGTTGTTGCGCAGGACGAGGAACTTGACCGGGATCTCATATGCCGCGGCGGTCCAGAAGGCCGTGATCGCGTACTGCGCGGAACCCTCCCCGAGCACGCACACCACCTGGCGCTGCGGTTGGGCGAGCTGAACACCGAGGGAGGCCGAGAGCCCGAAGCCGAGACCGCCACCGGCGCTGAAGTAGTAGGAGCCGGGACGCGAGATGCGCAGCTTGTTGCGCAGCGCAACCGTGCTCGACGGTGACTCGAGCACCACGATCCCATCGGCTGGGAACAGCTCGGCGAGCGTGGCGTGAACCTCGCCGCCCGAAAGCTCCGAGCCGGGCTCCGGCGCATCTAGCTCGATGCGCGCCGGCGGCTGCTCGCGGTCCGTCTCGTGACCGGTCAGCTCGTTCAGGAGCGCACGCAGCGTGAGCGCCACGTCGGCCACGATCGCGTCGCCCATCGGCGCGCGGGCTGCCTCATCGGGGTCGGCGGTGATCGCCACCAGCTGCGTTCCCTCCGGGAGGAGCTCGCCCGGGATGTTGGGGTAGTAAGGGAAGATCGAGGAGCCGGCCACGAGCACGAGATCGTGACCCGCGAGCGTCTGGGAGAGCGGTCCCACGGCCGGAGGGAGCATGCCCTGGAAGGCGGGGTGATCCTCGGGGAAGCCGATCCGCCCACCGCCAGTGGGCGGTGAGGCCCAGACGGGAAGCCGCTGCGACTCGGCCAGCTCAATCGCGGCATCCCAGCCCCCGGAAGCGTCGATGTCGGGGCCGGCGACGAACACCGGCCGCTGCGCTGTGCGTAGCCGCTCGCCCAGAGCGCTGATCTGCTCAGGGGCGGCCTGCGAGCGACCGACAACCGACCGGGCGATCTGGCTGGTGAAGTCGATGGGCGCGATCTCGGCGTTCCAGTCGTCCATGGGTATCGAGACGAACGCCGGACCGGCCGGCGGCAGCGAGGCATGATGGATCGCCTGGGCGATGGCGAACGGCACGTCGGCCGCTCGTGGCGGCTCATGGCTCCACTTGACGAACGGCTTGGGCACCTCGACCGCGTCACGGTTCGTCAGGTTGGCCTGCATCGAGATCAGCGAACGGGCTTGCTGCCCGGCGGTCACGAGCAACGGCGCCTTGTTGGCGAGCGCCCCGAAGATCGCGCCGACGCCGTTGCCGAGCCCGGGCGCGGTGTGGAGGTTGACGTGCCCAACGCCGCCGCTCGCCTGGGCGTACCCGTCGGCCATGCCCACGGCGACCGCCTCTTGGAGTCCGAGCACGTAGCGAAAGTCCTCGGGCAACGGACCGAGCATCGGCAGCTCGGTCGAGCCGGGATTGCCGAAGATCGTCGTCATCCCGTGTCCGCGCAACAGCTGGAACGTCGCCTCTCGGACAGTTGTCATCTAGGTCTCTCCCGCCTCTTGGCTTCACGCCCACCAGGTGCGGGGGCCCGTGCGCGGCATCTTCGCGTGCCCGCCCACCCGAGGTCAAGGAGAGCGAGAACTTTCCACGATTCGGGCCCACGCAAGGACACTTTTATGCGAACATATGTTCGTATGAAGCAGTCCCCACCACTGGACACGGATAGACGTCTGCCAGCTATCAATCTGGCAGATGGACATCGGTCGCTTTTTGTTCTGGCAGTCGAGAAGGTGTGGTCATGAGCACGATGGAGGCCTACAAGAAGGAGCTCGCCAGCTATCTGGAGGGGTTCGCGCAGAACGTGCGGCGCCTGCGCGCCGCCAAGAGCCCGGGGTTCTCCCAGGAGCGCCTGTCGGGCGACACCAAACTCCATCGCACGGAGATCGGGAAAATCGAGCAGGGTCACGTCGAGCCGCGATTGACGACGCTGGTGATCCTCGCCGAGGGCCTCGGCGTGACGGTCGACGAGCTCGTCGAAGGTCTTCCGGTGCCGGTCGAGCGCAAACCCTCACCGCAGTCGCGGCGCGGCGACGGCGCGCAGTAGCGCTGAGGGGCTACCCCGCCCCGCTGGCGCCCGAGCCCGCGATCCGCCTAATGAGGGCGTCAACGACCGCACAGGCATGTCCGATCGTTGGCCAGCTCAGGTTCTCGGGCACATCGGTCGGCCAGTGGTAGTTGGCCGGGAGCTTGAGATCGGTGCAAGCCGCCAGGCAAACCGTGCGGAAACCGGCTCGTAGGGCGGGGAGTGCGTCAGTGCCGCCGGCGCCGAGCCTCAGCCCACGCCACAGCTGCACTCCGACCTCGTCGGCAGCTGCCTGGAGCTCGTCGCGCAGCGACTGGTCGTAGTCGCGCATCCGCAACATCCCCTCCCCCTCGAGCACCATCAGGTTCGGCGAGCCAACACACTCGAGCGCCACGAACCGTGTGCTCGACGGATCGAGCTCCGCTCGATGACGGCGCATGAACCCTCGCATTCCCTCCATGAAGGACTCCTCGCTGCCCGTCGAGAGCAGCAGCACCCGGACTCCCGCAACCGGGCGTTCGCGTAGACGCTCGCCAATGGCGAGCAGGACAGCGACCGAGCTGAGGTTGTCGTTGGCGCCGGGGACGACCTCCGAGCGCGCGACGTCGGCTAGCAGCGCGAGGGTCACTGCGCTCCAGAACGTGCCGAGATGCCGTATCCCCCCGTTACCGATGGCGCAAGCGAAGGCCACGAGCGCGGGGCCGGCAACGAGCAGTCGACCGGTCTGCGTGGATGTCTTCTGGCGCGCGTACAGCTCAGGAGCGATGGCGTTGACGAGTGGCACGAGACCGGGGTGGAACAGCAGCCCCGTGTGCGCCGCGTCGTGGTGGGCGACCAGCACGATCGTCTCCCCGGCACTCGGATCCCCCGCCCAGGCGAGGACGTTGGTCGTCTCGCGTTTCGGCAGCAGGCGCCGCAGCAGGTGTGCTCCGTTGTCAACATCGTCGGCGATCAAGCCGGCCGCACCACCTGCCAGCAACAGCCCAGACAGGCGCGAGCGAGCACCGATTGCGCCGCTCGCGACGCCGGCAGCCGCGGCCAGGCCGCACGCCTGCCAGAACCCCCCCACGGCGCGCTCCCGCTCCAGCACCGGGTCGAGACCCAGCTCCCGGAACACGTCGCCGAGCAGCGCCGCGGCGGTAGCCTCGCCATCGCTCGCCGAGCCGCGCTCGATCGAGGCCAACTGCTCGACAGCATCTACTACGAAGCCCGATTGCATCCGCCGCCACGATAGGCGGTGGACGGCCGGCGTCCCGCTCAGGCGTCGAGCGGCTGTACCTCGACCGTACCTACATGCGCTTCTGACCAGTGCGGGTACACGGTGTGCGGGTGCTGCGCGGGCTGGATGTCGTGGCGGCGGATCGCCACGTAGGCGACGAGCGCGAGGAACACGGCGAACGCGATCAGGCTGATCGTCGCGTCCCCGAGCCCCAGACCGCCGTGGGTCGACTTGCTGAAGCCATCCGCGAAGGACGCTCCGAGCGGGCGTGTGACGACATAGGCACCCCAAAAGGCCACGATTGGGTTCAGCGACGCACGCCACCATGCCAGCGCGGGAACAGCGATGATCACCGCGAACAGCACCGCCGACTGGAAGAACCCGAGGTTGAGCGAGATCGCCGTGAGGTCGCCGGCCGCGGTGCCGAGAGCGAAGGTCGCAAGCACGGCCGCCCAGTAGAACTGCTCGCGGCGGCGGGTGGTGATCGTGTGGATCGACAGCGTTCCCTCGCTGCGCCACCAGCAGTAGAAGATCGCTCCGGTGAGCACTGCGAACAGGGGCGTGGTGACGGCGTAGGGAATGCTCGCCCCGTCATGCACGCCGTCGGCGGCCATCGTGCCGAACACTGCGACCATCATCACCGCAAACCAGTACACGGGCGCTCGGTAGCGACGCGTCCGGAATTGCAGCCAGAAGGCGAAGGCCGTCCCGAAGATCCCGACAGCGCCCGCGATCGGCACGCTGCGCTGCCCCATGGCATCGGACATCGCCTCGCCCATGCCGGTGCTCAGCAGCTTCAACACCCAGAAGATCAGGCCGATCTCTGGGACCTTCGCAGCGAGTGGCTCGCGTCTACTTGGAGCTGAGGCGGTTGCTGGCATGTCGAATCCTTCACGTGGGCATCGGAAAGCAGCCTCCCCCCGCCTCCGCGGGAATGCTGGCGGTAGTTCCTAAGCGGCAGCTCAAGGGCGTGCCTGCAGCTGGGTTGGACTATGTTCGCCCGATGCCCGTGAGCGCGGCAGACCAGGCGGCCAGGCTCGTCGAACGCGTTCGCGACGATCCGCATGCCCGCCTGGCGCTGTGTGCGGACATCTACAGGCAGCCGGCCGGCGGGGCGCAGCGGCGTCTTCCGTTCAGGCGAGCGGCCATTTCCTTCATGCGCTGGCAGCTCGACCGAGGCGTGCTTGCGTCGATGGAATCCGAGGTCCCCGGCAGCGCTTGGTGGCGGGCAGTCAACGAGCGGCTGCTTCACGACGGCTGCGAGGCCATCGCGCACAGCCAGGGTCTGTGTGGGGCTCGCTCAGTGCCGAGCGTCGAGCTTTGGGTCGACTTCGTCGATCGGCCCACACCACGGAGCTGGTACCGCGCCCACAACGCCAGCATCGTCGCCGCATATCTCGAGCATCGCGCGCTCGCGGATAGCGAGTCCGCAGCCGAGCGGTTCTTCCTGAACGTGGTGCTGCTGCGCGTGCTCTACGCCCACGCGCTGGTGGCCGCGCCGCGCCTCTCACTCGGGTGGTTCTCGGTGCTGGGCCGGCCACTCGGCGATCCGCGCCTGGGTATGGCGGGAGCGTTCCTGTCACTGTCGCGAATTCTGCCCGCCCGCTATCCGGCGCTGGACGGGGTAAGCACGTACGTGGACGCCGAGAACAACCTCGGGCGCATGCTCGACTACGGCGTCATCCTCCCGCGTCTTCCGGCCCTCTACGAGTGGTCGGCAGAGGAGCTCGCCCAGCCGGCACTGGCAGCGCTCGTCCAGGAAGGGGCTCCTTGCTACGCAGCGCCGTTTGGGACCGACGCCGTGTGGAATCTGCCCGAACCGCCGCTTCCCATCAGCGTCCTGCGACTTGCGACGAGGCCAAGAGCCCGCGACTAGCTTCACCCGGTCCGGTGCTATCCGCCCTCCCCATGGCGCTAGAGCCCGGCTCGCTCGAACAGCTCGGTCGCGGTCAGCTCGAGACCAGCAGCGATCCTGAGGATAGTCTCCACGGTGAGGTTGAACTCGCCACGCTCGATCGCGCCGTAGTAGCTGCGATCGATGCCGGCATCTGACGCGAAGGCTTCCTGGGTGTAGCCGCGCTCCTTGCGGCAGGCGCGGATTGCGCTACCGAGGGCGATGCTGGATGGCGACTTCTTGGGCGGCAAGGCTCAAGCCTGTTCCATTGACGCGACTAATTCCACCGGATACTCTTCCACCGCATATAATCAGCATCAGTTAGCCCGTTTGGATTAGGAGAGGCCACCATCCGATGCAGTCCGCACAGTATCTAGTGGTGATCGAAGTCCTGAACCGGGCCCATGGCCGTGAACGAGAGCGCATGTATCGGACGCTGCGCGCACATGGGCGCGAGGACATCGACGCCGCCATCGCCAGCCTCGAGCAGGCCGGCGTCGTGACCGTAAGCGGCCAGACAGTCAAAGCCTCCCCGGCCCTGGCTCGGCTGGAGCAGCTCAACCTGATCGCCGTCTGATGTCGCTCCGGGAGATGACCTCTGAGGAGCTGGAGGCCTGGCACGAGCTCGCACTCGCAGAACAGGCCGTCGAGGCCGCCCGCCGCCACCTGATCGCCGTCACCAATCGCGTCAGCCGAGAACGGCGTCCCCGGCACCTTGCGCTGCTTCCGTCAGCGGAGCCAGACGATCACCCCGTGGCGCACTCTTCTTCCTTGGAATAAAGCGATTCCCGATTGGCTAGGGTCCTTGGGCTCCCTGCAGGACCTCGTCAAGGATCCCAGCGAGTGCCTCGATACGAGGTAGGTGCGCCCGGGTCAACTTCTCCAGCTGCCGGCGCCCTCGATTTGTGAGCTCGAGGTGCACACGACGTTGGTCGCGGGGATCGCGCTCACGACAGATCAGCCCGGCGCCCTCGGCACGTTGAGCGAGCTCGACGGCGCTGTGGTGACGTATGTGCAGCGCCTCGGCTGCCTGCCCGATTGTTGGCCCAGGGGTGGTGGGATGGCCGCGCACGACGAGCAGCAGCTGGTGAAGCGATGGCGTGAGAGCGCTGTCGTTGGCGACCCGCTCGCTCCAGCGCAAGAACTCGCGCAGCTCGTTGCGGAACGCGAGTAGCCGCTGGTAGTCCTCGTCGCGAAGCGGACGATCGGCGGCGGCTGGGGGCTTCATGCTGTCGGCTCGTGGACGGGGAGCAGCTTTCCGGACGGTGAGAGTCGGCGGCGCGGTCCCAGCGGTCGCTCGCGGTGACGCTCCTCGATCAGGACGCGCTCGTGAGCCTTGAGCAGATCGAATTGGCTCACCATCCCCAGCAACCGCTGAGGATCCTCGCGGTCCGTAACGGGCAGCACGCCGTGCCCGCTCGAAACCATTCTGTCAGCGACGTCGCGCAGAGTCTCATCGGCGAAGACGATCATCGGTCGACGTGCAAGCCCGCCGGCCTCGATCGGGATGGAGGACCGGCTTGCGGCGAGCACGTCGGAGAATGCCACGACACCAACGAGGCTCTCATCGCCGTCAATCACGGGATACAGGCGCTGGCGGCGCTCGATGCTGCCCTCGGGCAGGCGCTCGTACAGCTCCCTGATGGATTCATGTGGCTGCACACTCAACAGATTTGTCGCCATCACGTCGCGTGCCAGCAGGGCGTGCAGCGGGTCGATCTCGTACTCGCGGGTGACGTGAAATCCACGGCGGGCAATCTTCTCGGTCAGGATCGAGCGCTTGAGCGTCAGGACGCTCACCAGGTGAGCGATGGTGCACGCGACCAGAAGCGCCAACAGCGCGCTCACGTCGTGGGTCAGCTCGAGGGCGAAGACGATGCTCGTAAGCGGCGATCGCATCACGCCGGCCATCGCAGCGGCCATCCCGATCAGGGCCCACGTACCCTCCCCAGCTCCGGGGAGCACCGCGCCCAGAAGTCCGCCCAGTGCGGCGCCGAGCATCAACAACGGGGCGAGGATGCCACCGCTGGTATTGGACCCCAGCGCGATCGCCCAGACCGCTAGCTTGACGACGAGCAGCGCCGCCAGCGCTCCAAGCGCCAATCCTCCAGCTAGCTCTGCTCCAATCGTGGCGTAGCCCACGCCGAGGACCCTTGGATCGATCAGACCACCGAGGCCTACGAACACACCACCGATCGCTGGCCACCACGACCAGTGGACGGGCAGCGCCCCAAACAGATCCTCAGCCCCATACACGCAGCGCGTCATCACCCATGCCAGTCCTCCACACGCAGTGCCCACAAGGACGGCACCAGCGGTCACCGAAGCGCCAAGCGAGCCATGATTGCTCATCGCAAATAGAGGAGCCGCCCGCAACAGCCCAGCGTGGGCGAATGCTTCGCGAACCGCCTCGGCCGAGCATGCGGCGAGCGCTACCGGGACCATCGAGCGTGGGCGCCACTCGAACAGCAGCAGCTCCACCGCCAGCAACACAGCCGCAACCGGTGTGGCGAACACGGCTGTCATACCGCCCGCCGCCCCTGCCACGAGCAGCGTTCGCCGCTGAGCCGCCGTCAGGTGCAGGAGCTGCCCGGCGATACTTCCCACAGCGCCCCCGGTCACGATGATCGGCCCCTCGGCCCCAAACGGACCGCCGGTGCCAATGCTCACCGCGCTGGAGATCGGCTTCAGGACTGCCAGCCTGGGCTCCATGCGACTGCCGCGCAACAGAATCGTTTCCATCGCCTCGGGGATGCCGTGACCACGAATGCGCTCCGAGCCGACCCGTGCCATCACACCCACGACTAGCCCGCCACCCACCGGGACGAGGACGCTCCACACCCCGAGCCCATGGATATCCGGAGCAGTGAGGCTTGTACTGAGCGTACCTGTGTAGAGGAGATGTGTGATCAGGCCAATCAGGTCCAAAAGCACCAGCGCGAGCAGCGCTACAGCTCCACCCACCATCAGCGCCCCCAGGGCCAACACGAGGACCGAGCGCGTGGTCGTGAAGTCGCCGAGCTCGCCCTCGCGTCGCTCAGGGTGGCCATCTCCTGTCATGGCCGCAACCATATCGGGTGGCGATATTTCTTTCGAAGATCATCGCCGACGACCCCTCAGAGCTGCGCTATGGGTACCGATTCCTCCAGTCCGGCCTCGGTCGAGAGGAGGATCGCGCCCTCCCCCGTGGCGTAGGCCTCCTCGCCGTGCTGAACGATGTCCATGCCGAGCGCCTCCTCGTGTTCGCTCGCTCGCAGCGGCATGAACAGGCCGATCAGCCGTAGCAGCAGGAACGTGGCGGTGAACGCATATGCCGGACCGGCCAGGGCCGCGATGATCTGGTGGCCGAGCTGAGCCGCGTTGCCGTAGAGCAGCCCGTTTGCCTTGCCGTTCCAAGCGATCTGGGCGACGAATCCGGTGAAGAGGATGCCGGTGAGACCGGCTGTTCCGTGAGCCGCAAGCACGTCGAGCGTCTCGTCCACACGTGTGCGTGGGCGCCAGAGGATGATCGCGTAGCTCGGCAGCGCAGCAAGGACGCCCAATCCCATTGCCCACCCGGGGCTGATGTAGCCACCCGCCGGTGTGATCGCGACGCAGCCGACGATGATCGCTGTCGCGGCGCCGATCGCGGTCACACGCCGGCCACGCAGCAGGTCGAGCACGAACCAGACCGCCAGCGTGCACGCCGGTGTCAGCAGCGTGTTCGTGAACGCAAGCACCCCGGAATGGCCGGTCGAGTAGCCGCTGCCGCCGTTGAAGCCAAACCAGCCAAACCACAAAAGGCCCGCGCCCAGCAGCACATACACCGCGTTGTGCGGGAGCAGCGCCTGGCGTCCGTAGTCCTTCCTGGCGCCGACCACCAGCGCGGCCGCCAAGGCGGAGAAGCCGGACCCCATCTCAACTGGCACGCCACCGGCGAAATCGAGTGTGCCGCGCGATTGCAGCCAACCTCCGCCGAAGGACCAGTGGGCAAGCACGGCGTAGACCAGCACCGACCACAGGGCGGCGAAGATCAGGAAGGGACCGAATCGCATCCGCTCGACGACGGCCCCGGATACCAGGGCGGTGGTGATCACGCAGAACGTCGCCTCGAAGGCGAAGAAGACCAGGTGGGGGATGCTCGTCCCGATGCGCGGGGCGAAGCCCACGCCGTGCAGCAGGGCGTAGCCGAGCCCGCCGATGAACCCGTCGCCTTTGGCAAAGGCCAGCGAGTAGCCGACGAGTGCCCATGTGACCGTGGCGATCGAAATCGCGCCGATCGACATCATGAACGTGTTGAGCGTGTTCTTTGAGCGCACGAGGCCCGCATAGAACAGTCCGAGCGCAGGCGTCATCATCAGCACGAGGGCCGTCGCCATGAGCATCCAAGCGGTATCGCCAGCGCTGATGTGGCCCGCGGAGACCAGATCCGATGCCGCGTTCATTTGCCGACCGGGGTCACGGCGCCTTCGTCGGTCTCCCCGGTGCGGATGCGCACAGCCTGCTCCAGGGGAACGACGAAGATCTTGCCGTCGCCGACCTTGCCGGTTCGGGCGCCCGCGCACAGGGCGTCGATCGTCGGCTGAACGAAGTCGTCGGAAACCGCCACCTCGAAGCGAACCTTCTCCGAGAGCCCCATCTTCACGGTGGTGCCTCGGTAGGTCTCGACGCGGTCGAGCTCGCCGCCATGCCCCTGGACGCGGCTCATCGAGATGCCACGAACCTCGGCGCGGTAAAGCGCCTCCAGCACGTCATTGACCTTCTCGGGTCGCACGATGGCGATCACGAGCTTCACGATTTCTCCCTTCCTGTCCACCGAGCCCGGCCGGGAGCCTACACGGCCGATCGCTCTGAACCTCTTTCAAAATGAGGGTGCGGCCGGGGCGTTCATGGACCAAGCTGGGCGTCGCGGGCCGTGCCGATCATTTTGAAAGAGGTTCTAACCCAGCAGGTATCGCAAGAGCAGTCTCACTGTCTCGTCTGCGTATCGGGAGGGCGTCTGCTTGGCCTGGGGATGGATCACGAGCCGGTGTGCCACACCCTCGATGACCTGGATGACGAGCTCGGCAGCCAGCCTGGGGTCGGGCGTACAGCGCTGTGGGCAGGCCCGAAGCCATGCCTCCACGGCCCCAACAGCAGCCGCGTATACCTGTTGGAGGCGTTTCTGTAGCGCTGCCGGGCGGGGACATTCCTCGAAGAGGACGCGATGCAGTTGCGGGGAGTGCCGATGGAGCTCGATCGTGGCCCCCACCAACTGCCTGAGGCCGTCTTCGATCGAGGGGGGCCGGGTCGCGAACTCGAGCAGCAGCGGTGTGAGACGGGCTGTTCCCTCCTCGAGATGCTGCTCGGTCAGGGCGACCAGGATGGCGTCCTTGTTGGGGAAGTACTGATAGAGCGAGCCGACCGAGATGCCGGCGCGCTGCGCGATCCTGTTGGTGGTCCCGGCCGCGTAGCCGTGACGCTCGAAAACCTGAGCAGCCGCTTCGAGTATCGCTTGAACCGTCTCCCGCGATCGCTCCTGCACCGGCCGGCGGCGGCGCTTCAAACGCGCTGGGCTCGCCACTACAGAGTCCCTGGAAAAGCGAGTAGCGAGAACACGAGCAATCCATCATATTTGCTCGTCCCAAGCGAAAGGACTCCCGCATGGTCGTAAAGGTGAGCACCGAGTTGCCTATCGCGGCGGAGGCCGCCTGCCGGCTCGCGCAGAAGCCAAGTGTCTTCAAACACGTCGTGTGGCCCGTGTTCGCGATCCGCAACACACCCGAGCGCCTCGAGCAGGGAGAAGCGCTCAGCGCAAGGCTCTACTTCCTGGGGTTCGTGCCCGCCTGGAAGCACCATCTGCGGCTCGCCTC
>DATARM010000180.1:0-38661 GCA_036264155.1 Solirubrobacteraceae bacterium
GCGGCCGTGGTCGGCGCGCTGATGGAGGAGCTCGGCGTCAGCTCTCGGCGTTGTATCGAGCGGCCGCCTCGCGCAGGCCGTCGCCCCGTCCAGGGCGCAGCGTCGCAGTGACCTGGCGCCAGTAGCGTCTGGCGGAGTGACGGGGCAGCACAAGCGCGGCAAGTGCCCGCAGTGCGTAGGGCCAGGCGGTCAGCCACCGCACCGCCACCGCGGCGGCGGGGGAGTGGTGCTTACGCATGTAGAGCTCACGGCCCCTGGCCATCTCCACTATCCGCCGCTCGGGCACGGTGTCTGTGGCCAGTTGCTCGTGGTGGACGGCCACCGCCTCCGGCACGTACACGCTGGCCCAACCCGCATCGCGTAGCCGGCGCGCGAGATCGACCTCGTCCGAGTAGACGAAGAAGTCGGGATCGAGATAGCCCACCTCGCGTGCGGCCTTTGTGCGCACGAGCAACGCGGCCGACTGGCACCAGTCGACCTCGCGGGTCGTCTCACCTGTGCTCTGCACCGTCAACAGGCGGTGCAGGAACAGCGCGCCCACGAGCGCCGTGATGGGGGTGGGGAAGCGCCACGCGCACGCTTGCGGGCTACCGTCTGGGCGCAGCAGCCGCGCACCTGCGCAAGCCGCCCGCGGGTGCTCCTGCAGCGCCTGCCACAGGGCCGTGGTCGCTCCCGGCTGTAGCTCGGAGTCCTCGTTGAGCAACAGCGCGTAGCGCCCGTGCGCGCTGCGTAGGAGCTCAGAGTCGTTCAAAGCCTTACCGCGGCGTTCGCCCAGCGCGATCACACGATCGACCGCCGGGTGGCCGCGGGCGGCCGCGGCCGACCCGTCACGCGATCCGTTATCCAGCACCAGCACCTCGGTGGCGAAGCTAAGTGCCTCGCGCTCGCGGGCGATCGCATCGAGGCCGCGCACCAGCAGCTCGCGCTGTGAGGTGTTCACGACGCAGTAGCTCAGCTCGATCTCGCTCGAGGGGGCAGGGGCCTGCTCAGGTGACCCGGAGGAGCTCATTGCACGCATTCTCGCTGCATTCGCGCCTATTGTCCGCTGCAGTGCACGTCCACATCGTCGACCCGTCCGCGTTCACGCCCCCCTACGACCACGCCCTGTGCGGTGCGCTGGGCGCCCAGGGCGCCGACGTGGAGCTGTTCACCAGCCGCTTTGCCCACGGGCCGGTGGCCTCGCCCCACGGCTACCTTCGCCGCGAGAGCTTCTACCGGCTGGCCGCGCGAATCCCCGACCCTCGGACCCGAAGGGTGGCCAAGCTCGTCGAGCACGTCCCCGACATGCTCCGTTATCGACGCGCCGCCCGAGCGGCGGACGTGGTGCATTTCCAGTGGCTGACCGTGCAGCATCTCGACGGCCATCTGCTTCCAGCAACGCACCCGCTGATATTGACCGCGCACGACATCCTCCCGCGCGAGCCGCGACCAGGGCAGCGGGCCGCGCAGCGGCGCCTGTATGAGCGCTTCGACGCGATCGTGGTGCACTCCCGCCACGGCGCCCAACGGCTCACCGGAGAGCTCGGCGTGGACGGTCAGCGCGTGCACATGATCCCCCACGGCGCCTTCATGCACCTGAACGAAACGGGCCCATCCGACGTCCCGCCGCCATTTGCCACCGACAAGCCGGTCGTGCTGTGCTTCGGCCTGATGCGCCCCTACAATGGGATCGACCTGCTGCTCGAGGCGTGGCGGGGGATCCAGGACGCCGAGCTGTGGATCGCGGGAATGCCTCGCATGGACGTCTCGAGGTTGATCGAGGCAGCGCCTCCCGGCGTGCGCTTCGTGCCGCGCTTCATCGGCGACACCGAGCTGCCCGCCTACTTCCGCCGCGCCGACCTCATGGTGCTGCCCTACCGTGAGATCGACCAGTCCGGCGTGCTGTTCACCGCGCTCGCTTTCGGCAAGCCGCTGCTGCTGAGCGACGTGGGGGGCTTCCCCGAGGTGGCCGCCACAGGGGCGGCGCGCACTTTCTCGAGCGGTGATGCGGCGGCGCTGCACGGGGCGCTGGGCGAGCTACTTGGCGACCGCGGCGCCCTGGCGAAGCTCGCAGCCAGCGCTCGGGCGGCAGCGGAGGACGTGTACTCCTGGGAGGCGGTCGCCCGCCAGACGCTCGCGCTCTACGAGCAGCTAAAAGCGCGTTAGGAGGCTCACTCGCTCCAGAAGTCGGGCAGCAGCTCGCCGTCTTTGTCGTGGTGGGCCCCGAAGACGAGCACCTGCAGCCCCTCGGGTCCCGCCTCGAACGCGCGCGTCACCTGCGGAGCAACGCGGATCGCGTCGAGTCGTCCGATCTCCAGCACCTCGTCGTCGAGGCGCACGCGCCCGCTTCCGCCGATCACCACGTAGATCTCCTCGGCCTTCTCGTGGCGGTGCCCAAAGGCGTTACGCTTGCCCGGATTGAGCACGTGATAGGCCAGTCCGGTGGCCGAGGCGTCCAGCTCCTCGCGGGGGAAGTGCGCCTCGCCGAGCTCCTCAAAGCCGAACTTCGGAGCGCTGTCGGGAGTGTCGCTGAGGTTCTTGATCGTGTAGTCGCTCATGCCCAGAGACTAGCGCCGGGCCCATGTCCGCCACAATCTCTGCGGTGCTCGCCCTGGAGATCCTCTTCTGGCTGTGCGCTGCACTGATCGTGTGGACGCAGGTGGGCTACGCGCTTGCGCTCGCGTTGCTCGTGCGGATGCGCTCAGGAATCTCGCGATCGTCTCCTGCGCTTGGTGACGGTCCGGATGCTCCACTTCCCCAGCTGTCGCTGATCGTGGCGGCCCACGACGAGGAGAGCGTGATCGCGGCCAAGGTGCAGAACGCGCTCGCGCTTGACTATCCCCGCGATCTGCTTGAGGTGATCGTCGCCTGCGACGGCTGTACCGACGCGACCGCCGAGCGCGCGCGGGCGGCTGGCGCGAACCTCGTGCTGGAGCTGCCCCGCGGCGGCAAGATCCGCGCGCAGGACGCAGCGGTCGAGCGGGCACGGGGCGAGATCGTCGCCTTCTCAGACGCCAACGCGTTCTGGGAGCAGGACGCCGCCAGGGTCCTCCTCGGCGCATTCGCCGATCCCATCGTCGGCTACGCATGCGGCCAGGTGCGCTTCGTGCAGGAGGCCGGCGAGGGCAACCAGGAGGGCGTGTACTGGCGCTATGAGCTGGGTGTGCGTGCGCTGGAGTCACGACTGGGTTCGATCACGGCGGGCAACGGGGCGATCTATGCCACCCGTCGCACGTCCTACAAGGTGGTAGACCCGATCATGGGCCACGACCTCTCGCTGCCCTTCAACATGGTCAAGGGCGGCTGGCGCGCGGTCTACGTTCCGAGCGCCCGCGCCAGCGAGCGGATGGTGCCGTCCCTGCTCGGCGAGTTTGCGCGCAAGCGGCGGATGATGAGCCACACCTGGCCGATAGTCCTGCGTGGCGGCATGCTCTCCCCGCACGGATACTCGCCGGGCTACGCCGTGATGATCCTCTCCCACCGCGTGCTGCGCTACGTCACGCCGTTCCTGCATCTACTCGCCTTCGTCGCCAACCTCGCGGTCGTCCTGGCCGGGGCCGGGGTGCTCTACACGGTCACGCTCGTCCTCCAGCTCGCCCTCTTGCTCGCTGCCGCGCTGGCGGGGGCGGTGCCATTGCGTCCATTGCTGATCGCCCGCTACTACGTCCTCACCACCGCCTCGCCCGCCGCTGGGCTGTGGGACTGGCTGCGCCACGGGACCGAGGCTTCATGGGAGGCAGCCGAGGGCACCCGCTGACGGCCGGGAGCCGGCGCGAGGCGGCGTCCTCGATCGCCTGGCCGTCAGGGCACTGTCTGGGGGCCGTATTGTCCGGACGGTGATCCGCCGCCTCCTCGACATCGTGGTGTCCGCATCGGTGCTCACGCTGAGCTCGCCGCTGCTTGCGCTGGCGGCGCTTGCGATTCGGCTGGAGAGCCCTGGTCCGGTGATCTATCGCCAGCGCCGAGCGGGACTGGACGGGCACCCCTTCGAGGTGCTCAAGCTGCGCACGATGGTCGACGGGGCGGAGCATCTGGGGGCGGGACTGGCGGTCAATGGCAACGACTCGCGGATCACGAGGGTGGGGGCGCTGTTGCGCAGGACCTCGCTCGACGAGCTGCCCAATCTGGTCAACGTGCTGCGCGGCGAGATGTCGCTGATTGGCCCGCGCCCGACGCTGCCGGTGCAGGTCGAGCAGTACACCGAGCGCCAGCGCGGGCGACTGAGCCTGCGGCCGGGGATAACGGGATGGGCGCAGGTCAACGGCCGCGCCTCGCTGCCGTGGGCGGACCGGATAGAGCTCGACCTCTACTACATCGAGCACCGCTCGCTCGCGCTCGACGTGCGGATTCTGTGGCGCACCGTCGCGATGGTCCTCGGCGGCTCCGGCCTCTACAAGGGAGCGGCCGGCGGCTGGGAGGGAAGGCTGTGAGCCGTCCGGCGATCCTGCTCACGGGCGTGGGCAAGCGCTACGACATCGTCTCCTGCTTCGCGCGGCTGACGACCACCGTGGCCGCAGACCCATCGCCGCTCGCTCCGGCGCAGTACGCGGCCCAGGTGCACGTGGCCGTCCCTCGGATCGACGACCCCGCCTATGTGCCGGCGCTGCAGGAGCTGTGCGAGTCCCACGGTGTGGGCGCCGTGCTGCCGCTGACCGATCTGGACATCGAGGTGCTCGCCCGCGCCCGCGAGCAGGGGCTGCTTCCCGCGCTCGTCCCGTCCAGCGAGGTCGCCCGTGCGATGTATGACAAGTACGAGGCGCACCTGCTGCTCGAGCGCCACGGGCTGCCCTCGCCCACCACGGTCCTCCCGGACGCGGACCTGGAGGCGCTGCATTACCCGGTGATGGTCAAGCCCCGCCAGGGCTCGGGAGCGCGCTCGATCCACCTCGCCCGCGATCCCGCCCAGGCGCGCTTCTTCGTCGACTACGTGCAGGAGGGGACGATGGTCCAGCGCGCGATGAACGGGCCCGAGCTCTCGATCGACTGTCTCGGCGGCCTCGACGGTCGCTGTGTGAACGCGATCCCGCGCACCATGCTCGAGTCGCGCGGTGGCGAGTCGATCAAGGGCGAAGTGATCCACGACGAGGAGCTGATCGAGCTGGCGCGCCTGACGATGGAGACCCTTGCCGTCGTTGGCCCGGCCACGATCCAGGTCTTCCGCGACCCCGACATCGGGCTTGGGATCACCGACGTCAACACGCGCTTCGGCGGCGCCTTTCCAGCCCCGGCCTACGCGGCTCACGACGGCCGCACATACCCCGAGCTGCTCGTGCGGATGGCCGCCGGTGAGCTGATCGAGCCGCACGTGGGGGAGTTTCGCTCGGGCCTGACGTTCACCCGCTACTACTGGCAGCTAGAGCTCGACGAGCACCTCCACCCAACCGGGCGCGACATCGTGGCGGGAGGGCCGCCCGTTCCACGCTGAGTGGGGGGCGATGCTGCACCTGCGCGTCACCGCCCGCCCTGAGGCTAGAATCCAGGCCAGTGGCTACAGCTATTGCCGATTCCCCGCCTGCTCCGCCCGGCGAGCAGGGACCGGCCGGCACAGCCGCCGGCATACCGCCCGAGCAGCCCATGGGCGGCGCAACGCCGCCCGGCCACAGCTGCGCCAAATGCGGCGCAGAGATGGTCCCTGGGCAGGACTGGTGCCTGCAGTGCGGCTCCGGTGAGCCGGCCAGCGTTTCCTCCTCCAGCTGGCGCTCGGCCGCGACGCTGATCGGGCTCACAATGGTGCTCGCGCTGGGCGCCGCGGCAGCGGCGTTCGCTGCGCTCGACAAAGAAACGCACAAGCCGGCGACGGTGACCATGACCGTCGCCCAGGCCCAGGCCCCGGCGCCGAGCGCCACCACGCCCACCACGACGCCGCTGCCGATCACACCGAGCGTCAAAACGAACCTGCCCAAAACTGCCATCGAACCGCCGAAAATCCCATTGACGGCCACGCCTACGCCAAAAATCCCCACCACCCAAGCGAACACCACCACCACACCCGCGCCGAGCAGCGAAACACCCACCACGTCGAAAACGACGCCGTCCAACACGACGGGCTCGCCCGCCGAAGAATCGAAACCGGCGTCGATCCTGCTCGACACCAACGCCGCCTCCACCTACAACCCCTACAACTATCCCGAAAGCGACTTCGGCGATCCCAGCCTGACGATCGACGGCGACCCGACGACGGGCTGGAGCGCACTCGTCGAGCCCGCGACGGCGCCGAAAATGGCCGACGGCGTGCTCATCGACCTCAAGACGCCGCACAAGCTGGCAGCGCTCGAGCTGATCACCCCGACTCTGGGGATGACCGCCCAGGTCTACGCCACCGCTGCCGCAAAGGCGCCAACCTCGATCACCGACCCGGCCTGGATCCCCGTTAGCCACCTGCAGGTGATCTCCAAGAAGCACGTGCGCATCAAACTGCGCGATCAAAGGAGAAGCTTCACCAACGTGGTGCTGTGGATCAGCGGCGCACCCGCCAAGTCGGTCGGTACTCCCGCAGCACCCGGCCACGTGAGCCTCAACGAAATCGAACTCTTCCCCGCGCCCTAGGCAGGGTCTCTAGCCGGAGCTCGCCCGTGCTCGTTGGCCGGCGAGCGCTTGGCGGGGTCGGCCTTAGCGCTGCGCCTGGCCGGCTGTTTGGCGCGTTTGCCGGCGCTCCAGATCTCATCGAGGAAGGACGCGATCTCGCCCGTGAGGCGCTCGGGCTGCACGCGCAGCTCGACCAGCGAGTTGGCCTCGAGTAGCCGTGCGTTGGGCATCTCCTTGGCGAGCATTCCGGCATCGGAGAAGGGGTGCACGGGGTCGCGTGGATGCCCGAGCACGAGCGTGGGCGTGAGGAAGGTCGCGCGCTCGCTACGGGGAGGGGCGATGCGACCGAAGAACAGGCCCTGGAGCAGCGCGCCGCCGGGCCCGGGGTCCTGGCGCACTGTGTCCAGCACGACATTGCCGTAGTGGGGCAGCAGCCGGCGAGGCACGGCACGCGTAGCGCGGGCCACCAGCTTCATGATCGGCTCGCCGAACGTGAGCGATACGAGTAGCGGCGTGAAGGCCAGGGCGCTCCCCAGCAGGCCGTTGTCGAGCACTGGCATCTCGATGACCATCCCGCGCAGACGCTGCGGGTATCTGGCGGCGGTCTCGAGCGCCGCATTGGCGCCGAGCGAGGTGCCCATCACGGCCGCCTGCTCGATCTTCAGATGGTCCATCAGCGCGACTACCTGATCGCCGAAGCCGGGCATCGAGTAGCGCCACATGTCGCGGGGTCGATCGGATTGGCCGTGCCCCAGCAGATCGAGTGTGATCACGTGGTTGCCGTGTGCCGCCAGGGCTTCCGCCAGTGGTCTGTGTATCTCTTGTGAGAGCAGCAGGCCGTGCAGCAGGATCAGCGGCCTAGCCCGCGCCCTCGAGCTCCTCGCCGTGCGTCCGCGCGCGCCGGTGGGGGTGAGCGCTGCGGGTCCGCCCCCGAACTCGGTGTAGGCCAGGCGCTGCCCTTCATAGGAGAAGAACGGCATGTCTGCAGCCTACTACCCGAGATTCGCACGCCCACCTCGGCGGCGCGCTAGCTTTGCAGGCAAGACTTCGTTCTCAGAGGACCCAGGAGGGACCATGGCCAAGCAGCCCCGCATCCTCGCAGGAGAGACCGCCGCCGTCACGGGAGCAGCGCGTGGGATCGGGCGCGCCACCGCCGAAGCATTCCTGCGCCACGGCATGAAGGTCGCAATTGGAGACGTGGACCTAGAGGCGGCGCGCAAGACCGCCGAGGAACTCGGTGCCAGCACGATCGCGTTGCCCCTCGACGTGACCGAGCGCGACTCCTTCGCGGCCTTCCTCGATGGTGCCGAGCAGCAGCTGGGGCCACTCGACGTGCTCGTCAACAACGCCGGGATCATGCAGGTCGGGCGGTTCATCGACGAGGACGACCTCACGGCGCGGCGGATGGTCGACATCAACCTCCACGGGGTGATCCTCGGCATGAAGCTCGCGCTCGAGCGGATGATCCCCCGCGATCGCGGCCACATCGTCAACATCTCCTCGCAGGCGGGCAAGTTCGGCGCTCCCGGGGGCGCCACCTACTCGGCCACCAAGCACGCGGTCGTCGGGCTGACAGAGGCCATCCGCGGCGAGCTGCGTCTGATGGGCGCGCACATCGACGTCAGCTACGTGATGCCGTTCGTCGTCAACACCGAGCTGGGCTCCGGCCTGGGCGAGGCGCGGGGGATGACGAACCTCGAGCCCACGGATGTGGCCGATGCGATCGTCGAGGCGCTGCAGCTCGGCATCGTGGACGTGTGGGTGCCGAAGTCGGCCAAGCGGACCAACGCGCTCGGGGCCGTGCTGCCGCGCTCACTGTCCGAGGGCATGGCACGGGCGATGAAGGCCGACCGGGTGCTGGCCGGCGCAGACATCGACCGCAGGCGCGAGTACGAGCTGCGCGCAGCTCGCTCGGAGCCAGGGCTCGAGCCCGCGGCGGAGCAGGCCCAGATCACTCAGGCTGCAGTTGATCCTCCGCGAGCTGATCAGCCCGCGGACAGCCAGTCGGCGATCAGGGAGCCGATCAGCGGCCCCTGATCCTCCTGCAGGAAGTGGCTGGCGTCGTTGATCGTGCGCGGCGCCGGACGGCCGATCGCCGAGGCGAAGCGCTCGCCGGTGGCCAGCGGCAGGATCGGGTCGGAGTCTGCCCACAGCATCAGCGTGGGGCGTTGGTCCTCGCGCAGCGCCTCGAGCACCCGCTGGCCGTCCTCGGCCCCCGGGGCATCTGGGGTCTGGGGAATGAGCAGTGGGAAGGCGCGGGCGCCGGCCTTGGAGCGAGCGTCGGGGTAGGGAGCGTCGTAGGCGGCGATGACCGCGTCGCCGGGGTCGCGCTTGCACGCACCGCGCACGAGCATCCCCACCGGAAGGTCCTCCGTGCGCTGCACGAAGTCGCGGAAGGCGATCCACGCGTCGGACATCTTCTGGTGGCCCGTGAACAGCCCCGTGTCGAGGATCACCAGCCGCTCGATCCTGGAGGCGTGCTCGACCGCCAGGCGCAGCCCGATCGGCCCGCCCCAGTCGTGCACCACGATCGTCGCGCCGTTCAGGTCGAGGTCCTCCAGCAGCGTGGCCGTGAGCTCCACGTGGCGCTCATAGGAGTAGAAGCCGATGTCGGTGGGCTTGTCCGAGCGTCCGAAGCCGGCGAGGTCGGGCGCGATGCAACGATAGCCCGCCTCGCGCACAGGCGGGATCACCTTGCGCCAAAGAAACGACCAGGTTGGCTCGCCGTGGAGGAAGATCACGGGCGCGCCGGTGCCCTCGTCGAGGTGTGCCAGGCGCAGCCCGTCGAGGTCGCGATAGCGCGAGACCAAGTCGAACTCGGGCAGTCCCTCAAGCGCCTCCTCGGGCGTACGCAGCGCATCGACCATCTCCTCGCGGAGCATACTCGTGCCTCATCGGCTAGGCTCGCGCCCGATGCACACCGTCGCCGTTCAGCTGGCGCCCATCCTCGGGGCGGAGAAGGGCAAGGTTCCGTTTTACATAGCGGGCGGCCTGCTCGTGGCGTGGGCGCTGCTGCTGTCGCTCGGGATCGGAGCCCGCCGTAGCGACTTCCCCGCCAACGCCGGGCAGCAGCGCGGTTTGATCGCGGTGACCGTGGTTCTCGTGCTGGCAGCCGTATCGATGGCCGTGGTGACCTCCGGCGGATCCAAGACGGCGGCGGCGGCGAGCAGCGCGCCCGCGACGAGCACAACCTCCACCGAAACCACGAGCACGGAATCCTCGAGCTCGGCCGCCACTCCCACGACGAGCGCCCACCCGCAGCCGACCGCCACGACCGGTGCGCCCACCAAGACCGCCTCCTCGAGCTCGGGGGCCACGACCTCGCTGAAGCTTGCAGCAAACCCGGAAGGCCAGCTCAGCTACGACACCAAGGCGCTCAGCGCCCCAGCGGGCACGGTCACGATCACGATGACCAACATGTCACCCGTAGAACACAACGTGACGATCGCCGAAGGCAGCAAGGTCCTCGGTGCCACGCCCACGTTCGCGGGGTCCTCCAAGACGGTGACGGTCAAGCTCAAGCCGGGGAAGTACACCTTCTACTGCTCGGTGCCCGGGCACCGTCAGGCGGGCATGGAAGGAACGCTGACGGTCTCGTGAAGCTGTACGTCTGCTGGGGCACCTTTCCCGTCCCGCCGCGCCCCGGTGGACATCCGTGCGCGAACGCCTACCACGCCCTCCGCGACGCCGGCCATTCGCCCGAGGTGGTGCGCTCCTACGGGTTCGCGCTCCTCCCGGGCTTGTTCAACCAGACCCGTGGGCGCCGCGAGGTGCAGGAGCTGACGGGCAATCGCTGGGTGCCGACTCTCCTGCTCGACGACGGCACGGTGATCGACGATTCACACGCGATCGTTGATTGGGCTCGAGCCAATCCCGCGTAGCGTCGTTGCGCCGACTCGCCCCGCGAGCCACCGCTCGCCGCGAGCTGCGCCTCCATGTCGGCCCGCGCCGCCGCCCGCCCGAGGGCAAGGACCACGGCCGTGCTGAACAAGCTCGCAAACAGCCCCAAACCAACAAAAACGATCACGGACTACCCCCATGACTCTTGGTCGGACCCGCTCCAGAGAACACACTGCCACCACGAGCGGACGGGATTCCGTCTAGCTCCACGGGGTCCTCTGCTCGACCTTGAATTTCTTGATCAGAGGGAGGTTTCCCTCTAAATGCGTTCACAAACCCGACCCGAAGGGAATATGCGATGGATGTTCTTGCAAGGCTCGACGAGACACGTGCGGCGATCAACGTTCTCGAGCACCCGTTCTACGAGCGCTGGAGCGCAGGTGAGCTGAGCATGGAGGAGCTCGACTGCTACGCGGGCGAGTACAGGCACGCCGTCGTTGCGCTCGCGCACGCGTCCGCTCAGGCTGCTGAGCTGGCGCCGGCGCCATACGCCAAGGGTCTGCGCCGCCACGCCGAGGAGGAGTCCGGACACGTGGCTCTCTGGGATGAGTTCGCTGCCGCGGTCAGTCGGGGCCCCAGCGCGAGCTCGGAGTCGTGCTTGGCGGAGACCGAAGAGTGCGCGCACGCGTGGAGCGCGGGCGAGAGCCTCCTCGAGCACCTGGCTGTGCTCTATGCCGTCGAGGCTGGCCAGCCAGAGATATCGCGCACCAAGCTCGAGGGGCTACGCGCCCACTACGGCTACAGCGAGGAAGGACCCGCCACCGAGTACTTCGCCGTGCACGAGCTGCTCGACGTCGAGCACGCGCACGAGGCCCGCGGGCTGATTGCAAAGCTGCTCGCTACGGCCGCCGACCCTGAGGAGCAGGGGCAGCGCATGGTCCTTCGCGCCGAGCAGGCGCTGCGGGGCAACTGGCGCCTGCTCGATGGCGTGGAAGCAAGCGCGGCAGCCTGAGTCTGGCCAAATCGCCTCCTCGCCCGCAGGCTGTGAGCGAGGAGGCGGTCAGGCGTTGAGTCGCCAGGCGAACAGCACCGCCGCCACCGCGGTGGCGAGGTTGAGGCTGGAGACACCTGGACGCATCGGGAGGGAGATGCTTGCCTGCGCGCGCGCGGCGATCTCCTCGCTCAGGCCGTGGCGCTCGGTGCCGAAGGCGAGCACGGCGCTCGGGTCGAGCGCTGCTGGATCGAAGGCCTCACCGTCAGGGTCCACGGCAAGCAGTGGGCGCTCGAGCGCCCCCAGAGCCTCGAGTTGCTCGAGGCGTGTGACGGGTAGCGCGAAGTGCAGCCCGGCCGCCCCTCGCACGGCGTCCGGGTGCCACGGATCATGGCTGCCGGTGGTGAGCACTGCGGCCGCGTCGGCCGCTGCGGCGACGCGCACGCACGCGCCCATGTTGCCGAGGTCGCGGGGATCCTCGAGCAGGATCACGGGCGCCTCGCGCCTGGTATGCAGCGCGCTGAGCTGCTCGCCGGCAGGGCGCTCGGCGAGGGCGATCACGCCGGTGCTGGGCGTAAGCGGCGCGAGCTGCTCGAACAGGGACGGCTCGACCTCGTGCGCGAGCGTGCCGATGCGCACTGCGAGCTCGGGCGCGAGCGTCCCCGCCAGCCGACCTAGCTCGGCGGCGTCGCGCGTGATCACCTCGAGCACGTTGGCGTTGAAGCGCAGAGCGTGCTTGAGCGGATGAAAGCCCTCGAGCACCACGAGCGCGGGATCGCGCCGAGCGCGCCCGAAGCGGGGAATGAGCGATCCGTCCTGCACCCGGCGATCATGGCATGGCGGCAGATGGTCGACCATCTAGAGTTGGCAGCCTGACGATGAATCTCGAGGGCATACACCACATCAGCGCGATCACCGGCGACGCCGTCGGCAACGTCGAGTTCTACGCTGGTGTGCTGGGCCTGCGGATGGTCAAGAAGACCGTCAACCAGGATGAACCCAACGTGTATCACCTCTTCTACGGCGACGAGCACGGCTCGCCCGGAATGGACCTGACGTTCTTCGAGTATCCCGGCGCAGCCCGGTGCGTTGCAGGCGCGGGAATGGTTCACCGCATCCTCTGGCGCGTCGCATCCACGGCCGCACTCGAGTTCTGGCACGAGCGACTGCAGAGCAACGGGGTCAGCTCGGAGCTGACCGGGGACAGCCTGCTGCTCAGCGACCCGGAGGGCCTGGAACACGAGCTCGTGGTCGCCCACAGCGAGGACGCTCCACTGAGCGCGCTCTCGCCGGAGATCCCTCCCGAGCATGCCCTGCAGGGGTTCGAGGGTGTGCGCGCCTACAGCAGCTTGCCACTGCGCAGTGAGCGCCTGTTGGCGGAGGGGCTGGGCTTCGAGCGCATCCAGGGGGAGCACTGGGAGGTGCGCGGCGAGCAGCGCGGCAGCGTCTACGCCTATGATCCCGCGCCCCCAGAGATCAACCGCAGACAGGGGGCGGGCAGCGTCCACCATGTTGCGTTCGCGTCCCGGATGGACGAGCTGGAGGTGTGGCGTGAGCGCGTCCTTGTGGCCGGCGCGGAGCCCACACCGGTGATCGATCGCTTCTACTTCAAATCGGTGTACTTCCGCGAGCCGAGCGGCGTGCTGTTCGAGATCGCCACCATTGGGCCTGGGTTCGCGGTCGACGAGGACGAGAAGCGCCTGGGCGAGCGGCTGTCGCTGCCACCGCCGTTCGAGCCGCTGCGCGAGCAGCTGGAGGCGAAGCTGACGCCGCTGCCGTACCCGCCGCCGTGGCGCCTTCAGCAGACCTAGGCTAAGCGGCGTCGATCCGACGCGAGCGCGGGGAGCGCGGTGCGAGCAGCGCACCCCAGTCCCCGTCCTCGATCAGTCCCGGTCGGGTCTCGCTCAGAAACGCCCCCAGGAGCTCGGACAGCGCCTGGGGGTCTTCCAGGTGGGGGAAGTGGGCTGCGCCGGGGATTGTCTTGAAGACGCTGTTGGGGATGGCGGCGTGCGCACGCCGGCCGTGCTCGATCGGGATCGTGCGGTCGCGCTCGCCCCACACGATCAGCGTGGGGATCGTCTCGAGTAGTCCCAATCGGTCGGTGGCGCTGACGCGCTGGCCGTGCGTGTCGATCACCGCGCGCAGCGTGTGCAGGAAGGCTTGACGAGCATCGGAGTTCTCGAGCGGGCGCAGCGCCCGGGCGATCGCCTGCAGGTAGACGCCCGCGCCGATGCCGCGCTCGCGCAGGCGGGTGCCGCTCCCTCGTAGCGCGCCCAGCAGGCGAGGGTGGATCGTGAGCGAGAGTAGGGACGACATCCCCGGGAGGGCGGCTGTGCGCAGCATCGGGCTGACCTGGCGCCCGAGCCCGCCACTCGAGATCAGCGCGAGGCGCTGGACGCGCTGGGGGAACTGGTAGAAGAACTGCATCGCCACCCCACCGCCGAGCGAGTGCCCGACGATGCTGGCACGCTCGATGCCAATCGCCGCGAGCAGGTCGCGGATGCTGGCGGCATGCGCTCCCAATGAGTAGTCGCCGCGGGGCGCCGCCGAGTCGCCGTGGCCGATCAGGTCAGGTGCGATCACGGTGTGATCGTGGGCGAGGCCCTGGGCGACGGCCTGCCAGTGGCTCGAGGAGTTGAGCATGCCGTGGATCAGCACCACCGGCGGCCCGCTGCCGGCGACCCTGTAGATCACACGGCGCCCGTGCAGGACGATCTGCCACTCCTCGAACTGCGGCTCGAGCGTGGGCAGAGGCACGGGCCTCGGCGAGCGCTCCTCGTGCCCGGCCCCGGACTGGCTGAAGGTCAGCTTCCCACCTCGCAACTGACCCTAGCAAGGGCCATACTCCCGGAAGCGATGCTGCGACTGATCACGATCCCGATCAGCCACTACTGCGAGAAGGCTCGGTGGGCGCTTGACCGGGCGAGCATCGTCTATCGCGAAGAGCGCCACATCCAGGGCATCCATCGCCTGGCTGCCAGGCGCGCGGGGGGAGGATCGACGGTGCCCGTGCTGGTGACGAGCGAAGGCGCAGTCGGGGAGTCGGGGCAGATCCTCGCCTGGGTCGACGAGCGCATCCCAGCCGAGCAGCGACTGTATCCGCCGGGGGCGGCCGATCGACGCGAAGTTCAGGATCTCTGTCGTCGTCTGGACGATGGGCTCGGTCCGGCTGCCAGGCGGCTGATCTACGTACACATGCTCGCGGTCAAGGAGCTGCTGCTCGCATTCAACAACCAGGGTGTGCCCGCATGGGAGGACCGCACGCTGCGCTGGGGATGGCCGCTGATGACCCGCTTCGTGGCCCACGCGCTGAGCATCGAGGCGGGGGTGGAGGTGGGCGACGAGGCGGTGGTGTGGCGCGAGTTCGACCATGTGGCGCAGCTGTTGCAGGACGGTCGGCCGTACCTGTGCGGGGACTCCTTTGGGGCGGCTGATCTCACCTTTGCGTCCCTGGCTGCTGCGACGATCGTCCCCGCTGTCTATGGCGTGCGGCTGCCCCAGCCCGAGGTGCTCCCGCCGCATACGGCCGCGCTCGTGCGCAGTGCCCGCGATCACCCCGCGGGACGCTACGCGCTTGAGTTGATCGCGCGCGAGCGGGGCTGCCGTGCTTGGCCCAGCCTGGACTCGGAGGGGCCCGCCGACTGACAATGCAGTCGATTGTCTGTCGACTTTTGCGCTGCAACGAACCAGTCTGCGGCGCGTGGACAAGGGCAATGCCTACACGAAGGAGATGGCCGCGCTGCGGCGCCGCTTTGCGGTCAAACTCCGTGGTCGCCGAGAAGACAAATTCCGCTCTCAGGAGACCTTCGCCGAACACGCCCACCTGCACCGCACCACCATCGGAGGCTTGGAGCAAGGTCGCACCGACCCCCGCCTATCGACGCTGCTGATCGTGTCCGACGCGCTCGGTGTGTCGATCGCCGAGCTGGTTGCCGACCTGCCCATTCCGCGGGAGCGGAAACCGCCGCCGCCTGCTCCCAAGGCCAAGCGGCGGCCACGACGCCGTGGGCAGGACAGCTAGTTGCGCGCGCGCCAGAGCGCCACGTTGCGCCGGCCCATGCGCAGAGCGCGCTGCCGTTCGCGGGCGTCGAGATCGAGTGACTCCTCACCCGGCTCGAGGCGGGTGTCGAGGTCGGCTGTGCTGTCGTCGGGCTCGGGCCACTCGCGCAGGCAGTGAGTCGCCGAGCCCACCAGGCGGCACTCGCGCCGCAGCGCCTCTGCCAGCTCGAACCAGGTGTCGGAGGGAGCCGGCTCGCCCGCGTCGAGGAGCGCCAGCCCACGCTCCAGCTGTTCGCGCAACCCCCGCGTGAAGCGCTCGAGCTCCTGGCCGGCGAGCGTCTGGGCGCCGCGCCACCGGCGATGCTGGGGGGACTCGGGAAGGGGCGTGAGTCGGCCGGCGCGCTGGGCACGACGCAGCCGGCGCCGTCCCTTACCGGTCAGCGCCCATGCTTCGACTCCATGCGGGTGGGAGATCTCGATCTGTCCGGCGGCGTCGAGGGCCCTCAGCGCCGCCCGCACAAGGCGCGCCTCGCCCGATCGCCGGGGAACGCCCAAATGCTCGAGGATCGCCCAGGACGGAGCTGTGGGCGCTCCACGCTCGTGGTGACGGACGGCGCGATCGAGCGCGGCGAGGACCTGTGTCTCCTCGACCAGTGCTGCTGGCTTGGCGCGGGGGTGCCTCGGCGGCTGGGACATAACGCCTCCTTTCGGTAGGGCGCCGAGTGTCCGTCCGAGCACGCGTCACGCGCCCGGGACGCCAAGCGATGGCGAGCTGAGCGACAATCGACGGGCATCGAGGCTGAGCAACTCGGTGCCGGGCCCGGGGTGTTGGCGCACCGCCGGGCCACTATTTTTGTGGACCCGTCGAGAGTAGGTCGAGGTACCCATCGGGACAAGGCAAAGTCGGGTGAATTTGCGAAATTCACATGGGTAAGTTGCATCCGTGCCACAGAGGTGACGCGGCTGAGAGAAAGCTGCCCGCCGGCTTGCAGCTGAGGGACTCTTCGACGGTGCGTAAGCTGAGGCGATGGACGATCGACAATTGCAAACGCCGTATCTCGACGCGCTGAGCGATTACGCGGCGCGGAACCCGGCGCGCCTGCACGTTCCCGGACACAAGGGCGGCCAGGGAGCCGACCCGGCGCTACTCGAGGCGCTGGGCGAGCGCGCGCTGGCGATGGACGTGCCCGCATTGACCCACGGCATCGACGTGGGCGTGGAGCCGACGCCGTTCGAAGCTGCCCAGCGTCTCGCCGCGCAGGCATGGGGCGCGAAGCGGGCGTGGTTCCTCATCAACGGCGCCTCCCAGGGCAACCTCTCGGCGGGCCTCGCGCTCGCCCACCGTGGGCAGGAGGTCGTCGTGCAGCGCAACGCGCACTCGAGCACGATCGACGCGCTGGTCCTGTCGGGGATGCGTCCCACGTTCGTGGCGCCCGAGGTGGACAGCGAGCTGGGGATCGCACACTGCTTGGCACCGGAGACGCTCGGGGCGGCCCTCGATGAGACCCCCGATGCAGTCGGGGCGTGGGTCATATCGCCCACCTACTTCGGAGCAGTAGCCGACATCCGCTCGCTCGCCACGGTGGCCCACGAACACGGCGTGCCACTGGTCGTGGACGAGGCCTGGGGCGCGCACATGGCCTTCCACGAGGCGCTGCCCGAGCACGCGCTGGCCGCGGGAGCCGACCTGGTGATCTCGAGCACGCACAAGATCGTGGGCAGCCTCACGCAGTCGGCAATGCTCCACCTCGGGCACGGAGCAACGCGGATGATCGGCGAGGACACTGTCGATCGCGCGGTCACGCTGACGGAGTCGACGAGCCCCAACTCCCTCCTGTTCGCATCGCTCGATGCCCAGCGCCGCCAGGCGGCGGTCCACGGTCACGAGCTGCTGGAGCACACGATGGCCACGCTGGCGCGAGCGCGGGAGGAAATCAAGACGATCGAGGGCCTGGAGGTCCTCGACGAGCGTCTGGCGGGTCGTCCCGGCGTGCACGCCTACGACCCGCTGCGCCTAGCCGTGGACGTGCGCGGTGTGGCGGCCAGCGGATATGAGCTCGCGCCCCTGCTACGGGAGATCGACGACATCAACCTCGAGCTGGTCGGGGAGAACGTGCTGGTTGCCGTGTTCGGCATGGGTGAGCGGGGACTGGGAGAGGCGCCGCGGCTGGTGGCTGCGCTGCGCGAGGCCGTCAGGCGGGTGGGCCTCGAACCGGAGGGCGCAAAGGCGAGCTTTGCCGCCGCCCCGCCCTGGGGCGAGCTCGCGATGACCCCGCGCGAGGCCTACCTCGGAGCGCAGGAGGTGGTCCCCGCGGCGGAGGCGGGGGGGCGCATCGCGGCTGAGTCGCTGGCGACCTACCCGCCGGGCATCCCCAACGTGCTTCCGGGCGAGCGCCTGTCGGCGGAGACGCTCGCGTTTGTGCAGCGCACACTCGAGCAGGGAGGCAGTGTACGTGGGGCCAGCGACCGTCTACTGCACACGGTACGGGTGGTCGTCGAGGGCTAGCGCAGGCCTTCAGGCGCCGGCGAGCGGCAGGGGAAAGCCAGACACACGGCTAAAGTGCCAGCTCGAATGCTCGCCTTCGCCTGTCCGGTGTGCGAGCGGCTCGTCACCTTCGAGAGCACGAGCTGCCTGAACTGCGGCAGCGAGCTTGGCTTCGACTCGCCGCAGCGAGCGATGGTCACGGTGGCGGCGAGCGGCTCGCACGACCCTCGCTACCGCTGTGCCAACGCAAGCCTCGCCGCCTGCAACTGGCTGACGGAGCGCGAAGGGGAGCTGTGTGCGAGCTGCGTGCTGACACGCACGCGTCCCAACGACGCAGACACACGCGGCCTGGGCGGCTTCGCAGCAGCCGAGGCGGCCAAGCGTCGGTTGCTGTTCGAGCTGGTCGATCTCGAGCTACCGGTCGAGGGCTGGAACGAGCGTGAGGGCGGCCTGGCCTTCGACCTGCTCTCGAGCGAGCAGGCGGCTGTCACCACCGGTCATGCCGATGGGGTGATCACACTCGACCTGGACGAGACCGACCCGGCGCACCGCGAGCGAATGCGGATGCGTCTCGGCGAGCCCTACCGCACGGTGCTTGGACACCTGCGCCACGAGATCGCCCACTACTACCAGCCGATCCTCGTGCCTGCCGGCTCTCCCGAGGAGCAGCGCTGTAGGGAGGTCTTTGGCGACGAGCGCGAGGACTACCAGGAGGCGATGGACAGCTACTACCGAACGGGCGCACCGGGTGGCTGGGAGCAGCACTTCGTGAGCGCCTACGCGACGATGCACCCGTGGGAGGACTGGGCGGAGACGTTCGCCCACTACTTGCATGTGCGTGACACGCTGCAGACGGCGGGCGCCTACGGCGTGCGCGTGGAGGGCCCGACAATCGAGACGGCGGACAAGGCGCCGCTGGAGGCCCGTCCGGACCACGCCGAGCAGGACATCGCCATGCTGCTGGAGGCGTGGATCCCGATGACCTACGCCCTCAATGCGATCAGTCGCAGCATGGGCGCACCGGACCTCTACCCATTCGTGCTCACGGCGGACATCGAGGCCAAGCTGGCGTTCATCGACGGGCTCGTGCGCTCGCAGGGCCGAACGCGGGCCTGACGCATCGCCTGGCTCGTTCGTCCAGTTGCGCTTGGAAGCGCTGGAATCGGGGAATGGCAAGAGATGTACTCAGATGTCGGAGGCTCTGTTAGCAGGCTGCTCCGTGCGCTCGGCGTGGTCCTTGCGGCCTGCGCGCTATATGCGGCGGCGGCCGGCGCAGCCGAACCGGCCTGGACCACCTACCACCGCGATGCGGGACGCTCGGGCAACGACCCCGATGCGACCAGCCCCCTGACGCCCAGCCTCTCGTGGCAGTCATCCGATCTCGGCGCGCCGATCTGGAGCCAGCCGTTGATCCTCGGCTCGAGGGCGTATGTGGCGACTGTGGGCGATGACGTTTATGCGCTGAACGCTGCCACCGGCCAGTTGGTCTGGCACGCGAGCGCCGGCACGCCGGTGCCCTCGAGCGCGCTCCCGTGCGGCGACGTCACGCCCACGGTAGGCATTGTGGGTACCCCGGTGATCGACCGCACAGACGGCGTGCTGTATGCGGTGGCGGACACGTGGAACGGCAGCCAGGCGCAGCATCTGCTGGAGGGATTTCGCATCAGCAACGGCGAACGCGTGCTGAGCACGTCGGTGGACCCGCCGGGATCTGACCCCAAGGCGATCCTGCAGCGCACGGCACTGAACCTCGACGGCAGCAATGTGATCTTTGGCTTCGGTGGCAACGACGGCGACTGCTCGGACTACAAAGGCGCGGTTGTCTCGGCCCCCGAGAGCGGCGCAACGCCGAGCTACTGGCAGGTGCCGATCGCCGAACCGGCCAAATACGGCGGGGCGGTGTGGGGAACGGGCGGCCCGGCGGTGGACGGCGCGGGCAATGTGTATGCGAGCACGGGCAACCCCAACCCTCCCGGCGGCCAAAAATCGAGCACGTATGACTACTCCGACAGCGTGGTCGAGCTGAGCCCGGGCTCGCTCAGCCTCACGGGGCACTTCGAGCCTCCCACGTGGGAAGCGGACAGCAACAGCGACCGCGACCTGGGCTCGGGCTCGCCCGAGCTGTTGCCCGGCGGGATGCTGTTCGAGGCGGGCAAGAACGGCACGGGCTATCTCGTCGACGAGGCCACGATGAGCGGCGGCGCGGAAGCCGTGTACAGCCACCAGGTGTGTGGCGGCGCGGGCAGCTTCGGCGGTGACGCATATGCAAACGGCGTGATCTACATGCCGTGCACGAACGGCGTACAAGCGCTCTCCTACGACGAAGCGGCGCGAACGTTCACGCCGCTGTGGCAGGGACCCTCGGACGCCAACGGGCCGCCGATCGTCTCCGGCGGGCTGATCTGGGTAGTGGCGACAGGCGGCGGAGGCGGCACGAAGCTCTACGGCCTGGAGCCGAGCACGGGCAAGCCGCGCTACACCGAGACGCTCCCCAGCGGGGTGGCCGATCACTTCGCCTCGCCCAGTGCAGCAGGCGGACACCTGATGGTGGCGACCGGATCGACCGTGAGCGCCTACCAAATCGCAGTTCTGAGCCCGCCCGAAGAAGCGCCGCCCCCGCCTCCCGTGGCGACCCCGCTCTTGGTGGCCCCGACGGCGAGGCCCTCGGTGTTGGCTGTGCTGGTGAGCACGCACCTGCGCCCCGGCCCGCGCGGTCGGGTGCGCGTGGTGCTGCGCTGCCCGCCGGCGCTGACGAGCTGCCACGGAAGCGCGACGCTGAAGGCGAACGTAAGCGTTCTCAGCGGCCGTGGCAGCCATCGTCATCGCCACGTGGTGCACATCCCGCTGGCTCGCACTACGTTCGGCGTCCACAGAGGCCAGTTCGCGATCACTTTGCAGCTCACGCGCAAGGCGCGGGCGCTCCTGCGCCACCGCCATGGCCCACTGCATGTGACCCTCACGATCGTGCTGCCCGGGGTATCGACGCGCAAAGTCGACGCGCTGCTGAGCGGCACGGGCTGAGCGGACGTCGCGCTCTTATCGGGGGCGCGAACGAATAGGCACGGCCGGTAAGCGGGTATGTTGGGAAGACGATGCCGTCGCCCGCTGAGAAAGCCGACGAGAGTTTGACGCGGTCCACGGGAGGCGCGGGCGCGAGGACGGGAGCGTCCCAGCCCACCATGCTGCCGGAACGGCGCGAGCGCCCGCCACTCGAGTCGGCATTCGTGCGCGTGGTGGCGACCTTTGGCGTGGTGGCGATAGGCGTCGCCCTCGGGGCCATCCTCACCTCCCAGCATGTGGCCGGCTGGATCATCGGACTGGTGGTGGCGCTGGTCTCGGTGATTGTGAGCGCCGTGCTCTGGTCCTCCAGCCGGATGTGAGCGGGGTCACGGGCTTGCGTCCCCGCAAGGCCGGTGTTGTGGGCGAACTCGCTCCGAGGGTTTCGAGGTGGGCGCGAAGACGCCGACGCCCCGGCCTCCTTAACGGGGACGGGGCGGTCGACCGCCTTCTAAATGGTGGATATTCGGGAGCTAAGCCGAAACCCTGCGGCGCGGGTTGAGGCATTGCGCGAAGCGCTGATGAGGAGGCATTGAGTTCGTATCCCGCTCAGCGGGGATGGCGGGAAGACTCTCGAAATCTCCTTGGCCTCTGATTCGCCGGCTACATGAGGAGCGCTTCGGCGGAGACTTGCTCTGAACGACGGGAACGACGAGCCGATCAGACCGACTCCCGCCAGAAGGCGCGTGAAACTACTAGACCGGCGCGAGAGCGGGGACGAGTTCCGAGCGGCTGTCGAACAGCGGATCTAGCTCGTCGGCGTAGAGACCGGAGATGCCTATCCCGCACGCGTGCACCTGATCGGCCCCCATCGCACTGGCATTACGCGCTGCCGCGACCATCTCTAGTGGACTGACGTGTGCCACGGCCACGAGCAGCACCGTCTCACCGGCAACGCCGTCTACCCACCCTCGTACGCGGACCTCACCTTGGCTGCTAAGCACAGCAGCACCGGCGATGCGCTCCGCCGCGCCCCCGACCGGCCAGACGAGAGGCGAGTCCAACTCCTCACACCGCTCAACGAGAGCGTCTGCGAGCGTCGAAAGGCCCGGGTAGGCCGTGGCCGCCTCGGCCTGTTCGTGAGCCCGGATGAGGTTGCTGAGGAGCGGTCCTGCGCAAGAAAGTTCCATCCCATTCCTTTCCATATACACGCCGAGCAACCTTCTCGGTAAGGAAACTTCTTCTGTATCTTTCTTACCGTGCCGGACGTGATGAGCACATCGACAGCAGCAGACATGCTGGACACGTCCACGGTCACGATCCGGTCGCTGTTGAATGCCGAGGAGCTGACCGGGCGCAAGCGATCTTGGGGGCGGCGGGAGGTCTGGGAGGTAGATCCGGAGAGCGTGAAGCAGTTCCTGATGCTCCACGGCCGCTTCACCGGGACACGACGCGCCTCACGGAGAGGCCCCTCCCGAACGGCGAGGTCCGACGACGACCTTGCTCGCCTCGCAGCCGAACGAGACGAGCTTCGCGCGCGCAACGTCGCGCTCTTGGACGCGCTGGCCCGCACAAGGGCTGCCGTCGAGATCCAGGCGCGAGCCGACAATGAGCGAGCGGCAGTCGTGCGACATCTCCTCGATGCGCTGGCGGGCACGGAGCGCAGTGACGAGCTGCGGCGCGAAGCAATCGCTGAGCTACAGGAGGCTGCAGCCTCCTTCAGTCGTCCGGGCCACGTCGGTGAGCTAGAGGGCGATTCCGGCTAGCGCGGCACTCGCTGCCTCGCCGAAACGTTTGTGAAGCGAGGTCACTTCGACGAGGGCCGCAGCGGCAGCCTCTACGTCTGCCTTCGAACCTCCAAACCACTGTCCAGCGTCCTTGCCCGTGGCAAGGTGGGTTACAGGCACCACACTTGTCGCGGCGCTTGTAATAGCACCCTCCATGCGTAGACGGTTCTTCGTGCCCTTGGTCTGCCTCGCCTGTGGGCTGAAATCCGCAACACGCACAATGACGCGCTCTGCCCCGACCGACTTCAGGTACGTACGGATAGCTTCGGCAGCATGGTGCATCTGGTCCGGCATCGGCTCGTCATCGCCGTTGAAGTCGGTGGCGTCCTCAATCACTGCCGTCCCGCTGGCATTGTCAGCGAGCACGACATGGACGGCGGGTCGCTCGTTGTCCTTCGCATCCACCGCTATACCGACTACCCGCACCTGCACCTCCTCTGCGTCGACGGCTACCTTTAGCGATCATGCCACTTCCTCCCGGCGCCGTCATCGGAAACCGCTACACCGTCCAGCAGCAGCTTGGAGCAGGAGGAGGAGGCGACGCCTACCTCGTTCATGACGCCCACGAGAACGATGTCGCCGTCTTGAAGCTGCTGACTGCACTTAGACCCGGTGCCGAATGGATTGAGGCTGAAGCCCTCCGCCACCTCGCGGACGAGCATATCCTGCCCATTCGCAACGCAGACGTAGATTCCGGCCAGCGGTATATCGTGACCGCATTCGCACAGCACGGAACCGTGGAAGGGCTCATCCAGAACACGAGCGGCTGCGGCATGGATGTCGGTCGTGTCGTGACGCTGATCCGGGATGCATGCCACGGGATCGATCGAGCACATCGTGCTCGTCTCCTGCACAACGACATCAAGCCGCCGAACCTGTTCCTCAACGACCAGGGGGAGTGCCTTGTAGGCGACTTCGGGAGTGCCTCGCTCATCCCAGTCGGCGAGACGACAACTGTGCCAGGCGGCGCGACACCCGCTATCGCAGCTCCAGAGGTGGCCGCCGGGATCGGCACAGCCGCATCGACCGCCAGCGTGCGGAGTGACATTTACTCGCTCGGTGCGACGGCGGACTGGTGCCTTGCCGGCGAACGAGCATATGCATTCCCGCCTGCGACTAACCTCCAAGAACGGTTCGCGATCGTCGCGGCCGGTCCCCCGCCACATAGCCTGCGAGACCGTGCGCCGCACATTCCGCTCGGGGTTGCCAAAGCCGTCGAACGCGCCATGTCGAGGGATCCCGCAAATCGCTTTGCGACTGTTCTTGAGTTCGCGCACGCTCTCGGAGCGCGCCCAGCCGCTTCCCGAAAATGGCAGCGAACCAACCAGCATGCCGGTCACATCGGCTGCTGGCGCGGCGAGCCTCGCGACGGCGGGAGCACCTACATCCTATGTGTGGAGCAGACCACACAGCCTGGCCGGCTCGACATCACCACCCGACACGCGACGAGCAACAGCCGTGTGACCGCTGGTTGCCGGAGTGCTGTCACGGAGGCGGGCTGCGCGTCGGCTCTTAGAGGCATTATCAAAAAACTGTAGTTCCATCGTGAAGTAGCCTGCCCGATTTCACGCGTCGCACAAGCGGCAGTGGGCGACGCCTCTTCCCTGGGCAATCACTGGCGAGGGCTGGCTTGCCTCCGGCCAGTAAAGTCGGTCACGTACCAGCGCCGATGTCTTCCAACCATATATCCCGGTGAGCTTGGATGAAGTCACCCAGTAGACCGCGACACTCTGGACTGTCGAGATCCTGCACTTCCACTCCGTGCTCACGCAGGAGTTCTCTCGCGCCCGTGAAATTGCGCGCCTCGCCGACCACAACCCGTGTGATGCCAAATTGAATAATGGCGCCGGCGCACATGTAGCATGGCATTAGAGTGGAGTACAAAACCATTCCGCGGTAGTCGTGACGTGGCCCAGCGGCAGCGAGGCAGTCGATCTCGGCGTGCATCACGGGACTTTTCTGTTGGACTCGGCGATTATGCCCGATGCCGATGATGTGTCTCTCGTGATCTACGAGAGCGGCTCCGATCGGGATTCCACCTTCGTTCAGCGATTGCTGAGCTTCTGCGATGGCAGATCGCATTCCCGTGTCAGCAAAAGCGGACTGCATTTTCGCTCCTTTCGCATGCGTTAACTGCTCAATTATATCATCGGGGGCTCGCTAGCGCAACGAGGCGGGGAGTCCCCCGCTAGTGCGCTCTATGATTGCTCTTCTTAATGTTTCTGTTTGTGACTGTGCTGCGTATGGCTCGGACTAGAAGCCGCTCGGTTCCGAACGCCGGGCGGCCAGCTCGGCCGGAAAGAGGCGAGCGTCAAAGGACGACCACAGGTGTAGGCGGCCGCTGTCGATCGCCGTAACCACTGACAACATCTCCGTAGGCTCCCCCATAGCTAGGAGTTGACGAACGGCTGCTACGTCGCTAGCAACAATAACTAGCAAGCTGATAGTGCCAAATAGTAGGCTGTCGATGGCGGC
This sequence comes from Solirubrobacteraceae bacterium, assembly GCA_036264155.1. Lineage (GTDB taxonomy): Bacteria > Actinomycetota > Thermoleophilia > Solirubrobacterales > Solirubrobacteraceae > Palsa-744. Next base: position 25,079 of record DATARM010000180.1, read on the forward strand.
GAGAGCGACGCCGGCGTCTCTCGATGTTGGGTCTACGCTAATGACGGCCGCGAAGTAGTCGCCACGGAAGGCATCGCGTGCGTCGAACATATAGTTGCCACTGGGACCTGGTGAGTCGATATCTTCGACTGACCACTCCTCTGCCACAGCTGATGCGACCAGTTCGCGTGCGCTTTGACCAGCAATTGAACCCCAGGTGGCGATTGCGTTACATGGCATCGGGCTGTGCCACAACATCGGAACTAGCTGCGTGATGATCACGCATCCCGTAGCGAATCAGAAATACGTCTGCTACGAAAGCTAGTGCATTTGCTGCCAGGACGGCTTCGAGCTGATAGTTGGTGATATGAGGATGGCGTGCAACTAGGCCAAAGCGCCACATTGTGAAGCCGAGGGCAATGTTGATTACCGCCCACCATACGGGTGGCATGTCATCCTTACGGACCATCAACCGAAACATCGTCGGCGAGCGAGACATAGTGCCGAATGCGTGAAACGTGCGCACTGACACAATCCAGATCACGTCGAGAGCGTACAAGACCAAGAGATAGTCGACGAAGGTCACGCCTGCCGTCGCGCTAGCGTATATCGTAGTAACTGCCCCCGCGAAGATAAGCACGATGCATTGCATGACGATGAAAGAGATGTCCCAAAACCATCGCAGTTCTGCTTCTGGTGCAACAAGATCAGCTTTCTCGAGGTGCAGGATGTCACCGACGAAGAACCGAAGTACGGTCGCCACGTATACAATCAGCCAGGCGAGCGTCTTGACGTTGACGCCATGCTTATCAAAAGCCTGGGTCACCGCTCCAACCGGCTCAGAGTAAGCGACAGCGATTAGCCCCGCCACCAAGACCTGGGAGATGAGCGTACGACGGCGCCGCGCCTCTTCGGCTGGAGTGCGGATCTGTGGGCTCACGGACGCCATGTACTCGTACTGCCGGAGTTCTGGCAGCACGATGCAGCTTAGTGGTTGCCGGCTTTAAATGCGAACTACTAGAACAAAGATCGATAGCGCAGCAACGACCGCCCAAATGATGTTCAGCACTGCTGGCGGGTAGGCGCGTCGCGAGTATGACGTATAGGCGAGTCCAATCGCTCCCACCAGGTTGAGAGCCAGGTAGGGGAAGGACGAGCTTGGGAGGACGCGCGTTGCGCTCAGCCCAAATGCGGTGAGAAGCGCTGCAGCACCGCACCACCCAAACGCCTCTTCAGTTAGCAGGCGCCGGAACTGTCCGTGACGATCGAGCGACGCTGGCTGTTTGTCGTCCCGAACATGATGGCCTGGCGCGCTCACCAGGGTGCATCCTTGCAGGAACGACGGACGATTGTCCGCCAGCGCGAGTGTGCTGGCGTCCGGTGGTTCTGGTAACGGTCATTCTCGGACGCGCCCCAGGACTCGTCAGTCGCACAAGTGCCGTTTGGCGAAGGGCTTGTCAAAACGGGAAGTCGCTATCCCATCCGTGGATCTGGCGGCGTGCACGTTGGCTGTAGGGCGGATCGTCTTTGTCTGGCTGAGAATCGTTGGGCTCTGGCCACTCGCGTAGGCAGTGGATCGCTGACGCGAACAGCCTGCCCGCTTGGCGTAGGCGCTCACTGAGCTCGAACCAGGTAGTTGAGTCGGTCTCGTGATCGGCTTCGAGCAGGGCTATGGCTTCGTCGAGTGCGCCTCGTAGGTCGCCGCGGAATCCGGCGATCCGTTCACCGGCAGCGTTGCGGGCTTCGCTCCAACGCTGATGCTGGGGTGACTCGGGCAACACGATCGCAGCTCGTACTGCGTCGAGGCGCTTGTGCCCTTCGCGCGTGAGTCTCCATAGTGGTTTGCTGCGGAGACGAGACTGCTCGATCAGGCCAGTGGCTTCGAGTGCCTGGAGTTTGGGGCGCAGCTGGAGAGTGGTCCAGCCGTTGTGCGGGAGTCCTAGATGCTGCTTGATCGTGGACAGTGCTTGGGGATCGTTGCCGCCTCGGTGGCAGATGGCTCGCTCGATCGCAGCGAGGATGAGATCGTTCGACGGCAGCTCAGGCGTAGGCTTCGTCTCGGGCATGGGGAGTTCACCGCTCCTTGTGTCCGGGCCTCGGTACGGTTCCAGCCGTGCCGGGGCCGCTAGGGCTTATAGGAGCCGGGCACGCTAGGGCTGTGTGGCCTGATGGGTCAAGGTGTGGCGCTACGCCGCATAGGCGCGACGAGTCAGTGGCGGGTCGCTGTGAGCTTTGGCTTGTTGGTGATATGACGTCGGGCTCAAGCTGCTCGGCGCGGGCAATGAGGTCGGCGGTGGGGAGTTCGAGTCCTGCGGCGAGGCGGCGCAGGCTGGCATAGCTGGGGTTGCGCTTGCCGGTCTCGACGTTACTGATCCAGCGCTGATGTAGTTCGGTGTCGTTGGCGAGCTGCTCCTGGGTGAGCTCAAGCTCGCTTCGGCGGGCCTTGACCGCTAGGCCGAGAGCCACTTGGAAGGCCGGGGAGGCGGACATCGCTCCAGCCTCCCGGCGAGCCCGACCGAGAGCAATGACATTCGGGTAGACCTATTTCTTGACATTGCGGTAGGGTCCGCGCCCATGACATTCCAGTAGAGAGGACTGTACGGGCATGGCGGCGCCCCCACGCGTCCGCCGTGCCCGCAGAGTCCTCTTGCAGCCAGCAAAAGGGGCGGTGGCGCTTGAGACGACTTGTCGGCGAATGGGCGGGGCGAAGGGCCTGGATCGGGCGGCATCAGCTGCGTCAGCGACTCTGGATGCTGGGAGCGCTCGGGGCAGCAATTGCCACGCTCTTGTCTGCTGGCTGTGGTTCGGCGGCTGCGGGAGCAACGCACGCCTTGCCGGCGGCCACCGCCTGTGCGGGGGCCACGACCCAGGCGCTCACCGCCACCGATGGGAAGGTCGCCGAACGTATTTATCGCGACGAGCTTGAAGGCCCGGGAGCGATCCATGATCGCGAGCAGGTCGAAGCCTACGAGCCGCTGCTCGCGGCGCTGGCTGAAGGCAACCGGCTTGCGATCCACGAAGCCGTCGTCGCGCTGGTCTACTCGCATACCCACATCGTGCGGCTACGCATCAGTCAAGGCGGCGCGCTACTCGCCGATGTCGGCGGTCCATACATCATCGCGCCGACCGGCGGCAATCTCTACTACCGCGGGCGCCTCGTCGGCAGTTACCTGCTCTCGGTACAAGACGATCGGGGGGTCGTCGGCCTGGAGAGGCGCCTTGAGTCCGTCCCGCTCGTCTTGCACGTGGGGCGCTCGCGCGTCCCGCTTGGGTACACGCTCCAAACCGGCTCAGTGCCGCTCCCGGACGAAGGTCAAGTCACGCTTGGCGGCCACCTTTTTCAGGCGTACTCATTCGATGCGAAAGCCTATCCAGCCGGCACGGTGCGGATCTCGCTGTTGCATCCGCTGGTGCCCCCTTCAACGCGTACTTGCGAGGCGGTCAGGATCGCTGAGATCGGCCGCATCGGGCGATCGATCTGGTACCGCTTCACTCAGGACAAGGCCCCGATCAGCGGCTTCGTCAGCTACGCGCAGCGCATCACCGGAGCGCCAACATATGTGCGGGCCGGCGCGAGCGAAATCGCCGGGAGCACGCAGGCCAGCCCAACATCTATACCCGCGTCGGGAGAGCTGCGCTTTGGGGGAGTGACCTACGGCGTGGCCTCGTTTGCGGAGACGACGCCTACGGGCACGGTCCGCGTCTACCAGCTCGTCGCGCTCCACGCGGATTGAGACTCGCAAGCTCCCCTGACATTGCGGCAGAGACGGCTCCTCGCTCGGAGTTGCCTTCACCGCCACCGCCGATGCGCGGCGGAGGTCACAGGCAGCGGCGAGCGACGGCGGGTTTGATGCTCGTTGTACTCGGTGGCGGCCTCGGGTTGCGGTTGTGGGGCGTAGCTCAGGGGCTGCCCTACATCTACAACAACGACGAGAACGCCGACTTCCTGGGCCGCGCGGTGCATATGTTCGGCGGCAGCCTCAACCCGCACTACTTCACCAACCCGCCCGCGTTCACCTACTGGCTCCACGCTGTCTTCGCGGTCTGGTTTGGGAGTGGCACACCCCACGCTTTCGCTACCGATCCCTCGAGCGTGGTTATCGTCGCCCGCGTCTCGGTAGCTGTGCTCGGGACGGGAGCGGTATGGCTGCTCTATCTCACCGGGAGCCGCCTGTTTGGTCGCGGGGCAGGGTTGCTGGCAGCGGCCCTGGAGTCGGTGGCGTTTCTGCCGGTGTTCTATGCCCATTTCGCGCTCAACGACGCGCCGCTACTCGTGCCGGTCACGCTGTCGCTACTCGGCACTGCTGGCGTACTGAACGAGGCTCGAAAGCGTGACTACCTGCTCGCCGGGGTTGGGCTGGGGCTGGCGTGCGCCACCAAGTACAACGGCGCGATCATGATGCTCCCTCTAGCCGCAGCAATCCTCGCTCGCCGAGATCAGGACACCGCGCGGTCGATCGCCCTCGGTGTCCTCACCGCTGGCGTATGTGCGGCTGGCGCCTTCGTCGTCGCCGACCCCTACGCGCTGCTTTCGTTTCGCGAACTGCGCTACGGCATTACCCACCAAGCCACCGCCTCCTCGGTTCCGAAGCTGGGAGCACCCGGCGGCAACGGCGTCCTCTACTACCTCTGGAGCCTCACCTGGGGCCTCGGCTGGATTCCCTCCATCGCCGCGCTGGCCGGCACGGTCGTGCTGTGGCGAAAAAACCGTCGGCACTGGTGGGTCCTGGTGCCCACCTGTGTGGTGTTCCTCATCTTCATGGGCTCCTACGCCCGCTTCTTCGGCCGCTACCTGCTGCCCATCCTGCCACTCATCTGTCTGCTCGCCGCATATGCCGCCAACCAGGCCCTAGCCGCAACCGCCAAGCGCCACCCTCGCTGGCACCGCCCAGCATTTGCCGTTGCTGCCATAGCTCTCTGCGGGCAGGGACTCATCTACAGCATGCACTCCAGCCTCATCCTGGCTCGCCCCTACACCTCTGCCGTTGCCCGCCAGTGGATGGTGGCGCACATTCCGCCCGGCAGCCGCATCGTGGTCGAGCCGGTCATGCCCGCCGACTGGACCACCGACATACCCGGAAGCCTTCCCGCACGACTGCCAGGAGCTCGCTGGGCGAAGTACTCCACCCTGCGCTCGATCATCACCCCCGCAGGGACGCTCGATCCGGCAGCAAGCCAGGTCGTCAACATCGAAAACTATGAGCGCACCCTCAGCCCTGCCCTGATCTCTTACTACGAGCGACAGGGAGCCTGCTGGGTACTCACCGGCTCAACCCAATCCGGCCGGGCCTACACCGACCCCCAAGCAGCACCCCACGCCATCGCCTACTACCACGCGCTCACACAACAAGCACAGCTCGTCTACCGCATCTCGCCCTACCGCCACGGACAAGCCCCAGGCACACTCAACTTCGACTGGAGCTTCGACTACTACCCGCTTAGCTACCAGCACCCTGGCCCGGAACTGCGGATCTACCGGCTCCACGGTGGCCGGTGCCACACCTGAACAGACGCGCCTCGCGCTGCAAGGGCATCACACGTCATGCCCCATCACTACCTCATGCCCCACCAATACATAGAGCGCCAGTCCGACTGAATACTTCGTCGGGAAGTACAGCAAGTCGTCCTTATCAACCATCTTCCATTGCGCCACCGCCGCGGTCTCCATTTGTGGTGTGTGGATCTGGACCGAGATTGAGACCGTCTCGCCTGGTGCGGTGTCTGGGATCGGCGTAAAGCGAGCCGAGATCAATGTCCATGGTCCGGTGGTCGGCCCGATGCGCCGCAACCTTCGTCCCTGCCACGGGACCGTGCCGATGTTACGAATAGTCCAGGTCTTGGTGAAGGTAGCGCCGCAGGGCACCGTCGAGCCGTCCGGTGGTGTCTCGGATATGAACTTGGCCTCGTCCCCCTCCAGGGGGTAGCGGTCCTGGCGAGCGATCAGCAGCGGGTTGCGCCGGCGAGCCCGCTCGCGCTCTGACTCGCGGGCGATATCGACAAGGCTGGCAAGCAGGTCGGGAGCGCCGAAGCGTTCGCCGTAGTAGCGGATGATGCGGTCAGAGGCTGGGCGACTTCCGCGCTCGACGCGGGAGATGTAGCTCTGGCTGACGGGGATATCGGCGGCGACCTCGGCTTGGGTGACGTCTGCTTGCTCGCGCAGCCCGTGCAGCATCGCCCCAACGTGCTGGTTGGGCCGGTCTCCGACCGGTGGGTCCCATCCGGCTTTGCGTACTCGTTTCATGACAAGAGGTCAAGAAAGCACACCTGCCTGATCCTGGCTTTCGTCACCGCGTGGTGGCGCTCCAATCCAGACCCAGGAGGACCAATGCCCAACCATCCCGCTCTCATCTCATCTCGTGGCCTGTCCAAGCTCGAACGGAGGGCCGTCAGCGAAATCGCCGTAAACCGGGCTGCTAGCTCTGTGCTGTCGGCCCGGGAATCCGCTCGGCTCGACGCCATCGCCGAGGTAGCCGAAACCGCCATGCTTAACGTCTCGGCGCTCAGCAACTTGGAGGCGGCGCTGGTCATGCGGACGCCTCATGCTGCTGGGCGGCTTGGCCATATCGCGGACTCGGCCTGTATGGCGATGGGCCAGGTTGTGGCTCGCACCGGGCGGGGTCTGTGATGGCCCTATTCCTGGACATCGTGAATCTGGCGCTCATCGGGTGCGCGGTTCTCGTCGTGGGCGGTTTTGTGTTCTGGATCGTGTTCACGCTGGTCGCGTTCGTCGGGTGGGTGCGCGACCGGATGCCTCACCGGGCTCGGTTGGAGTTTGTGCGCTATAGCGCCGAACAGGAGATCCGCAGCATTCGGCGTCAGGCGGTGCGCGACATGCTTGAGGCTGAGTCCGTTCAGCGGCTTGCTTACAGCGACCCGGCCGTCATCGAGGGAACGGCTGTGGAGGTGGGGCGGTCATGAGCGCGATTGAGCAGTTCCTGTGCGTCGTTCACAGGCTCTCGGAGGACAACCTCCGTCTTCAACGAGAGCTCTGCCACGCGAAGAGGGAGTGCCGTGAGCTTCGCGGTGCCAACGCCAGTCTCCAGGTCGAGCGAGACGCCGCAGATGTGCTCCTGGGTGAGGCGATGGATCAGCTCTTGGATCGGACCGGGCGATGACGAGGCTGATCCAGGCTGGCCTTATCGGCAGTGTGACACTCGCGGCGCTCATTGCGGCCGGTCCCACGCTTATCCGTTTGACCCAGGCACTGATTCCGCTGGTGCTGGTTATCGGGGTCGTTGTGGTCGTGATGCGGGTGGTGTGGGTTTTCACGCGGAGGTGGTGACGATGATTAGCACTCGTCTGTGCAGACTGCCAATTAGTTGCGGATTGATTCCGCTTGAAACTAGTGAACCGAACAAAGACCGAACATGGAGGTACGCGGGATACTGGAACTAACCAATGAGGGAGGAACAAATCATGTAACAGAAAGGAGGTGCATTACCTATGGCACAGACCAGACGCATCAAAGTAAAAGGTGTAAGGCGGGACGAGATCGATACTGAGCAGCTCGCCCTTATTTATTGGCTGCAGGCGAAGCGGGTATTGCGGGAACGCCGGGAGCGGGAGGCCAAAGCGAAGGCCAAGCGCCTGGAGAAGCCCTCGTGAACGGCGACATCATCCCTGCCCTGGCAGCGGCTGGTGGTGGCTCAGCGCTGATCACGGGTATCTGGGCTCATGAGCGCCGCCGCGATGAGGCGATGCGGGCCAGCCGGGTGCGCCTGGCGTTGCGGTTCCCGCTGGGGCTTGAACCATTGCGAGCGTTCGCTGCCCTTGATGGCCTCTCGGGTCTGCCGTATACCGAGGAGCTGGTCGCCGAGGTCACAGCCCGCGAGAACCACATTGAGCATGGCCTGTGGGTGCCAGCAGCAGTGCGGGCCTCGGCCGAGTCGATTCTCGCCGGGATCATCGGGAGCCTGCGGATCAGCGAAGCGGCTGCTTCCCCTGCCGAGGGGGTGACGCTGGCGCTGCGGTTGTTCGTTCCAACTCCAAGCTTGCTCTCAGACGGTGGCGTGGTCGAGACGTCGCGGGCGCTACTGACCGGCATCGCCGGGTTGCGCCGAGGTGAGCAGCTAGTGGTGCGCTGGGCACTTCGTCCCGATGCCGCGCGCCCGGTGCGCGAGCGCGAGCCACAGTCCCAGTCGGACCGTGAGATCGAGCGGGCATGGCGGCGTAAGGCCGCGACGGCCGGGTTCACGGCCAGCGGCCTGGTGCTGGTTCGAGCCGAAACGTTGTCCCGTGCCCGCGAGCTGGCCGCCCATGTCGAGAGTGTGCTGAGAAGCCGCCGGGGTCTGACCGGCCCGATACGTTCGACTGCCGCACGGGGGAACCGTCGCCTGTCGGCGCTGCCTCGTACGACCCGGAGTAGCGGCTGGCTTTCCAGCGGTGAGCTGCTGGGGCTGTTGGGCTGGCCGCTGGGGCCTGACTCCTTTGCCAATGTTGAGGTTGGCTCCCGCGAGCTGCGGGTGCCTTCCGGGGGCTCGCGCACCGGTCGCCGGCTATTCATCGGCCGTGACACTCAGGGCGAGCGGCCGGTGGCGTTGGATGAGATGGCCGCACGGCATCATCTGGCGGTGGCTGGCCCTAGCGGGGTCGGTAAGTCGGTGCTGCTGACGCGGTGTGTGCTGGATGACATTGCGCATGGCTTCGGTGGCGCGGTGATTGACCCGAAGGCGGATCTCATCGCCACCATCCTCGACCGCGTCCCGGAGGAGCATGCCGACCGGATCGTGGTTCTTGATCCCGGCGATGACCGGCCGCTGCCGGGTGTGTCGTTGTTGTCCGGTGGCGATCCGGATGCCCGCGCTGACGTGCTGACAGGGACGCTGAAGTCGATCTTCGCGGGGGCGTGGGGTGTGCGCAGCGACTTCTACGGAAGGCTCGCGATTCGCACGCTCGGGGAGGTGCCCGGAGCCACGCTCGGCGACATCGGTCGGCTGTTCTATGAGGAGCGATTTCGGCGCACAGCTATCGCGCGGCTGCGGGACCCGTTCCTGATCTCTTCCTGGCAGGGGTATGACGCGCTGTCACAGGCCGCCCAAGCCGAGCACGTCCAAGCCCCAATGGCGCGCGTCATGACCTTGTTGTCGCGTCCCCGTGTCCGGGCGGTGCTGGCCAGCCCTACCCCAAAGCTCGATATCCCCCGGCTGTTTCGCGAACGTAAGTGGCTGCTGGTGTCGCTGGCACCGGGGGCGATCTCCGACGCGACAGAGCGGGCCGAAGTCATCGGGCGAGACATTGAGCGGCACCGCCGCACGATGCGGACGCTCGAAGACAACCAGCTCAACCTCGTACAGCTCTCCTACAAGAACCTCGTCTCGGACGAGGTACTGGCTCGCGAGCAGGATCGCCTCGAATCCGAGCAGCAGCAGGCCAAGGCGCTCCTAGACAAAGCACAGCTCCAGGCCCAAGACATCGACGCCAGCCTCGATGATGCGCTAGCGAAAACAAGCACTCCCTATGCGACTTACAGAGCGAGCGGTGCCCTCGAGCGACGGCTGCTCAACCAGACGTTCTTCAAGCGCATCTTGATCGGCGAGGACGCTGAAGTCCTAGGGACCTCCCTGACCCCCGTATACGCGGCCTTGGCCGCCTGGGACGAGTCCTTGGGGCAGCCTGCGGGCAAGAAGAAGTCCTGCAAATGCGCTACCTCAGACACCTTGGAGGCAGAAAGCACAAACCCCGACCCCGTTTCTCGGAGCCAGGGTTTGCACTTCGATTCAATGGTGGAGCTAGGGGGACTCGAACCCCCGACCTCCTGGGTGCGATCCAGGCGCTCTCCCAACTGAGCTATAGCCCCACGGAGCACTGGCCGACGGGTTGGATGGCCAGCGATGGAAGTGTAGTCGCAGAGCGCCGCCTAGCGAGGGCAGTAAGGTTAGGAGGCGTTATGGGATTGCTAGACGAGGCCATTCGCGAACACTTGGACCTCAAGCGCCGCCACGGTGCAGACCCGGGTGAGATCGCGCGTGCAGAGCATGAGGCGCTGGAGCCGATCTTCCCGCATGAGCCATCGGTAGCGGCCGACGAGGTGTCCGCGGAGGTCCACGATGACTCCGTGCCCCTCGAGGGGCACAGGGCTCCGGAGGCCTACGCAGAGCAGCCTCCCGCCGCGGCGACCGCCGACGCCCCAGACTTCGCCAACGTAGGACAGGAGACGGCCGAGCTGGACATGCAGGCAGTGCTCGATGCCGACCTCGAGCACTCGGCTCAAGCGGAGACAACGCGCCCGGTGCGCGCGCCATCGGCCCAGGTGCGCCAGCAGGACTCGATGGAATGGGAGGTTCCGGGAAGCTCAGAGCCCGGAACGGTGCCCGAGGAGGTTCCCGGGCAGGAGCGCCTCAGCTTCGAGTAGGCCGGCTAGGGCTTGGACAGGCCCGCGACCAGTTCGTTGCCGGGGGAACCGATGCCGGTCATGGAGTCGAAGCCGGGAGCTGTCTTGAGCGCGACTTTCTGGGTGGTGCAGTTGCCCGTACCGCTGCAGAAGACCTCCCGGCCCTCGTAGTCGAGCGTGCGCACGGACGTGAGGACTCCTTCCTTGGCGTTGACTTCGTCGAGGTAGTCGTTGCGAACGAGCGCTTGCTTACCGACGGGGACGACGTCGTAGAAGGCGCCTGGCGCAGCCGGTGAGGCATCGAGGCTGTAGAGGAGGGGGTTGACGAACCCGAGCGAGACCCCGGCCGCTTGGTCGGCGTCGGCCATCACCCCAGCGAACAGGGGCGAGGCGAGGCTGGTCCCGCCGATCCTGTACTGGTCGTAGTAGGTGCCGTTGGGGAATTCCTGGGTCTCGCCAACGAGCATGCCGGTGGCCGGGTCGGCGTCCATCGAGATGTCGGGCTCGACGCGGTTGCGGACGCCGGTGATGGCGGTGTTGCGTTCGGCGAGTTCGGCGGGTACCACCCCCTGCTGATAGGCCGGCTCGGGGTACTCGTAGCTGGTGCCGCCACCACCGCCGTAGTCATAAGCGCCTGGCGCCGGCGGGAGCCAGGTGTCGAGGCTGGATGAGGTGCAGCCGGGGAATTCGGCGGCCTCGAGGGCGGCATTGCAGAGGTCGCTCTTGGAGGTAGACCAGCCCAGCTCGCCGATGCGGATCTTGTCTTTGCCCACCTGCAGGCTGGTGCCGCCCACGGCCGTCGCGTAAGGGCTGGAGGGCGGGTAGTCGGCGACGGTCGAGCCGAGGGTGGTGAACTCGTCGCCGTTGTCCCCGGCTGAGAACTGCACACCGATGCCGGTTCCATCGGCCATCAGCAGGACGTTGTCAAAGCTGCGCCGCGTTCCCGGTGAGTCGAGCAGGTCACCGCCGTCATCGCCCCAGGAGTCGGTGATGACCTGAGCCAGATGTTCGTCGACGATCTGCTGGACGGAGTTGTAGAGGCCGGTGACGCAGTTCTTGGCCCCCGCGTAGAGGATGTTGGCGCCGGGTGCGGTGGCATGCACGGCCTCGACATCGAGGGTCTGCTCGCCGTACCAGCCGCTGGCTTCGCACAGTTCGACGTCGTTGTATGACTTGCTGAGCAGCTCACTGAACTGGCTCGAAGCGAGGACTTCGCCCGACTGGTTCTTCTGGCTGTACTCCTGGGCGTCGCTGAGCAGGGTCGGCGAGGCGTAGGCATCGACGATCGCCACCGTTACACCCTTGCCGTCGACGCCCTTGGCGATCTGGGGCTTGAGCCCATAGGCGCCCTGGAGTTGGGCCGGTACGTATCCGCAGACGGCGTAGGGGAGCGGTTCCGGGTAGCCGCCGCCGTAAGGCGGATCGGTGGCGTCGACCTTCTTGGCGTAGTAGCTCGAGCAAGGTGGCGCATTGCGGAATCCCGGTGGCTGGGGGATCGGCTTGGAGGCTGAGACAGCGGCTGGTGCGCCCGCGCGGACCTCGGCCCCAGTCAGGCCGGCGGGCGTGGCCACGTTCTGGTCCACGCCGCTAACACCGCTGATCAGCTCAGCCACGGCGACTGGAGCCTTGAGTGCGCCTGAGCTCAGGCGCACTCCGTCCGCCGGAGCGGTACTCGGCGAGGCTTGTGGCAAAGGCCCGTTCGATAACGGATGGGGGAGCTGCGGCCTGCACGGTCATCCGATCCGGGGTGACGGCTTCGACTGTGATGCCTTCTGCCGCGAGCCAGGCAGTGAGCGCCTTGACCGAGGCGGTGGAGGGGGAGAAGCGCTTCTCCCACTGGGCAGGAGTGAGGTAGTGGTGGTAGCTCGGACTGGCTGGATTCGAGACGGCCTGCGCGAGTTCAGCCGCACCGGCAGGGTCGCTCAGCTGCAGCCCTACGTTGAAGTCGATCGACGTGGACGACGGCGCCGGGCCTACCTCATTGGCTGGCGTGGCCGCGGCGGGACTGGCCTGGACTACGGCCGGCGCTGACGTCGTGGCAGCTTGGGAGACGCCGGTGATCCCGATCGCCATACCTGTCGTTGCCAGCATGGCGGTGAGCGAGCGGAACCTCATGGGTGCTGCCTCCTTATCCGCTGGTCAGGGCGGCTTGCTTACTAGACATCCCCACTGCGAGCGAATGTACGATTGAGCGCGAGTCGCCGGGGATAACGAGCTTCTTCCCGCACGGACCATATGTCAACCCTGGTCACGGGTGCCCGGTGGGGGCGGGAACACCTAGATGGTTGATTCCACGGTGGTGTGCCGTTTTTCGGGGGTGCGGATGGTCAAGCTGGCCGCGGACGCAGGCCGAAGGCCTTGGTGGTGCCAAGGGCGAGGCCGAGGACAAAGGTCGGCGCAGGCCAGGCGTGCCAGCCGGCGGTGCAGAACCGTGGAATCAACCATCTAGGGGAAGCTAGAGGAGCCGCCGGGGAGCGCGTATATTTGAGGAGCTAGGGGCCATAGCTCAGCTGGGAGAGCGCCTGCCTTGCACGCAGGAGGTCACCGGTTCGATCCCGGTTGGCTCCACTGAACTTGTCTGTGCGCAAACCACTGGTGCGCCGACGCGGTAGGTGGGCAGGATCTCGCTGCGGCTGTTGATTTGCAAGTTGGCGATGAGGATGGCGAGGAGTGCTTTGGCTTGCTCTGGCGCGCCGTGCGCGATGACGTGATCGAGGCGGTCAGCGACAGTGTGCAGCGCTTGCGTGTCGGGCGCTGCGGGCGCGTCTGCGGTTAGTTGGCTGGCGAGTGTTTCGTCCTGCTGCTGGAGGGCTTCGAGGCGTGTGTCGAGGGCGGCGATGCGTTGCTTGAAGCGTGCGGGGTTGAGGTTGCCGTCCTCGAAGGCGTCTTGGTAGCGCTCGATCGCGCGTTCGGTGCGGCCGATCTCCTTGGCAAGCGAGCCGCGCTGTTCACGGACAGCGGCGCGGTCTGTGTCGCTGCTGGCGGCGGCTTGCTCGATAGCGTCTCGGATGAGCCCGCCGTCGCGGTAGATCGTCGTGAGTTGAGAAAGGATCGCGGTCTCTAGCTTGTCCTTCGATAGCCGCTCTCCGTCGCAGCCTTTGCGGCCGAGCTTTTGCCGGCCGGAGCAGGCGTAGTAGTGGTAGGTGCCGCCGTTGCCCTTCGCGGATATCCCGATATACGCGCGGCGGCAGCGTCCGCAACGCAATAGGCCGGAGAGTAGCGCGGTCCCACTCCACCACGATCAGGACCGCCCCTCCATCGGGAGCACCAAGTT
>DATARM010000005.1:0-34515 GCA_036264155.1 Solirubrobacteraceae bacterium
CCCGCGAGCCGCGACGCGTGCTCGTGCCGGTGGGCGGCGGCAAGGACTCGGTCGTGGCGCTCGAGATCGCCCGCCGCGCCGGCCTCGAGGTTAGCCTGTTCTCGGTCGGCGACGCCCCGCCGATCGCCCGCACGGCCGCCGTCGCCGGGCTGCCCCGCCTGATCGTCACGCGCCGCCTCGACCCGGGACTCGCCGCCCTCAATCGCGCCGGCGCTCTCAACGGTCACGTTCCCATCACCGCGATCGTCTCCTGCGTCGCGCTCCTGACGGCGGCCCTGCACGACTTCGATGCCGTGGCCCTGGCCAACGAGCGCTCCGCCTCCGCCGGCAACGTCAGCTGGCAGGGCATCGAGGTCAACCACCAGTTCAGCAAGGGCCTGCGCGCCGAGCGCCTGCTTGCTGCGGCCGTGCGCGAGGCCGGGAGCGACGTGCGGGTGTTCTCGCTGCTGCGCCCTGCCTCCGAGCTAGCCATCGCCAGGGCGTTCGCGCGCTTGGACTCCTACCACCCGGCCTTCACCAGCTGCAACGCGATCTTCCGCCTCGACCCTGTCCTGCGCGCCGCCTCGTGGTGCTGTGATTGCCCCAAGTGCCGCTTCGTGTTCCTCGCGCTCGCCCCCTTCAGCTCGCCCGAGCACCTGCGCGGGGTGTTCGGGCGCGATCTGCTCGACGAGGAGTCCCAGTACGAGGGCTTCGCTCTGCTCACCGCGACCGGCGGCCACAAGCCGTTCGAGTGCGTGGGCGAGGAGCAGGAGAGCCTCGCCGCGGTCCGGCTGCTGATCGATGACCCGCGCTGGCGCGAGCACCGCGTGGTGCAGCGACTCGCTCGGGGGTTGCCGGCGCTTGACGACCCTGAGCAGGGGCGCCCCGAGCGGGTGCTCGCGTTGAGCGACGAGCACGACGTGCCCGCGGCGCTGATGGATGAGGTCCGTGCGCTTCTCGGAGCTTGACGACGCCACGATCGGCGTGTGGGGGGCCGGGCGCGAGGTCGGCTCCTTCGCCGCCCAGCTCGCAAAGCGCCTGCCTTCGGCTCGGATTGCGGTAGCAGTCTTCGATTCGCCGCCGCCCGCGCAGGCGCTCGAGCAGCTGCAGTCCCCAGGCGTAGAGGTCCTGGGCGCGGGTGAGGCGGTTGACGGACTCGGAGACTGCGATGTGGTGGTGCGCTCGCCCGGCGTCTCTATCCACCGCTCCGAGCTGCGCGGGCTGCGCGCCGCGGGCGTGCCCGTCACGACTCCCACCGCGCTGTGGCTCGAGGAGCACGGTGGCGGCGGCGTGATCGGCGTGAGCGGAACCAAGGGCAAGAGCACCACAGCGGCGCTCATGCACCACGTGGCGCTCGCCGCTGGACACACAGCACAGCTCGCGGGCAACATCGGCATTCCCGCGCTCGACCTGCTCGATCGTGCGCCGAGCGAGCTCGTCGTGCTCGAGCTCTCCAGCTACCAGATCGCCGACCTGGCGGCGGGGCCCGAGGTCGCGCTGCTCACCAACCTGTATCGCGAGCACACCGACTGGCACGGCTCCGAGGAGGCCTACCGTGCCGACAAGCTGCGCCTGCTCGAGCTGCCCGGCGTGAGCACGGCCGTGCTCAATGTGCGTGAGCACGCGCTCGCCGCGCTGAGCCCCCGTGCCGCGCTCAGACCGTATGGGACGCCCAGCGGCTGGGACGTCGGGCCAGAAGGAGTGACCCGTGCGGGCGTGGTGATGCTCGAGCTCGGCGAGCTCCCGCTCCCCGGTGAGCACAACGCGCTTAACCTCTGCGGCGCGCTGACAGCGCTCGATGCGCTCGGCCTGGATGCGCCCACCCCACTGAATGAGGCGCTTGCGGACTTCCGGGCACTCGCCCATCGGCTGGAGACCGTGGCCGAGTACGGCGGGATCACATGGGTGAACGACAGCATCTCCACCACACCCGAGTCCACGCTCGCGGCGCTCGCAAGCTTCCCCGGCCGCGAGCTCGTCCTGATCGCCGGCGGGCAGGACCGCGGCCAGGATTACGGCGAGCTGGGGGAGATGCTCGCCGCGCTTGGGGCCACGGTCATCGGCCTGCCAAGCACGGGGCCGCGGTTGCTCGAGGCGGCCCGCGCCGCGGGCGTTGCGCCCGAGCGTTCACTACGGGCAGAGGATCTCGCCGGCGCCGTGGAGCTTGCGCGCTCTCGCTCAGGCGATGTGGTCCTGCTCTCGCCGGCCGCCCCCAGCTACGACCACTACCGCGACTTCGAGCAGCGCGGCGAGCGCTTTCGCGAGCTGGTCGCGCTCGCGGCGCGATCCGCCGCCCCCTGACGGGGAGGCGGCGGATCTGATGCGCAACTGACCGGCCGGCGGCGAGTCAGCCCCCGGCTATGGACACAGCGGGTTGGCTGGCACTCCTTCGCAGGGGTTGGGCATCGTCGGCTGAGTCGGCGGGTCGGCCTGGCGCGGCCCAGGGTTGACCCTTGAGCCGCCGTCAGTCTATCCGAGCTTGGAAGCGAGAATCAAGAGCCGGAGTCGGCGCCCTCGGGGGGCCGCTCCACGGGTGCGTCGCGCCGCTCGGGCTGCGGCGGCGGGAGCGCCAAGTCATCCGCGGCCGCGGCTGCAGCCGCGCGGTTCTCCTCCTTGACCGCCAACCAGATCTCCTCGCGGTAGATCGGCACGCCCTCCGGTGCGGCGATGCCCAGTCGGACGGTATGGCCGCTCACGCCCATGACCGTCACGAGGATCTCATCGCCGATGACGACGCGCTCTCCGGGACGACGCGTCAGGATCAGCATCGCAGCCGATTATGAAGCATCTCCCGGCCGAGGAGCGCAAGCAATCGGCTAGACGAGCTGCGCGGGCTCAATGGTCGAAGCCTGCCGGAGGATGAACCGATCGAACAGGGGAACCGCGGGGGAGTACTTTCCCCACCGATTCTTGTAGATCAGCCCAGCCTTCCCGAGCGCCGCGAGCATCTGGTTCGCATGCGAACCGCTGAAGCCCTTGTTGAGTGGCTCGTCGGTCTTCTCGACGACTTCTTGCACGCTGACGGGCGTGACCTCCCCCTCCGGCGAAGCCGACAGCGTGGTCCTCCTGAAGCGTCATTCTTGCCCCTATGACCGAGAGATCGGCGAGGAGTCGAAGCGCGAGGGCCTCCTCGCTGACACTCACAGACTCGGATAGGTCTGCGCCGACCCAGTGCCAGTCCCGTTGGAGGGCGATCGGCTTGAAGGAGTCGAGCAGGACGGTCTTGCCTACACCGCGGAGTCCAGTGAGGATGAGATTCTCGAGGATGGTCGTCTGGAGCCGGACGAGCTCCTTGCGCTCCTCCGCACGCCCCGCCAGGTAAGTGGGGGTCCGGCACCTGGTCGAAGGGGTTTTCGAAGTTTGCGAGAGGACTCAGGCGGCGTCGGCCGACTGCGTCTGTCCAGCCTGCTGGGAGAGCTCGATCGTGAACAGCGGTGCCTGCAGCGGTGCCTGCTCGTCGGCGTTGAGCACCTGGTAGCCGCGGCCTTCGTGGATCACCAGCGGCGCGCGCAGGTTGGCCGTGATGTCGAGCGGGTTGGGGGCCGCCCGCACCGTGACGAGGATGTGTGCCGTGGCTGGGTCCTCGATCCCGATCGTCTCCTGGTCATCGGGCGCGAGCAGCAGAGCGAAGTCCGAGAAGAACTGGGCCGGGTCGACCACGGGGAGCGCCAGCGCCGGATCGTCGACGGCGTGCAGCCACAAGAAGCCAGTGCCCGGGTTGCGGTCGAGGAGCGTGTAGCGCAGGCCGCCGAGCCCGATCAGCCCGAAGGGGAACTCGATCGCGTCCTCCTCGGGAACCTCGATCTCGCCGAAGCGAACGCTCTCGAATTTCAATGACATGGTGGTACCTCTCTGCTTAGTGGAGGAAGTTGAGCAGGGATTCCTGGACGATGGTCGCCCCGGCACGCAACGCGGCCGTGTAGGCGGCCTGCTCGTTGGAGAACGCGATCGACGTTTCCGCCAGGTTCGCGTCCTCGGTGTTCGACAGGGTCGTGCTGATCGCGCCCTGCAGGGCTTCGATCCGGCTCGTGGCGAGTTTCAGCTGGTCGGTCGTGCTGCCGTTGACAGACTGCAGCTGGCTCAGCGTTTCGATGTTCGCTTCGAGGCCTTTCAGGTCGGTCGAGGTGAGCGCCGCCTTGCTTTCCGCCGTGCCTTCGGTGAGGTGCTGGGAGATCGTGCGCAGCACGTCCAGCAGCTTGCCGTCTTTGGATTCGGCTCCGTTGCCCAGCAGGGTGGAGATGTTGGTGGAGACCGTCACCGCCGCGCCGGGGCCGATCGCCCGCGAGACCGTTTCCCCGTTGCCCGCGTAGGTGTCCGTTTCGCCTTGCTGGTAGGGCGGGGTGGTGGTCTTGGTGCCCGCGAACACGTACTGCCCCGCATACTGCACGTTGGCGTCCTGCTTGATCGTTTCTGCGATCTGCGTCACCTCGGTGGCGAGGCTGTTGAGGTCGCTCTGGTTGTAGGTGCCGTTCGAGGCCTGCACCGTCACCGTGCGCACGCGCTGCATCAGTTCGCTGATGTTCTGCATGGCGCTTTCCGAGGTCGTGGCCCACGAGACCCCGTCCTTGGCGTTGGCAGCGAACGAGCTGAGGCCGTCGAGCTGGCTCTGCAGATCGATGACCTGGCTCGCGCCATAGGGGTCATCCGAGGGTTCCAGGATCTTTTTGCCCGAGGACAGTTCGCTCGAGCTGCGCTCGAGCGCAGTCAGGGCCGAGTTGATGTCGTTGACCGTCGAGCCGGTGATCATCGCCGGTGTGATGCGCTGGTCCATCGCTACAGCCCCACCTGGCCGGTGTGCTCGATCAGCGTTTCGAGCATCGAGTCCATCGCCGTGAGCGTGCGCGCCGAGGCCTGGTAGCCGCGCTGGAAGCTGATCAGGTTGGTCATTTCTTCATCGAGTGAGACGCCTGACACGCTCTGGCGCTGGTTGCCGATCGTCGTCAGCGTCGTCTTGCCCGTGGCCTCTTCGTCGTGGGCCGTCCGCACGCTCGCGCCGACCTGCTGGACGAGCGCCGCATAGCCCTGTTCGGCTGCGCCGCCGCGCAGGTTGGCGATTGCGAGCGCCACCGCGTTGCCACCGGCCGCTTCGCTCGCGGAGGCCTTGACCTGGGCCGCGGTCACAGCCACTTTCAGCGTGGCCGCCGTCGTCCCGGAGAAGATGGGGGTGGAGTTGTGCAGGGCGTTGACCGATGCGGCCAGCGTGTTCGCAACGCTGTCGAGGCTCGAGCCCAGCGCCGTGAGCGCACCCGTTGGGCTGGTCAGCCCGAGCAGCGCTCCGAGCTGACCGCCGGCTGCCGCCGTGATCGTCTGCGGCCAGTTGACCGACGTGCCTTCCACGAGCGGTTTGGAGGCGTCGCCGAAGCTGACCGTGTCGGTGCCGTCGGGCTGCTGGCTGACCGTGACCTTCGCCAGTGAGGAGAGCTTGTCGAGCAGCAGATCGCGCTGATCGAGCATCGAGTTGGGCTGCTGGCCGGCCTGTTCTGCGAGCTTGATCTGACCGTTGAGCTGGGCGATCTGGCTGGCGTAGTTCTGTACTTCGCCGCTGGGGCCCGTGAGCGCAGAGACCTGTTCGCCGACCTGCCCCGAGATCGTCGTGAGCTGGCCGCTGAGCTCGTTGATGCTCGTCGTGAGCTGCTGGGCGGCCGAGACCACGCCCTGTTTGGCAGCTTCGCTCGTGGGCGAGTTGGCGAGGCTGCTCCATGCAGTCCAGAAGGCCGACATCTGGCTGGCGATCCCCGTGCTCGACGGTTCGTTGAAGGCGCTCTGGGCCTGTGCCAGCTCTTCCGCCTGCGTGCTCGAGGCGCTGAGGGCGCTGTTCTGGGTGCGGTACTGCGCATCGAGGTAGGAGTTGCGGATGCGCGTGTAGGTGGCCACGCTCACACCCGTGCCGAGCTGTGCGCCTTCGCCCGTCTTGGTGGAGAGCGCGGGGATCACGATCGGCGGGCTCGGCTGCATCACCACCGACTCGCGTGTGTAGCCTTCGGTGTTGGAGTTGGCGATGTTGTTGCCCGTGATGTCGAGCGCCTGCTGCTCGGCCAGCAGCCCGCTCAGCGCCGTCTGCAGTCCTTGAAGGGTGGGGATCGACATCGGTGGCTAGGCGTGCAGGTCGAGGACGTGCAGCGCGCCGTTGGGGCGCGGCCGCGTGATGGGCGTGGAGGAGCCGCTCGTGTCGTAGCCGTTGACGCCGTCGATCGCGAGCATCCCCATCAGGTGATCGAGGAAGCCGAGCTCGAGCTGCATCAGGGCGCGGTTGCACGAGTGTTCGCGCTGGAGCTCGTGGAGGAGGCCTTTGAGCTCGGCGCTCAGCGCGCTCGCGCGCTCGCCGTCAGCGGCGTCCATCAGCGTGCACAGGCGCGCCAGCGTGACCTCCTGCGCCGGGACGCCCAGTCGCTCGCCGCAGCGGGTGAGCAGGCGTGAACGCGTCTCCTCGAGCAGCTGGCGGCGCCCCATCTCACCGCGGAGGATGCCTGCCATACGGACCACCGCGTGCACGTCGCGCGCGCGGATCGCCGCGCCCTGCTCCAGCACCACCGCCAGCAGGCTCCGCGCCGATGCGATCTGCGCGTCCAGATGAGCCAGGACGTCGGTGATGAGACCGCGGTCTTGGGCGGAGTCGGTCGGGGCGATGAGTGTGCTCGGGCTCATGCTGCGGTGCCTCCGCTCTTAGTGTTCGGCGTGGCGGGGGCGACGGCCTGCATGTCGCGGGTGATCTGTGACGCGAGCCCGAGACCGCCGGCGTTCATCACGCCCGTGGCGAGCGCCTGGGGGAGCATGGTCGAGATCTCGCCGCTGCCCGCCGCCGAGCCGGACGTTTCGCCTTCTGAGCCGCCTTCTTCTGAGGATTCGCCGCTGAAGCCGGCCGTTGCCGCCATCGACTTCGTCAGCTGTTCGACCAGTACCCGTTCAAAGCCGAGCGCCGAGGCGTAGTCCTGCTGCGTGGCCGCCGTGCCCTTGCGCACCCAGGCGGGCTCGCTCGCCTGATTGACGACGGGCGCCCCAGTCGAGCCCGTGGCGGGCGCGAGGCTCACGGGCGCAGCTCGTTGGCGATGGACATCATCTGGCTCTCGTTCTGGATGGCTGTGCTGGCGAGCTGGTAGTTGCGCTGGGTGGAGACCATCGCAGCCATCGCCTTGGCCACGTCCACGTTTGACTGCTCGAGGGCGCCCTGGCGGACTTTCGCTTCGCTGGCCGCATGGGGGGCGCCGCTTTCGGCCGTGGGGACGAGCTCGCTGGCGCCTTCGGCGCGAAGGTGATCGGGGGAGGTGACGGTGACGAGCTGGATCTGGCCGAGCTTGTGCGTGCCGGCCGTCACCGTGCCGTCGGGCGCGATCTGCACTTCGTGCGCCAGCACCCCCGCGGGGAGCTTGATCGGCGGTGAGAGGCGGTTACCGTCAGCGGTCGTGAGCGACCCGCTCGCGTCCACGCTGAAGGCGCCGTTGCGCGTGAGCGCCGGCTGGCCGCCCGGTCCCGTGACCTGGAAGTAGCCTTCGCCTTCGATCGCCAGATCCAGCGGCTGGCCGGTTTCCTTGATCGAGCCCTCGGAGCGGCTGTGGCCGAGGAACTTTGCGCTTGCACCCGCGCCCGTGCTGGAGCTCGTGCCGGCCTGTTCGACCGTGTTGTAGAGGAGGTCGCTGAAGGCGATGCGCTCTGACTTGTAGCCCTCGGTCGAGACGTTCGCGAGGTCGTTGCCGATCGCGTCGAGCTGCTGTTCCTGCGCTGACATGCCTGCTGCTGCGGAATAGAGACCTTCGAGCATTAACCCGTCCCATGTTCGTAGTCATCGGCGAGCCAGGCTTTCCGCATGGCGGTCCAGCACGTTGGCTCGATGCTTCTTCGCACAGAGTGATCGGCCGCACGTAGGCGGACTTGAGCCCCGGGGCTCAGCTGCCAGAGACGTTGCCGACCTGCGAGGCGGACTCCTGCAGGGTCTGGCCGATCGCCTGGATCGCCTGCTGCCCCGACTGGAAGCTGCGCAGCGAGTCGATCATGTCGATCATCACCTTCGACGCTTCCACGCCGGAAGCCTCGAGCGCCCCTTCGCGCACGGTCCCCTTGGCCGCGCCCGCGGCCGTGCCCGTATAGAGGTTTTCGCCCTGCTTGGCCGCGCCGGGAACTTCGAATACGCCGAGGGCGCTGGGCGCAACGGTGCCCTTGGCCGTTACTTTGATCTGCGCGCCGCTCTGGCTGAGGACGGGGTTGCCGCTGGCGTCGGTGAGCACGCCGGCAGCCGTCTGCGTGAACTGCCCGTCGCGGGTGTAGCGCGTCCCCTGCGGCGTCTGCACAGCGAAGAAGCCCGTGCCCTGGATTGCGAAGTCGAGCGGTTCGCCCGTTTCCTGGATCGAGGCCGGCGTCATGTCGGTGTAGGTCTTGCCCAGCGCCACGCCTTCGTCGAGCGTGCCCACCGCGCCGCCAGGGGTGCTGGCCACCAACACTTCGCCGAACGAGCGCTGTGGGGTCTGATCGGCCTTGAATCCGGGGGTGGAGGCGTTGGCGAGGTCGTTTGAGAGCTGGCCCTGGCGGACCTGCTCGGCGACCATGCCCGACGCCGCGATCTGCAGGCCGAGGTCCATGTCGCCCGGGTGGTCGGCCGCGGCGGGGGATTCTTGAGGCTGGAGCAGAGCATTGGCGGGTGCAGGGACGAATTTGTTCGGTGCAATTGGTTTGCTATCAGCCGCACACTTTGCAAATGTGTTCGGTACATTTACATAGTGCCTCAACCAAACAAAACTGCGGCGGGTTCCCCGGGTCGGCCCACACGCACTGCCGTTTACGAGCGTCTGCGGGTTCAGATCGGCGAGCTGCGAGACCGGCTCGGTGGTCTGCCCTCGCTCGGCCAAGCGGACAAGATCTGGCGCGGGATATGGCTCGAGGAGGCTCATCACTCGACTGCGATCGAGGGCAACACGCTCGTGCTCAAGCAGGTGGAGCAGCTGCTCGAGGAGGGCCGGGCAGTGGGGAACAAGGAGCTCAGGGAGTACATGGAGGTGCGTGGGTATGCAGATGCCGCCAGCTGGATCTACGGTCAAGCGCTCGACCCCGACGCATGGTCGAGCGGCGAGCTCCTCTCGCTGACCGAGCTTCGACACATCCACCGCCTCGCGCTCACACCTGCTTGGGATGTCGCGCCGCACCCGGACGCCGGCCACAGCGAGCGGCCGGGCTCGTTCCGCGAGCACGACATCCGGCCATTCCCAGGGGGCATGCGCCCACCGCCATGGCCCGAGGTCACCGCCATGGTCATCGACTGGCTTCGCGAGGTGCAGGCACTGGGTCGCAAGGGAGCAGGCATCGAGCCCGAAGCCCTGGCCAAGGTGCATGCGCGCTTCGAGCAGATCCATCCGTTTCTCGACGGCAACGGGCGCACCGGCCGGCTCGTCCTGAATCTGCTGTTGGTCAGGCTTGGCTACCCCCCCGCGATCATCTTCAAGGGGGATCGCCGACGCTACCTGGCTGCGCTGCAGAGCGCCGACCGTGGTGACCACGGGCCCCTCGCAGAGCTGCTCGCGCGCGCCATGCTGGACAACCTTCACAAGTTCGTGGTCCCCGCCGTCGCCGGCCCGTCACGCTTGGTCCCATTGCCCGCCCTGGCCTCGGAGGAGATCTCTGCAAACGCGCTACGCGTCGCCGCAACGCGCGGTCGCCTCGAGGCCTCCAAGGCCGCCGACGGCACGTGGCGCAGTACGCGCTCCTGGGTCGAGGAGTACCTGGCTGGGCGCTACGAGCGTCTGTAGCTAGCGCGCAGTCGCGCGAGCGCCGCCTCAGCCGCCTGTGGCTCTGCAAACGACGCGCTCGTCTCGGCCCACACGGCGTCGCAGGCAATCACGCTGCCCTCGGCGATGCAATCACGCAGCGCCCGCGCCGACCGTACACCGAACTCGGAGTCCGCACCAAAGATATCGAGCAGGACGCTCGTGTCGACGGCAGTGATCACACTGCATCGGGGTCACCGCGCAGCGCCCGGAGCACCTGATCGGTGGCCTTCCTCATCACGAGCCCTCCGTGTCCCTCGGTGAACTCTAGCCGGTCCCCGCCCCTGATCCCAAGCCGGTCACGCAGTGACTTCGGAACGGTGATCTGCCCCTTCTCGGAAATCGTGCTGCGCATACCGACATCCATGGTAGGAATCTTTACCATGAGTATCTTGGCTGCGACTCGGGGTGGGCAACCAGCGGGTTTCCCTCAGGTGTGCTTCAGCCGACGGCTGAGAACAGCGCGAGCTCGCCCGAGAGCTGTTCGTAGAGACGGCGGCGCAACTGGGTGTGGATCTGCGAGACGCGGCTCTCGGAGACGCCGATGCGAGCGCCGATGTCGCGCAGGGTCCAGTCCTCCACGTACAGCAGCACCGCCACCTCGCGCTCCTGGCGGCTGAGGCGCGCGAACGCCTTGCGAAAGCGCGCCTTCGCTTCGGTGCGCTCGGCGCTCACCGCTGGGTCACAATCGTGGTCTGAGCTCTCCAGTGTGTCGATCCGCTCGATCGTCGCGCTCTCATCCGAGCGCACGACCCGGTTGAGCGAGCCGACCTCCGCGAGCGCCACCTGATCCAGACGCTCGGTCAGCTCGGCGGGTGTCATGCCCACCTTTGCCGCGAGCTCCGTCTGGGTGGGCTGGCGTTCGTGCATCGAGAGGAAGCTCTCGCGAGCGTTGGCTATCGCCCGCTCGTCGCGGCGCAGCGAGCGCGGCGCCCAGTCGTGGCGGCGCAGCTCGTCCAGCACCGCTCCGTGGATCCGTGTCCACGCGTACTGCTCTAGCGTTGCGCCCTTGCTGGGGTCGTAGCGGTCGATCGAGCGGATCAACGCCTCCAGCCCGCACGAGAGGAAGTCCTCGACGTCGCATTGCGCTGGAACCTCGCGGATCTTGCGATAGACGATGTAACGAACCATCGGCATGAACATGAAGATCAGCCGATCGCGCAGCTCGCGCTCGCCGCTTGAGCGGTACTCCTCCCAGAGAGCGAGCACCTCTGCCGCCGGCGCCCGCACTGCCCGCTTTCCGATTATTTCCATTCTCCTGCTCTTGTATCGAGGGAACTGACAGGGGGATGGCCCGCCTGCTGTGGCACTTTGCTCGCGTCCGAGCGTGGATTTGCAGCGGTTTAACCGGCAATGGGATTCGCGGCCGCGACGATATCCCCTCCCCCGGTCGTAATTGGTCGCTCCGCGCCGCTCACAGAACGCCGGCTGCGGTCGATGACCGGGCAGCAGATGGCTCTGCCCGCCCCTCCATCGCCCGCTCTGGACAGCAGGCCCGCCCCATTCGAGCTGCTGGCCCGTGGCGAGTGGCTGCTCGCCGTCGGCGATCTCGATGGCTACCGGGAGCTCTTCCTAGGGCTTGCCGCGATCGACGACCCCCACCGCCGCCACTGGGCGGCCGTGAGCCTGCTCGAGCGTGGGGCGGCGCAGAGCGCGGGTCTCGCCCCGCCCGATGCCTCGAGGTTGCTGGGCGTTCTCGCCACCGCCGTGGTCGAGCTGCTGGAGCGCGAGCCCTGCGAGCCCGTACTGCTGCAGCGGGCCGGTAGCCTCTTCACCGAGTTGGGGAGCCTCGCGGCGGCGCGAGCGCTGCTGGAGGCCGCACAGCGCCTGGATCCCCATCTCGATCGGATCGAGCGTGAGCTCGAAGCGATCCACGCGCGTGAGCGCGTCGGCGAGGGTGGGCCGCGATTCGCTCGGCGCGAGCTCAGCCGGCGGGCGCTCGAGGTAGCCGCCCGCGCCAGGCCCGCCGAGGGACTGCGCCTGAGCCTGTGCATGATCGTGCGCGACGAGCAGGAGATGCTTCCGGGCTGCCTGGCCGCCGTGGCCGACGTGGTCGACGAGCTGGTCGTCGTGGACACCGGCTCGGTCGATCGCACCGTCGAGATCGCGCGCTCGTTCGGCGCGCTCGTGATCGAGCACGAGTGGTCGGACTCCTTCGCCGAGGCGCGAAACCTGTCCTTCGACGCCGCCTCGGGAGACTGGCTGATGTACCTGGACGCCGACGAGGTGCTCGTGCGCGAGGACGCCGAGCTCTTGCGCTCGCTCACCGGGCGCACCTGGCGTGAGGCCTTCTACCTCTCGGAGATCAACTACACGGGCACGCTCGGCGACGGCGCCGCCGTGACCCACGAGGCGCTGCGCATCTTTCGCAACCGTCCCGAGTACCGCTTCGAGGGTCGGGTGCACGAGCAGATCGCCCACCGACTTCCCACCTACCTGCCCGAGCGCCTGGAGGCGAGCGCTGTACGCGTCGAGCACTACGGCTATCTCCTCGACGTCCGCGCCCGCCGCAAGAAGTCCACGCGCAACATCGAGCTTCTGCGTCTCGCTCAGGCCGAGCAACAGCCGAGCGCCTTCATGCACCACAACCTCGGCACCGAGTACGCGGCCGCGGGCGACGCGTTGCAGGCCCTCGCGGAGCTCGAGCGGGCCTGGTCGCTGCTGAGGGAACGCGCCGACCTCGCCGGGCACGAGTTCGCTCCCGCCGTGATCGCCGGGCTGGTGCGGGCGCTGCGCGCGTGCGGGCGTCCCGCGGAGGCGTTCGCCGAGGCGCAGGATGGGCTCGCGCGCTTTCCCGACTTCACCGATCTCGTGCTCGAGCAGGCCCTCGCGGCTCGTGAGCTCGCTCAGCACGGAATGGCTCGCGAGCTGCTCGAGCACTGCCTCGAGCTGGGCGACGCGCCGCGCCGCTATGCGCCTCGCGTCGGCTGCGGCAGCCACCTCGCGCTGCGCGAGCTGATGGATCTGCACCTGAGCGTCCAGGACTTCACTGCCTTCGAGCGATTGCTCTCCCGCTTCGAGCACACCGAGCCGCCCGCGCGCGAGCGCAGCGAGCGGCTGGCCGAGATGTACCTGCGCCACGGGTATGCCGCCTCGGCGGCCGAAGAGTGGATGGCGATCTGCCGCCATGAGCCCGACGTGCGGGCGCTTTCCGGTCTCGCGCGCGTGGCCGCCTCAAGGGGGATGCGACAGGAGGCCGAGGAGTTCGCTGCGGCGGCCCGTGCGCTCGAAGGAGTGACATCAGCCGATCGGGGGTAGTTGCACCTGACAGCCCACCGACGCCGGCCGACGCGTTCAGCGCCGGCGCAACATCAGTCCCACAAAGCCGGATTCTTAAAGTATTTCTGGAGGACGTCGATCACCGTGAACGAACATGGTCACACGCGAGGCGGCCCAGGGACCGGACCGCGACACACGTTTTCAGGGAGAAAACGCCATATGAGCTCGCCGATTTTGCCCACATTGGGCCCTCTGGGTCCGCACACCCACTCGCTGGGCGCCCCCGGCGCCCGCGATGAGCTGTCGCTGCTCGTTGCCGAGCTGGGAGCCGAGGACGGTTCGCTGTCCGTCGAGGCGCTCCACGGCGGTCCTCCGCCCGAGGTGCTCGAGCAGATGGCCGAGGCCGACGAGGTTCTGCGGGGCCTGCACGAACGGGGGCTCGACGTTCGCTTCAGCGGCGTGGAGGAGCCCGTGAGCATCGAGCTGCACGAGGCCGACGCCGCCACCGTTCGCGCCCTGAGCGCCACCGAGGCGATCGCCATCGCCGCCGGCGCTCCGGTGGAGTAGGGCTGAGACGTGGCCAGCACCGGCCTTTCGGTCAACTCAACCAGCGGCTCGCCGCTGTCGGTCTCAGGGCTTGCCTCCGGGCTGGACACGACGGCGATCATCAACGCGCTGCTGTCCGCCGAAAAGGAACCGATCACCCACCTGACCCAGCAGCAGGAACGGCTGCAGGGCCAGCAGACGCTGCTCCAGGGAATCCAGACAGGTCTGCAGAAGCTCGAATACGCCATCTCTGAATTCAGCCTGCCCTCGCTGTATGAAACCTCGCAGACCGTTACCTCGAGCGAACCCCTGAGGGTCAGTGCCGCGCCCAGCTCCGGCGCCGGCATCGGCGGCTATGAGGTAGAAGTCAAACAGCTCGCCAACTCCGCCCAGCGCACGTTCACCTACACCACTCCCGCTGCTGAAGGCACGGTCAGCATCGACGGCCACGAATACACGCTCAAAGCCGGCGAGACCGCGGCCGAATTCGCGAGCAAGGTCAACTCCGACAGCACCGCCACCGTGTATGCGGCGGTCCTTGGCACCGAAACGATCGTGTTCTCCGACCGCACGACCGGAGCCACCGGAGCGGAATTCATCAAAGCCAGCGGTGCGGCACTGGCTGAAAAGGTCGGTACGGCCAAGGAAGGCAAGAACGCAGAATTCACCGTCGACGGCGTGGCCGGCACGGCCAGCTCCAACGTCGTCACCACCGCCATCGCCGGCGTCACGCTGACGCTCAACGGGCTGACCAGCACGGGGCCGGTGACGATCGACGTGCAGCCCCCCGGGCTCAACACCAGCGCGCTCGAAGCCAAAGTGCAGTCGTTCGTGACGCTTTACAACTCGACCGTCGAATCGATCCAAAAGCAGCTCTCCACCAAGCCGCCGACAACCCTGAACTCGGAAGCGACGGGTTCGCTGTTCGGCGACCGCGAACTGTCGAGCCTGCTCAGCACCATGCGCCAGACGATGTACGAACCGATCGCGGGCCTGGCCGCCACGATGTCATCGCCGGCCAGCATCGGTCTGAGCACGGGGGTGGCCACGGGCACCTCCTCGCAGTCGGCGCTCGAAGGCAAGCTGACGCTCGAACCGTCCAAGTTCGCAAGCGCGCTCGCCGCCAACCCCGCCGGTGTCAAGGAAATGCTGCAGAAGTGGTCGCTGAGCCTGCAGAACGTGGTGCGTCAGTCGGCCGAGCCGGGCGGGGTGCTCGAATCGAGGATCAACGGCGACGGCACCGAAATCAGCGAGCTCAAATTGCGTATCTCCACCATGAACGAAATGCTCGCAGTGCGCCAGAAAGCGCTCGAGCAGACCTACGCGGCGCTCGAAGGCATCATCTCCAAGAACAGCGCCCAGAGCTCATGGCTGACCAACCAAACCGAACAGCTCAACAAATCGGGGCTGTAGCAGGCGCCTTTGCAGCCCTCAACTTTCGAGGGCCGCAGCCGATGATGTAGGCGGAGATGAGCAACCTGGCCACATCGCCGCAGGCCTACCGTCAGGGGGCCGTGCTGGCAGCCTCGCGCGAGCAGCTGGTGGTCATGCTCTACGACGGCGCGCGGCGCTTCCTGCGCCAGAGCGCTGTGGCGATGCGCGCCGGCGAGATCGAGCGCGCACACAACACCCTCCGCCGGGCGGAGATGATCATCGCTCACCTCGACGCCACTCTGGACTTCGACCAGGGCGAAGTGGCGGAGCGCCTGCACTCCATCTACGCCTTCTGCCTCGTGCACCTCAACCGCGCCCGCATCGCTCAGGACGCGGACATGGTCGAGGAGGTCAGCGGCCTGCTCGGCGAGCTGCGCGATGCCTGGTCGCAGATCGCGACCGAGGCAGCCACCGCGTGACGGACACACACGGTTCGCCCGCCGCGGCGCTCGAGCCCTACGAGACGATTCTCGAGCACGCCGAGCTCGAACTCGAGCTGGCCGGCAGGGGAGATTTGGATGGCCTCACCGTGCTGGGAGAGCGCTGGGACGAGCTCATCGCGGCCGCGCCCTCGGCACCGGTGCCCGCGGCCGCCTCGCTGCTCGAACGGGCCACGCTGATCCACGAGCGCACGCACATCGAGCTGCTTCGCCTACGCGAGTCGCTGCTCGCCGATCTCGCCACCTCGCGTCGCGCCCACCGCGCGGCCCAGGGCTATGCCGGTCGTCTGGCGCCGCGCCCGCGCCTGGACCGCAGCGCCTGAGCGGCTGCTCCAGCAGGGGTGTGTCTGGGCAGCATTAGAGGAGTCGGTCGATTGCTCGCTCGAGTGGTGGTAGGTCGTGGTTGACGATCTCGAGTACCCGGTCGATGTCGATTCGGAAGTACTCGTGTGCGATCAGGTCGCGCAGTCCGGCGATGTTCGCCCAGGGTATCTCTGGTGCTGCGTCGCGGGTGTCTGGAGCCAGATGCTTGACGGCCTCGCCGATGATCACGAACTGGAAGAGCAGCGCGTCGTGCAGTAGGGCGTCGTCTTTGTGTTCGGGGTCGTGGTTGTCGGCCGCCAGGTGCTCGCGGATCGCGACGATCGCGTCCTTGATGTCCTGCAGGCGATCGCGCTCGCGGCGAGTCATAGCGGCACGGCCTCGGCGAGCACCCCCGCTCGTATGTGCTCCTTGAGCATGTCGGGAGTCGCCACGTCAACAGGGATTCCCAAAACCTCAGCGGCGTCGCTGCTGAAGCCGACGAGGTCCAGGAGCGTTCTCCCCGGTGCGAGCTCGACGAGCAGGTCAACGTCGCTGCCCGGGCCGGCGTCGTCGCGTGCGATCGAGCCGAAGACGCGCACTCTGCGCACGCCGTGTGCGCGAGCGCTATCCAATAGACGGCGGCGACCGCGACGCAACTGCTGCGCGAGAGGTCCGAGTTGGCTGCGCACCGAGCTGGCGCTTGTCGTTCGCTTGACTGCGTCGCGAACGTCAAGCTCGAGTTGTTGTCCGCACCCGCGTAGAAGGCGCTCGAGGGTAGGGAGGGTGGGCAGTGCCGCGCCTGTCTCATAACGAGCGAGCGCAGGCTGGGACGTGCCGGCCTTCTTCGCTAGCGCGGCCTGGGAGAGCCCGGCACGAGTCCGGGCATGATGCACCGTCGCAGCTACGTTCATTCCTTGAGTATATCGATTTAGGTATAGAAACAACACCGGATCTCGGCTGGGTAGAAAGGACTTCGGTCGGCAAAGCCATTTCCGGGTGGGCTCGAAGCCCAGTGGCGCCGCTCGACCCTCGATTCTCGAGGCTAAAGATCCGCCGCTTGCGGCCGATCACGGGGGCGGCCGCAGGCGGCCAGGATTCAGCGACCTCAGGGAGAGCGTCGGTTTTTCAGCCCAGGGAGGGCTCGAGATCGGAAAGGGACTCTCTTCGACCATGGCTCTCGTGGATTCGACGCAGCAGCTGATCGAGGCTGCCATGCGTGGCTCGTGGGAGCGCCAGACAGCGCTCACCAACAACATCGCCAACGCCGACACCCCCGGCTACAAACGCCTCGACGTCAACTTCGAGACCACTTTGCAGAGCGCGATGAACAGCGGCCAGTCCCCGGCCGAAATGGAATTCGAACCCGAAGTGCAGCCGCAGGAAGCCGGCCCCAACGGCACGGGCGTGAGCGTCGATCAGGAATCCGCCCGGCTTGCCGAAAACGGCCTCGACTACAGCGCGCTGGCCGACGTGGCCAATGCCCGCAACGGGATCGTCCGCTCCGCGATCGGGATCCTCTGATGGGCCTGTTCGACGCGATCGGGATCGCCGGCACGGGCCTGAGCGCCGAGCGTGTGCGCATGGATGTCACCGCCGAGAACCTCGCCAACGCCGACACGACCAAAGCAGCCAACGGTCAGCCCTACAGACGCCAGGAGGTCCAGCTCTCCCAGCTCTCCACCAGCGGCTTCGGTAGCGCCCTCAACGGCGCGCTCGCGCAGGCCGGCTCCACGCAGCCCGCCGGTGGCGTGCAGATGACGGGAATCGTGGCCGACAACACGCCCGACCAGCAGGTCTATGACCCGAGCAACCCCGAAGCCGACGCTCAGGGCTACGTGAAGATGCCGAACGTGAGCACGGTCACCGAAATGACCGACCTGATCTCAGAGCAGCAGTCCTACCAATCCGACGTGACCGCCATGCAGACGGCCAAGTCGATGTTCAACTCGTCCCTCACCCTGCTCAAATGATCATCCCTCCGGTGGGTGGCATCGGCGGTGGGCTGTCGCTGGGTGGAACCGAAGCGCTGGCACACGGCGCAGGAGCTGCCAGTTCTGCTGTCGCTCCGGCAGGCGAAGCGGGGACCGTTGCCGGGGGTGAAGCCGGCGCCGTCTCGGGTAGCGAATCGGGCTCCTTCGGAGGTGCCCTCGGCGAAGCGATCTCCTCGCTCGAGAAGACCCAGCAGAGCGCCGAGGGCGCCTCGCAGGCGCTCGCCACGGGCACCGTCAAGGACCCCGAGAGCGCCGTGGTCACGGTCGAGGACGCGAGCATGGCGATGGACCTTGCCGCCCAGCTGCGCGGCAAGGCGACCGAAGCCATCCAGACGATCTTCTCAACGCAGGTCTAAGCGGTGCCAGTAGCTCAGCTCGCCTCCCGGATCACGCCCCGCGGTTGGCTCATGGGCGGCGGCTTTGCCGTCGCGGCGATCCTGTTCGTCTACATCTTCCTGCACGCTGTCTCGGCGCCCAGCTACTCGACGCTCGAGAGTGGCCTCGAACCGTCCCAGACGGGGAAGATGACGAACACGCTGAGCACCAGCGGCATCAGCTACCAGCTGCAGAACGGCGGCACCGCAATTGCCGTGCAGTCCAACCAGACGGCCGCGGCTAGGGTCGCGCTGGCCGGCGCCGGCCTGCTCGGCAACACCCAGCCGGACTTCAAGCTCTTTGAAAAACAGAGCCTCGGTGAAAGCAACTTCCAGCAGCAGGTCACCTACCAGCGGGCGCTCCAAGGCCAGCTGTCGGAGACCATCGACAGCGTCCAGGGGGTATCGGGCGCCCAGGTCGAGCTCGTGCTGCCGAGCTCCCAGAACCAGGTCTTCGGCGAATCCGGCGGCGCCTCATCGGCCGCGGTCCTGTTGAGCGGGACCACCTCGCTCGACCCAGCCTCCGTCCGCGGGATCGCCCAGCTCGTCTCCTCGAGCGTCCCCGGCCTGCAGCTGAGCAAAGTCACGATCACCGATGCCAGCGGTCAGCTGCTGTGGCCGCAAGCGGCCGGCGCCGGCGGCGACGGCTCCACGAGCGTGCAGGAAGCCGAGCAGCACTACGACCAGAGCATGGCCGCGAGCCTCGACGCGATGCTGGCTCAGACGCTCGGCGTGGGCAAGGCGCAGGTGCTCGTCTACGCCAACATGAACGTCAACCAGACGACCCAGGAATCGCTCACCTACGGCAAGACAGGCGTCCCCACCCAGCAGAGCAAAGAACTCGAGACGCTCACCGGAACAGGCACGGGCGCCGGTGGGACGACAGGCACGGCCAACCTCACCGCCGCCGCGGGAGCGGCCGGAGGTAAATCGAACTACAAGAAGGAAACCACCACCTCCTCGCTCGGCATCTCCAAGACCGTCACCCACTCCACGATCGCCCCGGGCCTCGTCGAAAGCCAGCACGTCTCGGTGCTGCTCGATCACTCCGTCCCCGCCGCCTCGCTGCCCGCTGTCCGCGAAGCGATCACCAACGCCGCCGGTATCCAGGCCAAGCGCGGCGACACGATCTCGATCGGTCAGGTCGCCTTCCCCAAGGCCGTTCCCGCCGCGGCCAGCTCGAGCAGCAGCATCATGGGCGACGCCAAGTACGCCCTGCTCGGGATCGCCGCCGCGATCTTCCTGTTCCTCACCACCAAATCGCTACGCCGCCGCGAAAAGGAGCCGATCGGCGAGCCTGTGTGGCTGCGCGAGCTCGAGACTCCGATGCGCTTGTCAGAGCTCGAACGTGAAACCGCTCCGCGTCCCTCGCCCGCGCTCGCCGGCGTCGCGCCGTCCAACGGCAGCGCAAACGGCCACGCAGCGAGTAACGGCCACAGCGACGACCCGATCCGCCGCCAGGTCGAGCAGCTGGCCGACAGCGACCCTGACCGCGTCGCCCAGCAGCTGCGCACCTGGATGCAGGAGGGATAGCTCCAGATGGCCGGCGAGGAGGCGCTTCCGGCGCCTGTTGGGGAGCTGGTGCCCGCAACTCGCGTGGCAGGTGCGCGCAAGGCAGCCGTGCTGATGGCCGCGCTCGGCTCCGAGCGGGCCGCCAACGTGCTCCAGCGCCTCGGTGAGGAAGATCTCGAGAGCCTGTCCGTCGAGATGGCCAGGCTCAGCTCCGTCGGTGCCGAGACGACCGACTCGGTCCTCGGCGAGCTGGCGGCGCTCGCCGGCGGTGGCAGCGGCGTGGAGGGCGGGGTGGACTTCGCCCGCGAGGTGATCGAGCGCGCGCTCGGGCCGGAGCGTGCCGCTGAGCTCTTGGGGCGCCTCTCGAGCGGCGCCGAGGCCCAGCCGTTCGAGTTCCTGCGGCGCATCCCCCCCGAGCGCATCGCCGTGCTGCTGCGCAGCGAGTCGCCGCAGACGATCGCGCTGGTGCTCGCCAGCCTGCACACCAATCTCGCTGCCGGCGTGCTCTCGCACCTGCCCGAGCGCCAGCAGCCGGAGATCGCGCTGCGCATCGCGCGCATGGGCGAGACCAGCTCGCGCGTCGTGCGTCAGGTGGAGGACGCGTTGCGTCACAAACTGACCGCTGTGGCCGAGCGCGAGTACGCTTCAGCTGGGGGACCCAAGGCCCTGGCTGGGATCCTCAACCACGCCGATCGCTCGCTCGAGCGCAACGTGCTCGAGAACCTCGCCACCGCCGACAAGGGTCTGGCCGAGGAGGTCCGCGGCATGCTGTTCGTGTTCGAGGACATCGTCAAGCTCGACGAGCGCGCCATCCAGCAGGTGCTGCGCGAGGTCGACCAGAAGGATCTCGTGCTCGCGCTGCGCGGCGCTGATGAGGGCGTCAAGGAGATACTGCTCGCGAACATGTCCGAGCGCGGCGCGGCCATGCTCAAGGAGGAGATGGAGATCCAACCGCCGCAGCGCAAACGCGACGTGGACGAGGCCCAGAGCCGGGTGGTGGCGGTGGTGCGCAAGCTCGAGGAGGCCGGCACCATCGTGATTGCCGGCGAGGAGGACGGGGAGGACGGCGAAGGCGTTGTCTGAGGCGGCCGTCAGCTACGACTTCGAGCAGCTCGAGCCCTCCGAGCCACCGCCCCGCGACGCGGCCGCCCGTGCGCTCGCCGAGGCCAGGGTCGAGGCCGAGCAGATCCGCGAGCAGGCCCGTGCACAGGGTCACGCCGAGGGGCTCGACGCCGGGCACGCCGATGGCCTGACGGAGATCGCGAGCGCCGCCGGAGCTCTGGGTGAGGCGCTGGCGGGTGTGAGCTCGCTGCGCGACGAGGTGGCCGAGGCGGTCGAGCGCGACGCCATCGAGCTGGCGCTCGAGCTGGCCGAGAAGGTGCTCGCCGCCTCGTTGCAGGCGCGCCCCGAGCTCGTCGTCGAGGTGGTTCAGGGCGCTCTGCGTCGTCTGGGCGACCGCCGCCGGATCACCGTGCTGGTCAACCCCAGCGACCTGCAGACGGTCAAGGATGCGCTCGGCGATCTGCAGACCCAGGCCAACGGCATCGAGCTTGCCGACCTGCAGAGCGATCAACGTGTGGGCGTCGGCGGCGCGATCGTGCGCAGCGCCGAGGGTGAGCTCGACGCGAGCGTTGAGACCCAGCTGGAGCGCGCTCGCGAAGTCGTGATGGCTGAGCTGGCAAGCGGCGAGCGCTCGTGAGCGGGGCGGCGCCCGGCGCGCTGCTCGAGCGGGCATCGCGGGCGATCCACGAAGCCGACCTGGCGCGCCGCCACGGCTTTGTCAGCAACCTGATCGGGCTGATCATCGAGGCCACCGGTCTGCAGGCCGAGGTCGGTGAGATGTGCCTGGTGGGCACCGACCGCAACCGCCCGGCTGTCTCCGCCGAGGTTGTCGGCTTCAGGGATGGGCGCACGCTGTTGATGCCCCTGGGAGAGCTGCACGGCATCGGCCCGGGGACGCGCGTGCTGGCCACGGGCGCACCGTTTCGCATCGAGGTCGGGGAGGCGCTGCTCGGGCGCATGCTCGACGGGCTCGGCATACCCGACGACGGCGGACCCACTCCGGGCGGGGTCGCACGTTCGACGATCGCCTCGCCCCCGGGCGCCCTCTCGCGGCCGCGGATCAGCGAGCGCGTGGGCCTGGGCGTGCGCGCGCTCGACGGCCTCGTCCCCTGCGGGCGCGGACAGCGCCTGGGGATCTTCGCCGGCTCTGGCGTGGGCAAGTCCTCGCTGCTGGGGATGATCGCCCGCTCGACCAGCGCCTCGATCAACGTGATCGCCCTGGTGGGAGAGCGCGGACGCGAGGTGCGCGAGTTCATCGAGCGCGACCTCGGCGACGCGCTCGAGCGCTCTGTGGTCGTCGTCGCCACCTCCGATCAGCCCGCGCTCGTGCGCATCAAGGCGGCCTTCACCGCCACCACCATCGCCGAGCACTTCCGCGACCAGGGCCACGACGTGATGCTGATGATGGACTCCGTCACCCGCTTCGCCATGGCCCAGCGCGAGGTGGGCCTCGCGATCGGCGAGCCGCCCGCCACGCGCGGCTATACGCCGAGCGTGTTCGCCATGCTGCCGCGGCTGCTCGAGCGCGCCGGGACCAGCACCACCGGCTCGATCACCGCCCTGTACACGGTGCTCGTGGACGGCGACGACATGAACGAGCCTATCGCCGACGCCGTGCGCTCGATCCTCGACGGGCACGTGGTGCTAACCCGCTCGCTCGCCCACGCCGGGCACTACCCGGCGATCGACGTGCTGCAGAGCGTCTCGCGCCTGGTCGGGGAGATCGTCACGCCGCCCGTCGTCGAGGCCGGTCAACGCCTGCGCGGTGCGCTTGCTGTCCTGCACGAGAAGGAAGACCTGGTGGCCATCGGCGCCTACCAGCACGGCAGCGACCCGGCGCTCGACACCGCGCTCGCGCACAGGGCACAGATCGAGGCCTTCCTGCGCCAGCCCGTGAGCGAGCGCAGCGAGCCGGTCGAGACCGATACCAGGCTGATCGAGCTGGCCGACTCCCTCGTGGGCTCCCAGCAGGCGCTTACCGGGGGTGAGCCGCCCGACGCCGAGGAGGTCACGGCGGCGCAGCTCGGCGTTGCGGGAGGCGTGGATGCGCCCGCGATCCCTGCGCTTGGGCTTAGCCTCTGAGCCGGCGCCTCGTGGTAGCTTGACGGCCGTGGCGTCTGCCAGCCGTTCCCGGTACCGAGCGCTATGGGTGCCGGTGGTGGTGCTCGGCTTCGTCGGCATTGTGGTGCTGGTCATCGCGGTGAGCGGCAGCTCGTCGCCGACCACTGGTTATGACATCTCCTATCCGCAGTGCTCGGGTTCCTACCCGTCGCATCCGCTGTTCGGGATCGCCGGTGTCAATGGCGGGTTGGCGAACAACGCAAACCCGTGTATTAGCGGCGAGCTGCACTGGGCCCGCGACGCGCCGGGGCAGAAGCGGCCGAAGCAGCCGCCCCTGTCGCTGTACATCGATACCGCTAACCCTGGCCCTCATCACGTTGCGGACTGGCCTACCGTCGGCGCCGCGCCGACCTACGGTGCTTGTAACGGCCTGCTGACCAACGCCTGCTCCTATATCTACGGCGAGGAACGCGCCGCCCACTCCTACCGGCTCGTCGCTGCGCTCGACCCAGTCGCGGCCAAGACCGCGCCATGGTGGCTGGATGTCGAGCTGATGGCGAGCTGGGCCGGGAGCTACCAGCTCAACATCGCCACGCTGCAGGGCTTCATCGCCGGCCTGCACAAAGGCGGCGCGACCGGACCGATCGGGATCTATTCCACCAGCGCCCAGTGGAAGGAGATCACGGGGCTGACGGCGCAAACAACACCGACGCACTTCAACGGCCGGCTGCCCGATTGGGTGGCCGGAACCGACGCAACACTCACCCAGGCGCGGCAGAACTGCACCAGCGGCGGCTTCACCGGCGTGGCGCCGAACCTCGCGCAGTACCGGATCGGCCCGCGCGACGCCGACCTACGCTGTACTGGCACAGGCTGACCATATCCTTCACGTACCTGACGTCAAAGATCAGCGCGTCGGTCAGCGGCACGCGGTGGTACCCGTCGCTGCGTTCGGTCCGGACTGGATACGCGCTCAGCGAGCCTCCGCCGCCGCTCGGCCAGGGGGATGCTCGCTTCAGCCACTCGCCGAACAGCGGGTCGACGATGTACCAGCCGCCGTCGCGCTCGTCGACGGCCCGCGCCCCTGCAGCCTTACGAGCGCCGGGCGGACCCGCGAGTGGCTGGAGAACCCCGTAGCGCTTGGCAGCGGGTCGACTCGTGATGCGCTCACCGCCACGATCCGCCAGTAGCTGCAGCGCGCCGGCCTGCCGGTTTGCTCGAATTGGAAGTCGAGGTACTCCAGGAAGTCGATCCGGCTGATCGCCGGCAGCTGCATCTTGGCGGCCTCACCGAAGATCGGCTGATGGGAGTCCTCGAGCACGGTAGACCCTGTCCGACGGCTCGCCTGCAGCCCTAAAGAACCCGGGTGAACGTCCGATAACCAGGCCGTGACCGGACCCTCGTTTCGCTTCCGCCTGGAGCGCGTCCGTGCTGTGCGGGAGCGCAAGGAGAAGCTGGCCCAGCAGGAGCTCGCGCGAGCTATCTCCGCGCGCTCGCTGACCGAGGCCGAGCTGCAAAGCGCCGAGCTCCGGATCGAGCGGGCACACGGCGAACAGCGAGCGGTCGCGTCTGGCCCCACCACCATGAGCTCCGGTGAGCTGCTTGCCCGCCAGACTTTCCTCGAGCGC
Source organism: Solirubrobacteraceae bacterium (assembly GCA_036264155.1). Classification (GTDB taxonomy): domain Bacteria; phylum Actinomycetota; class Thermoleophilia; order Solirubrobacterales; family Solirubrobacteraceae; genus Palsa-744. The sequence continues at coordinate 24,299 of DATARM010000005.1, forward strand.
GTGGAGGCGCAGCGCACTGTCACCGAGCTCGAGCTGCGCCAGCGCGAGCGCGAGGTCGACGACCGCGGCGCCGAGCTCACCCTCGCCGCCGGCGAGCACGAGATGCTCAACCGGCTCAGGGATCGCCACCGCGGCGAGCACGACCGCGACATGGCGAGGCGCGAGCTGGGTGTCCTCGATGAGATCGCAACCATGCGCGTTGGGCGCAGCTCAGCATGAGCACAGAAGCGCTCGCCCCCACCGGCATGCCTGCGGGCGAGCTCGCGGTCTCGCAGCGAGTCGCCCAGCTGCAGTCCCTGATCGAGCAGACGGCCCACGCGGCCGCCGGCGAAACGAGCACGGAGAGCATCGCCGCCACGACGCCCGCCTCCACCTCCCCGAGCTTCGCCCAAACCCTGCAGGCGGCCAGCGGCACCGCCACCACAGCGAGCGCTACGCCGCTGCCAAGCGGCGGCGAGTCGGCCCAGTCGAGCCAATACGACTCGCTGGTCGAAGCGGCTGCCCAGCGCTACGGCATCGAACCGGCGGTGCTGCACGGTCTGATCCAGCAGGAGTCGGGCTTCGACCCCGGCGCCCAGAGCAGCGCAGGGGCGAGCGGCCTGACGCAGTTGATGCCCGACACCGCCTCCTCGATGGGCGTCGCCAACCCGCTCAACCCGGCCGAATCGATCGAAGGCGGGGCCCGCTACCTGAGCCAGCTGATGAGCCAGTTCTCCGGCAACACCACCGATGCCCTGGCTGCTTACAACGCCGGCCCGGGAGCCGTCAAGCAGTACGGCGGAGTGCCCCCCTACGCGGAAACCCAGAGCTACGTCACCAAAGTTCTCGGCTATGCCGAAGCTTTCCGCCAGAGCCACCCCACGAGCGCCGCGGTGGCCGCATGAACGCCGTGGCCGTCTTGCCACCACCCTCGTCCTCGGGGCCGCCCGGCGGCCGCGGTGGAGCCCCGCCGGGGTCTCCACCGGGCGCGCCGCCCTTCGAGAGCGCGCTTGCCGAACACTGGGCCCGGACCGCACACGCGGAAGGCCACAAACAGCAGGGCGCAGAAGCGCACAGCGAAAGCACGCCGTGCACAGGACGCCCAAGGCGCGCGAGTACCGCGAGCGATGAGCACGCGAGCGCGCAGGGGAGCCTCAGCTCCTCGACGGGCGCCACTCCGGCCCCGGGACCATCTGCGCAATCGGTCGCGGTCACGACCCCGGCTGTGAGTGGGCAACCCGCCGCGACCGCGACCACGGCAGCGAGCGTCGCCAACACCTCCGCCGACGCCACGCCGGCTCCTGCGGATCTCGTTCCCGCCAGCACGTCGAACACCGCGGAGGCCGCATCGGCGCCAGTGGCCGCCAAGCCCGCGCCGCCAGTTGTCCAGGCCCCGGCGGCCGAGCCCCCCGCCACGGGGGTTACCAGCACGGGCTCACACGGCGAGGATGTCGCCGCTACACCGATGCCCGCGCCTGCGACGCCCGCGCCCCAGCGGGCCAACGCTGAGGCCCACGCGCAGAACCAAGTCGCGAACACGCCTGCGCCCTCCGATGTCCAGCCGGGGGCGCCGTCAGCGCAGCTGCCAGCAGCGAAGGCCCCACAAGCCCCATTTCCCGAGATGGGCCCGGCACCTGCCCCGGCCAGCGCTTCCGCGCCCGCAGGGGCGAAGCCGGCGAGCTCACTCACCCCATCTTCCCCCGGCCCGCAGGCGCCACCCGCGAGCACCTCAAGCCAAGACGCACAGACCGGCCCTCGCATCGCATCCACCGCCGGCGCACGTCCCGAGCAGGGCGCAGGCGTGACGAGCACCACGACGACAACACCGGCCCCTGGCGAGATGGCCTCGCCCGCCGACCCCAAGGGCAGCGCCGCGAACCCGCGCGGCGCCGGCGCGCGCCCCAACCTTCCCTCGGCTCTCGCCATTCCCACGGCTGCGAGCAGGTCGACCACGGCCGAGCCCCTCTCCGCGGGCTCCCCCTTGCTCGAGGCCGCAGAATCATCAGCCGCCGCCGGCGAGACGGGCCCGCTGCCCAGCTCGGGCGTGGGCATGCAGGACATGATCGACTCGATCCGCGCGACGATCGAGCTGGCCAGCGCTCAGGGCATAAACCAGGCACGGATCGCCCTGCAGCCCGCGGAGCTGGGGGAGATCAGGATTCACCTCAGCCAGAGTGCCGAAGGCCTGGTGGCTCGGGTCACGGCCGACACGCCGGCTGGCGCTCAGGCGCTGGCCCAGGGGCGCTCCGAGTTGCACCAGTCGCTGAGCGCGCTCGGCACGCCCCTACTGCGCCTCGACGTCGGCGCCTTCGGGCAATCCCAGACCGGTGAGCGCGACGGCCGCACCGCCGGTGAACCCGGCTTCGCTTCGCGCTCCGCCACCACATCCACCCACGAGGACGACGGGAGTGCCGAGACGATCGGTGAGCTCGAACCCGCGTCGCCGACCGCCGGCCTGGCGAGCGGTGGCCTCGTCAACGTGCTCGCCTGACTCAAGGAAAGGACCAAACGCCATGTCAACGACACCTCTAGCAGCCACGAGTGCCACCAGTGCGGTGCCCCCAGAAAGCTCCTCACCCTCCAACCCCAACAGCGTTCTCGGCCAGAACGACTTCCTCAAACTCATGATCGCCCAGCTGCAGGCCCAGAACCCGCTCGAACCTGGCAACAGCAACGAATACGTCAGCGAGCTCGCGCAGTTCACGCAGGTCGAGCAGACGACCAACCTGGCCAGCTCCAGCGAGCTCTCGAGTGCCGTTCAGCTGATCGGTCGCAGCGTCACCTACGACGCCGCCTCAGGGGCGGCGACCACCGGCAAAGTCCAGAGTGTGCAATCGAGCGCCTCCGGCACGACCATCACCGTCGAAGGCGTGCCCGGCGTCAAGCTCACGGCGATAACCGAAGTCCATTGAGCTCGATCTCCAATCCTGCGCTCGTCCCGCCCGGCGGCCTCGGAGCACCGGTTGCTCCTGCCGCCGCTCCCGCCACCGGCAAGGGTGCAGCGCAACCCACCCCAACTGCACCAGGCGGCTCGTTCGCCGACGCGCTCGAGCAGGCCGACGGAGCCCAGTCGCTGCAGTTCTCCCGCCACGCGCTCGCGCGCGTCCAGCGCCGCGGGATCGATCTCGACGCCGGCAAGCTCTCGCGGCTCTCAAGCGGAGTCGACCGCGCGGCCGCCAAGGGCTCGCGCGACTCCCTCGTTCTTGTCGACGGCACGGCCTTCGTGGTGTCCGTCAGCAACCGCACAGTCATAACGGCTGTGGGATCGCAGCACATGAAGGACAACGTGTTCACAAACATCGACAGTGCCGTGATCGCCTGAGTAGGCAACGGCTCGAACTGCGGCTGGACCTCGTCGAGGAGGCCGCGAAAGGAAGGGCAGTAACGATGATGGCAGGAATGTATGCCGCGATCAGCGGCCTCGACGCAAACCAGGCGATGCTCAACGACACCGCCTCGGATCTGGCGAATGTGAACACCGTGGGCTACAAGTCCTCGAGCGTCACCTTCGCCGATGAGCTCACGCAGGTCATCCGTGGAGCCTCCGCTCCCACCAGCAGCAATGGAGGCACCAACCCGGTGCAGATTGGTCTCGGCGTGCAGGTCAACGCCACGCACAACGAAATGACCGAGGGCTCTTTCCAGCAGACGAACAACCCGCTCGACGTGGCCATCGAGGGCTCGGGCTTCCTGCGCGTAGGCGCAGGCACCCCGCCCGCAAAAGAACCGTTCACGAGCGGTCTTCCGGCGAACATGGACTACACGCGAGCCGGGGATCTCACGACCAACACGAAGGGCTTCCTCACGACCTCCTCCGGTGAATATGTGATTGGCCGGGGCGCCGTCGCCACAGTCGGCGAAGCGGGCACCACCTACGCGCCCGGCAAAGAAGACAGCTACCTGCGGATCCCGCCCGGCTCGACCAACGTCACCATCGGTCAGGACGGCTCGGTCAGCTACACCGACAACAACCCCGAATCGAAAACCTACCAACAGCGTGTCACCGCGGGCTACCTCTCGTTGGCCACGTTCGCCAACGAATCGGGCCTGGAACGCCTCGGCGGCTCGCTGTGGGCACAGACGTCCAACTCGGGCACGCCGATCGTCGGCACTCCTGACACGCCGGGCTTCGGCTCGACCGTCGGCGGGGTGCTGGAGATGTCCAACGTCGACCTGGCCACCGAGATGACCAACATGATCACGGCCGAGCGCGGCTACCAGGCCAACTCGCGCGTGATCACCACCGCGGCAGAAATGCTGCAGACCGTGGTGACGATGGTCCAGTAGGCCATCGTTCAGCCCAGAGCTTGCCACCTAGGACCCAAACCAGGGGGTAGTGAATCGAGAGACACTCCGAGGAGCCCGAGGTGGGGCGGCGAAAGCCGTCCCACCCCGCGGCTGAGGCAGTGCAACGAGGGAGCGCCGAATGATCACGCTGCACCGGCTCGGTCACAGCGACGAGCCATTCCAACTGAACTCAGAGATGATCGTGACCGTCGAGTCGACCCCCGACACGGTCATCACGCTCGCCACCGGGGCGAAAGTCGTGGTGGCGGAGACGCCCGAAGAGGTGGCCGCCGCCGTGCACGCCAACCGCGCGTTGGTGCTCAGCGACGCCATGCGCCGCCGCGGCACCCCGCGCCAGCCCGCCCCCGGCCCGGGAGCCAGGCGCGGTGAGCCGCCGCGCCTGTCGGCGGTCGAGGACACACCCAGCTGAGGCCTGCTCAAGGGCCCCCCTCCGCGGCGATCGCCCCGGGCGTCTCACAAGGCCTCATTCGGCCCTTCGTGCACGAGAAGTTCCCAAAACTGAAGGATTTCTTGCGCGAGCCGATGAAAGGGGGCAATGAAGGCCGCAACGCTGATTGGAATAGGGCTCGCCTTTGGCTCGCTGTTGATGAGCTCGATGATGGACGGGACGAGTCCCGCCTCGTTCATCAACATCCCCGCGCTCATGATCATCCTCGGCGGGACCGCGGGCGTTACGCTCGCGAGCGTCGGCATGGACTCCATGAAGCGCGTGCCGAGCCTCTACAAGATGGTCTTCTCAGCCGTTCCGCCCGACATGCGCGGGCAGCTCGACCGGCTGGTCACGCTGGCCGACAAGGCCCGTCGCGAGGGCCTGCTGGCACTCGACGCCCAGCTCGGCGAGATCGAGGACGCCTTCACCCGTAACGCCCTGCAGCTGGTCGTCGACGGCACCGACCCCGAGATGGTGCACACCATCCTCGAGGCCGAGGTCGACGGGATGGCTGCGCGCCACGAGGCCTCCGCCGCCCCGTTCGAGAAGGCCGGCGGGTTCGCCCCCACGATGGGGATCATCGGCACGGTCCTCGGGCTCGTGCACGTGCTCCAGAACCTGGCCGCGCCCTCCACCCTCGGACCGTCCATCTCGGCCGCCTTCATCGCCACGCTGATGGGCGTGGGCGCCGCCAATGTGATCTTCCTGCCGATCGCCAACCGTCTGAAGGCCATCTCCGCCGAAGAGGTCGAGCTGCGGATGATGACCCTCGAGGGCATCCTCTCGATCCAGGCCGGCGACAATCCGCGCCTGGTCTCGGAAAAGCTCATGTCCTACCTGCCGCCGGCCGATCGCGCCGACAGCGACGACAACGTGGCACCGCTGAACCTCGAGGCCCAGGCAGCCTGACATGGCCAGGGGGGCACGGCGGGGGCGCCGTCGCGGAGCGCACAAGGAGGAGGAGAGCGCCGAGCGCTGGCTGTTGACCTACGCCGACATGATCACGCTGCTGATGGCGCTGTTCATGGTGCTGTTCTCGATCTCCTCGGTCAACATCTCCAAGGTCCAGTCGCTGCAGGAGTCGCTGCGCGCCGCCTTCTCCGGCGACATCCTCCCCGGCGGCAAGGCCATCGCCAAACCGGGCGCCAGCGCCAACTCCAGCCGCGCGCCCTCGGCCGTGGACCTGCAGTCGCTCGTTCCCATCACCTCGCCCCAGACCTCCAGCGCTCTGCGCAGCGCAAGCGCGCACGGCTCCGCAGCGGCAGTCCAGCAGCAGCAGATGGCCGCCCAGCAGGAGTCGGCCGTGTTCGCGCACATCAAGGCCGAGCTCGACGCCTACGCCCGCGCCCACGGCTTCTCCAAGAGCGTGCAGAGCATGATCGAACCGCAGGGGCTGGTCATCAGGGTCCTTACCGACGACCTCCTGTTCGAATCGGGGCAGGCCACGCTCGACGGCCGCTCGAGCGGGCTGCTCGGCGAGATCTCCCAGCTTCTGAACGTCGATGAGACCCACCCGATCGACGTCGAGGGCAACACCGATGACGTGCCCATCCACGGCGGCCCCTACCCGAGCAACTGGGAGCTCTCGACCGCCAGGGCCTCCACCGTCGTGCGCTTTCTCGCCGAACACGGCGTCACCCCGCGCCGCCTCACGGCCACCGGCTACGCCGAACAGCACCCCCTTGCCGGCAACGCTACCTCCGCGGGACGCGCACGGAACCGTCGCGTGGAAATAGTCATGAAGCGGATCTACGGGTCCGAAAGCGAACCTTAGTCAAGGACGACAATGCTCAAGAACAAGAAGATCATGCTCGCTGTCGCGCTCCCGATCCTGCTGCTCGGCGGCTACACCATGACCAAATCCAAGCCGGTGGTGAAGGAGAAGATCAAGGGCACCATCTACGTGATGCCCCAGTCGTTCCTGCTGAACCTCTCTGACGGACGCTACGCCAAGCTCACGATCGCCCTGCAGCTCGCTCCGGGCCAGAGCGACGGCGCGAGCGCCACCGCGAGCTCGTCGAGCTCGGAAAGCGCCGGCACGCTGCCCGAGGAACCGCTCGTGCGTGAAATCGTGACCAACACAGTCACCAACCAGAGCGGCGAAGCGCTTGTCAACTCGCATGGCCGCCTCGAGATCCGCCACGAGATCCTGGCCGCTATCACCAAGCAGACGGACGTAAAAGTCGAAGCAGTGCTGATCCCAGAACTCACCGTCCAATAGAGGAGAGCGTGTGACCGAGACAATCGAATATGAGGAGTTCGATCAGGCGACCCAGGCGAGCACGGCCTCCGGCCCCGAGGCCGACCTGAGCCGTCTCAGCGACATCCCCATGGAGTTGAGCGTGGAGATTGGACGCGCGCACATGACCGTGGGGGAGGCCCTGGACCTGCACGTGGGCGCTGTCGTCAGCCTCGAGCGCTCCTCCGGCGAGCCCGTGGACCTGCTCGTCAACGGCACGCCGATCGCCCGCGGCGAGGTCGTCGTCATCGACGAGCGCTACGGTCTGCGCATCACCGAGATACCCGACGCCGACGCGGGAGCAGACAACGCGGCACAGGAGCCCCACGGCGCCGCGACCGAGTCCGTAGACGCCCCGGCCGACGGCTCGACCCCCACGGGAGGCTGATGCGGACATGGCGGTGAGCGAGAGCAAGCAACCGAAGGCGCGCAAAGCCAAGGCCAAGAAGGAGGCGTCGCTCGAGGAGCCCTCGGCGACCGAGCCGGCCGGGCAGGTGCAGCCGCTGGACTTCTCCAAGCCGACCAAGTTCACCCCCGAGATCAGGCACCGCATCACCGCTGCGCTGACCCCGTTCTGCGAGACCCTCGGCCTCTGGCTCGGCGGTGAGCTCAAACGTGAGGTCACGATCGAGCTGGACGAGATCGCCCAACACACCTGGGCCGCCGCCAAGGCCCACCTGCCCGTCGAGTCGTTGGCCGTCGCCGTCGAGGAGACGGCGATCCAGCGCCACATGCTGCTCAGCATCGAGCTGCCGTTCGTCCTGCAGTCGCTGGAATGCCTGCTGGGGGGCGCGCCCGCCCAGACCCCCGCCCCCCACCACCTCAGCGAGATCGACTGGGTGCTCACGAGGGGCCTGCTCGACGGGATCGTCGGCGAGCTCTCCCAAGGCTGGAGCGAGCTGGGCGGCCCCGAGCTCGCCCGCGGCGAGGTCGACCTCGAGGGCGACGCCGGCGTGCTCACACCGGCCGGCGAGCCCACCCTGGTTGTCGGCTTCACCACCGCCGTCGCCGGCGTCAGCTCGGCCATGTCGCTGCTGATCCCTTGGGCCGCCGTGGCTCCCATCGCCGAGAGCATCCGCTCCGCCGGCGCCCCCGCCTCGGCCCCGGCTTCGCCCGGCGGAGCGCTGCGCCACGGGCTCTCGAGCGCCCAGGTGCTGCTGCGCGCCGAGGTCGGCTCGGTGCAGATGGGGATCGAGCCGATGCTCGAGCTCACCCCCGGCTCGCTGCTCGTCCTGCAGGACCGCGCCGAGGAGGGCGTGGTGCTCTACGCCGAGGGCGTCTCGATCGCCCGCGGGCGCCCCGGGCGCAGCGGCACCCGCCGGGCGATCAAGCTGGAGTCCACCGGCGAGCCGCCCGTGCGCGCCGACACCTATGCCACGCTCGGCCGCGCCGAGCTCGAGCGAGCCCGTGCCCACGCCGCCGAGGAGCCCTCCACGTCGGTCCAGGGGCCGATCCTGCACAGCCTGTTCGTGCGCGTGTGGGCCGAGCTCGGCAGGACCCATCTGCCGCTCGGCCAGGCGCTCGAGCTGAGCACCGGAGTGGTCGTGGAGCTCGACCAGGACGCCCAGGCTCCCGTGGAGCTGTTCGCCAACGGCCTGTGCTTTGCCAGCGGCAGCCTCGTCGTCACCGGCGAGGGCCGGTGGGGCGTGCAGCTCGAGCAGCTTCTCTGATCTTCCGCACCCGCCCGATCACCTCAAGACGCGGGGCCTCGGGCCGATAACCGGGGACGACTCTTCCTCGGAGTCGTCCCTCGATGACTAAGCCGATACCGCCCTCTCGTGCGGCCGCGCAAGCGGCCGCAGTACTTGGCGCCTGCCTGCTCGCGTTCGCCTGCCCGGCTTCGGCGCCGGCTGCCACGGGCGCCAAGGCGAGCGGCGAAAACACGCCCCTGAACCTCAGCCCCACCACGACCGGCTCGCACACCACGAGCACGGGCGGCGCCTCGATCGTGCGCACGATCGTGGGCCTGGCGATCGTGATCGCCGTCATCTGGGGGCTCGCCTGGATCATGCGCCAGGTCAAGGCGGGGCGCGACCCGCAGATCTCGACGGCGGGCCTCGCGAGCGTCGCTCAGCTCACCCTCGGCTCCGGGCGCTCGGTGCACCTCGTGCGCGCGGGTAACGACTACGTGCTGCTCGGCGCCGCCGAGCAGGGCCTCGTGCCGATCCACCGCTACACCGAGGCCCAGGCCCGTGAGGCGGGGCTGCCCATGCTCGACGAGCCGCCGCCGCGCCCGCGGCGGGCACTCCTGCTGCGTCCCGCCCAGCCGAGCGAGCCACGAGTGGGCCCGACCACATCCGAGCAGCGCTGGGGTGGGTCGGCCACGAACGGTCATCGCCCCAACCCGATGGACATGCCCTCGCCCGCCTACGGGCTGATCGAGCGCGTGCGCGAATGGACGGTGCGGCGGTGAACGTCAGCTCCAGCAACGCCGTGCAGATCCTGCTGCTCGTGGGCGGGCTCACGCTGGTGCCGGCCGTGCTGTTCACCGTCACCGGCTTCAGCCGCATCCTGATCGTGCTCGGCTTCATCCGCACCGCCGTCGGCACCCCCACTGCGCCTCCAAATCAGGTGCTCGTGGGGATCGCCCTGTTCCTCACGATCTTCGTGATGGCGCCCACGATCAACACGATCAAGAAGGACGCCGTCGAACCGCTCACCCACCACCACATCAGCACCACCACCGCCCTCAAACGCGCCGAACAGCCGCTGCGGGAATTCATGTTCCGCCAGACACGCACCCAGGACATCTCGCTGTTCGTCAGCCTCGCCCACGACAAGACGCCGCACAAGCGCGCCGAAGTCCCCACCGAGGTGCTGATCCCCGCCTTCATTATCTCCGAGCTGAAGACGGCCTTCCAGATCGGCTTCCTCGTCTTCCTCCCGTTCCTCCTGATCGACCTGATCGTCAGCTCCACGCTGATGTCGATGGGCATGGTGATGCTGCCTCCTGTCTTCATCTCGCTGCCCTTCAAGATCCTGCTGTTCGTGCTCGTCGACGGCTGGGACTTGGTCATCAAGGCGCTCGTTCAGAGCTTCCACTAAGGAGCCACGCACCCATGTCCAGCAAACCCATGCCGAAGCCATGAACCAGGACACGGTCGTCAATCTTGCTGCGCAAGCCATGAGCCTGGCCTTGAAGATCGCCGGTCCCTTGCTGCTAGTGGGGCTTATCGCCGGCCTAGTGGTAAGCATCTTCCAAGCCGTCACCCAGATCCAAGAGCAGAGCCTCACCTTGATCCCCAAGATCATCGGCGTCGC
>DATARM010000036.1:0-42103 GCA_036264155.1 Solirubrobacteraceae bacterium
GGCGTAGGTGGCGCCGGGTGCGCCGGCGGCAAGCGAGGAGGGGACTGCGGGCGTGATGCCAATGCCGGTTTCTGTGTACTTGCTTTCAAGGATGTTGGCCAGGTGGCCGGGCGATGCGATCCAAGCGGAGACGATCGACTGGGCGCTGGAGAGGCTGTAGGTGCCCCAGGCGAGGTTCTCGCCGATCACGTAGCCGACGGTCGGGCCGGGGATGTAGCCGGTCCCACGGATTCGGTCCACGGGGGTCTCGCCGCTGGGGGAGACGTGCGCGAAGTAGTCATCGGCGATCAGTTCGCTGCAGTGTTCTTCGGCGGCCGCTTCGAGCTTGGCGTTTGCGCTCACGGGTGGCACGCCGTTCTGGGCACGCTCGCGGTTGACCAGGCACAGCACGGCGGCTCGAACAAGCACGATGTTTCCCTCTTCGGGGACGAGTTCGGTGTTGGCGCAGGGTGCTGCCAGCGCCGCTGCGACGGCGGCGCTCTTTTGTGCGGCTGTGGCACGATCCGTGGAGCCTGCCTGCACCGAGGCGGGACGGGACACCGAGAGTCGGTTGAGCGGGCGCACCTCGAGCCGACCGTGGGCGCGGGTGCGGCGCACGGTCTTGCATTGGCCGTGGTGGCGCTGGTGGGTCGTGCAGGCGCCGTGATGGGCGTGGCGGGCGCTGGTGTTGGCCTGCGCTGGGGTGCTTGCGAGCGCCGCTGGCACAAGGATCGAGAGGGCTGTTAGGAGGAGCTTGACCGGGGGCTTCACCCTCAGTCTTTCGGACGGTGCGGCGCGCTTTCTGAGCCTGGCGGCTCGATTCTGGACAGGTAGAACGAAGTATGCGGAACTTCACCCTGCCGACTGCGTAGTCAGCTGGGCAGAGCTGCGCAAGGCTGCGCTCTAGTCCTCGGAGCTTCCGTTCTCGGAGACCTCGCTCTCGACCTCGGCTACAGGGGCTGCGTCGTCGACTGCTGAGGGCGGTAGGTCTGTCTCGTCGCCGGCGGCGTCCACGACGAGGGCCACGGCGCTGACGGCGTCGTCGTCCTTGAGGTTCATCACGCGCACCCCGGTGGCGGAGCGGCCTTGCTGGGAGATGCCCGCGGCCGATGTCCGCTGCACCATCCCGCCGACGCTGATGAAGACGAGCTCCTGGTGGTCGCGCACGACGAGCGCTCCCGCGAGGCCTCCCTTTTTCTCGGTCAGGCCGATCGTCTTGACGCCTTTGGCGCCGCGGTTGGTTTTGCGGTACTGGCTGATCTGGGTGCGCTTGCCGTAGCCGTTCTCTGTGACCACGAGCAGGTCCATGTCATCGCGAGCCACATCCATGGCGATGACGCGACCGTCCCTGCCGACGTCCATTCCGCGCACGCCGGTGGTGTCGCGTCCCATCGCGCGGGCGTCGGACTCGGCGAAGCGTACGGTGAGCCCGGCACGGGAGACCATGATGATCTCGTCGTCGGGGTCGACAGCGCGCACGGCCAGTAGCTCGTCGTCATCCCGGATGTTGATGGCGATGATGCCGTCGGCTTTGATCGGCGTGTTGTAGGCGGCGAGCTCAGTCTTCTTGACTGTGCCGTTGCGCGTGGCGAACACGACGTACTGGGTCTCTGTGAAGTCGCGTGTGGAGACCACCGCCTGGATGCGCTCGCCTTCGGCCAGCGGCAGGATGTTGACGAGCGCGCGACCCTTGGCTGTGCGCTGCGCCTCGGGCAGCTCGTAGACCTTCGACCGGTACACCTTGCCGCGGTTGGAGAAGAACAGGAGGTAGTCGTGTGAGGAGCACACGAACAGGTGCTCGATGAAGTCGCCGTCCTTCATGTCCATGCCGGTGACGCCACGTCCGCCGCGCTGCTGCTGGCGGTAGGTGGCCAGGGGCAGCGACTTGATGTACCCGGTCTGGGTGATCGTGATGACCATCTGCTGGTCGGCGATCAGGTCCTCGATGTCGATCTCGTCCTCGGAGTGGCTGATCTCGGTGCGCCGCTCATCGCCGAAGCGCTCCCGGATCTCGGCTAGCTCCTCCTTGATCACGCCCAGCACGCGGGCCTCGTCGCCGAGGATGGCGCGCAGCTCAGCGATGCGCTCTGAGACATCGGCGTGCTCCTGTTTGATGCCATCGGCTTCGAGCGCCGTCAGCTGGGAGAGGCGCAGGTCGAGGATCGCAGTGGCCTGGATGGGGCTGAGCTTGAATCGGGCCACGAGCTGCTCGCGGGCGTCGTCGCGGTCGCGAGCAGCGCGGATCAGCTCGATGATCTCGTCGAGGTGCTCGAGCGCCGTGAGCAGGCCCTCGAGGATGTGCGCGCGGGCCTCCTTCTCGGAGAGCTCGTGCTTGGTGCGCCGTACGATCACCTCGCGCTGGTGCGCAACGTAGTTGTGGATCACCGAGCGCAGGTTGAGCGTGCGCGGGACGTTGTCGACGAGGGCGACCATGTTGACCCCGAAGGTGGTCTGCATAGGTGTGTGCTTGTAGAGCTTGTTGAGCACCACCTTGGGGATGGCGTCGCGCTTGAGCTCGATCATCAGGCGCATGCCGCGCTTGTCCGAGTAGTCGTTGAGGTCGGCGATCTCGGAGATCTTCTTCTCGCGCACGAGCTCGGCGATCTTCTCGATCAGGCCGCCGGGGCCGCCCTTCTTGACCATGAACGGCAGCTCGGTGACGACGATGGCCTCCTTGCCGTGGCTGAGCGGCTCGATGTGCGCCCGCGCCTGCACGCGCACGCGGCCGCGGCCGGTCTCGTAGGCGTCTTTGATGCCCCCGTGGCCGAGGATGATCCCGCCGGTGGGGAAGTCAGGGCCTTTGATGTGGCGCATGAGTCCCTCGACGTCCGTCTCGGGGTCGTCGATGTAGGCGACCGTCGCGTCGATGACCTCGCGCAGGTTGTGCGGCGGGATGTTGGTGGCCATTCCGACGGCAATGCCGGAGGAGCCGTTCACGAGCAGGTTGGGGAAGCGCGCGGGCAGGACGAGCGGTTCGCGCCTGGAGCCGTCGTAGTTGGCTACGAAGTCGACCGTGTCCATGTCGAGGTCGCGCAGCATCTCCGTGGCGATCCGCGCCAGGCGGGCCTCCGTGTTGTGGCTGATGAACCCGTTCGTCAAGAACGAGTGGTCATTGGTGTCGACGCGGAGAGAGTACACAGGCTGAACGCCAGCGTCGCTCACCGAGGCGACCTTTGCGTAGTAGTAGTCGCCACTGACGAGCGGCGCAACGACGTTGCGCACCTCCGAAGATGAGATGCGCTCGAGGATCGCCGTCGAGCTGTTCTCCCAGCGCTCGATCCGGTCGACGTTGTGACGTCGCAGCCAGTCGCGCTCGGCAAAGGTAGATCCTCCTTCCGAGCGGATGTAGCCCGCGAGGTGAGGCACGTGATCCTGACTCATAGCCCGGCTCGAGAGTGGGATGCCGGCAAGCGCATTCTCGAGCTTTGCCTGCTTTGCGCCAAGGAAGCCAACGCGTTCGGCGAACAGCCGCGCGTCGCGGCGGTTGGTGATCACGACCTTGATCTCGCCCCGAGCCGAACGGCTGAGGCGCGCGATCGTCCCGAACTCCAGCAGCAGGAGCTGTACGCCTCGCGCCAGCTCGGCGCTGCGGGTCGAGTAGGAGATCTGGATCGTGCTGCGAGGAAGTACCGAGCACGATCCATCGCCCTCGAACAGCGCCTGGAGAAATACCCGCTTGAAGGCTTCACCTGCGGCCCACACGAACTCGGGGATCCGCTTACTTGCGCTCACCAGATCCTCCATCTCCCCCAGCGGACTGCTGCGCAGTGCGGTGAGGTTCTGGACGTCGAGCTCGTGGCAGAGGCTGCCTGAGCGGATCACGCGAGAGCTGACGTAGCGCGCTCCTCCAACGACCCCGTCATAGGCGACGATGACGTCGTCGAAGAAGTCCTTGTCGATGTTGTTGAAGCCTGCGCGGCCGTTGCAGAACCATCCCTCCGAGACAAAGGCGCCCGCGAGCAACGCCAAGCGCCTCGAGTGCTCATCGAGCGCCTCCTCGCTTGCCCGTGTCGAGCGATGGAGCAGCACCCTCTCGCCGGGAGCGATCTCCTCGAGCAGCTTCCACATGAGCAGCGGCACGCCGACCATGTCCACGAGGCACAGGATCGGATGGTTGGCGGTGCCCGTCAGCTCGTAGCCCTCGCTCGTTCGCAGCCGCAGTGTTGGGTGCTCCCCGGAATGGAAGAGGACCGATGCGTGGACGGGGCGACCCAGACGGTCGAGCAGCTCGAGATCCACCGGAGTGTCCGAGTTGGACTGGGCGGCCGGTGCGAGTGAGTCGATGCGAACCGTGCCCGAACCAAGGCGCACGCGTGTGTCCCCTGTGACGCAATACCGCATCGCTGCCGCCGGATCGTCGTCGATCGAGCCGAAGTTGCCCTGGCCGTCGACGAGCTCGTTACGCATGGAGAAGTTCTGGGCCATGCGCACGAGCGTGTCGTAGATGGCGGAGTCGCCGTGGGGGTGATAGTTGCCCATCACCTCGCCGACGATCTTGGCGCACTTGGCATACGAGCGAGTCGGGCCGAGACCCAGCTCGTTCATGGCGTAGAGCACGCGCCTGTGGACGGGCTTCAAGCCGTCGCGCACGTCGGGAAGCGCGCGACCAACGATCACCGACATCGCGTAGTCGAGGTAGGCCGTGCGCATCTCCTCCTCGAGCGCGCGCGGTTCTACGTTGCCTCCGCCGATCACATCAGCCGATGCCATCACTCACCTCCTATACGTCCAGGTTGGCGACGGCACGGGCGTTGTCCTCGATGAACGCTCTACGCGGCTCGACCTGGTCGCCCATCAGCATCGAGAAGATGCGGTCGGCGGCAAAGGCGTCCTCGAGCGTCACCTGCGCGAGCGTCCGTGTGGCGGGCGCCATCGTGGTTTCGCCGAGCTGCTCGGCGTTCATCTCGCCGAGCCCCTTGAAGCGCTGCAGTTTGATGCCGCGCTGGGCGACTGTCATCACGGCGGGGTGCAGATCCTCGAACGAAGGCGCCTGCTCACGCGCGTCGCCGAGGCGGACTTCAAAGGCGGGTGCGCCGGCGAGCTCGATCAGCTGGGCGTGCACGCGGGCGAGCGAGCGGAACTCCTGGGACTCGAACAGGCTCCGCTTGATGCGGTGCACGCGGGCGAAGCCCGTCTTCTCTTCAACGGCCCGCACGCGCAGCTCGAGCTGGTCCGTCTCGAGCAGCTCAGTGGCGTGGGCGTCACCGTCGGCACCGGCGCGTTCGAGCCACTTGATGGCGTCCTCGGCCGTGAGCGCCTGCTCGTCGAGTAGCGATGACTCCTCCAGGAACTGCACCACGTCGTGGCCGTGGGCGGCCCGCAGCGATGAGGACCAGCCCTCGTACTGCTTGAGCAGTCGGGTGAAGCGCTGCCAGCGGGCCTCGGTCAGCTTGAACTGCTTGCCGTGGCGGTCGAAGACGTCGATCTTCTCCCACTTGTCCGAGAGCAGGATCTCCTCCAGTTCGGAGTCCTTCTCGATGTAGCGCTCCCGCGAGCCTTGCTTGAGCTTGTACAGCGGCGGCTTGGCGATGTACACGTAGCCGGCCTTGATCAGCTCCTCCATCTCGCGGAACAGCAGCGTGAGCACGAGTGTGCGGATGTGGGCCCCGTCGACGTCCGCATCGGTCATCAGCACGACCTTGTGGTAGCGCGCGTTCTCGATGTTGAATTCCTCGCGGACGCCGGTGCCGATGGCGGTGATCAGCGCCTGCACCTCGGCGTTCTGGAGCACCTTGTCGATGCGTGACTTCTCGACGTTGAGGATCTTTCCGCGCAGGGGCAGCACGGCCTGGGTGGAGCGGTCGCGCCCCTGCTTGGCCGAGCCTCCGGCGGAGTCACCCTCGACGATGAACAGCTCGGCGAGCGAGGGGTCCTTGACCGAGCAGTCGGCGAGCTTGCCGGGGAGCGTTGAGTTCTCCAGGGCGGACTTGCGGCGTGTGAGGTCGCGGGCCTTGCGGGCAGCGTCGCGGGCTCGCTGCGCCTGCACAGCCTTGGAGATGACTGCACGCGCCTCGCTGGGGTTCTCCTCGAGGAACTCTGAGAGGCCGCTGTTGACGATCGACTCGACGAAGCCCGCCATGCCGGGGTTGCCGAGCTTGGTCTTGGTCTGACCCTCGAACTGCGGGTCGCGCAGCTTGACCGAGACCACGGCCGTGAGCCCCTCGCGCACGTCCTCGCCGGAGAGGTTGTCCTCTTTCTCCTTGAGCAGGCCGTGGTCGCGAGCGTACTTGTTGACGGTGCGGGTGAGCGCAGAGCGAAAGCCGCTCAGATGGGAGCCGCCCTCGGGCGTGTTGATGTTGTTGGCGAACGAGTGGATCGACTCCTGGTAGGAGGCGTTCCACTGCATGGCCACCTCGGCGGCGCCCTCGTCGGACTCGCCGGCGAAGAACACGACCTTGCGGTGGACGGTCTCCTTGTTCTCGTTGAGGTAGGAGACGAAGTCCTCGATGCCGCCCTCGTACTGGAACTCGGCGGAGTGCCCCTCGCCGCGCTCATCTGTGAGCGAGATCTTCAAACCGCGCGTGAGGAAGGCCGTCTCGCGCAGACGCTCCTCAAGCGTCATGAAGTCGAGGTCGAGCGCCTCGAATATGTCTGCATCGGGGAGGAACGTGACGGAGTTGCTCGTGCCGGCGCCCGCAGCGAGCTTCTCGCCCTTCTGGAGCTCGTTCTGGGGCACGCCTCGGGCGTATTCCTGGGAGAAGACGTGGCCGTCACGCCTGATCTCGACGTCGAGTTTCTCCGACAGGGCGTTGACCACCGATACGCCCACCCCGTGCAGGCCGCCAGAGACCTTGTAGCCGCCGCCCTCCCCGAACTTCCCCCCGGAGTGCAGGACGGTCAGCACCACTTCGACCGCGGGCTTGCCCTCCTTCTCCATCTTCGCGACGGGGATCCCACGGCCGTTGTCGATGACCGTGACGGAGTTGTCGGGGTGGATCGTCACCGAGACCTCCGTGCAGAATCCGGCCAGCGCCTCGTCGACGGAGTTGTCGACGACCTCATAGACGAGGTGGTGCAGGCCCATGACGCCGGTCGAGCCGATGTACATGCCGGGGCGCTTGCGAACCGCCTGGAGACCCTCGAGGACTGTGATGTCCTGGGCGTCGTAGCTAGAGGATCCCCCCGTCATCGACGGGTTGTTCACGCCACTGCTCGCGGCGCTCTCCTCAGAGCTGTTGTTACCTGTTGCCAATGGCCCTCCGATGACGTGAGAACGCCCCGGATTCCGGGGCGCGAAGTCCACGGCCGGGGCGGGATTGTTATGTGTCGGATGATAGCAGGCAGCCCGGCCTCCTAGAGCCGTCAATACCTACTAAAGCCCTGCAAAAACCGTTGAAATACCGCGGTCCGGAGATCGCTCGCGGTCAACCCGTGCGACAGCGCAGCTCGTGCACGAGCTGCTCGCCCAGCGCCTCGTTGAGTCGGGGTATCAGCTCGTCCGCCATGAGCTTCAGCTCTTGGGCCCAAACAGCGGCCTCGCAGGTGAGCGTGAGCACACCGTCCCGCTCAGCGGTCGGTCGAGCAGACGCGGAGATGGCGGGGCCGGCGGCCGCCTCCCATACGCCCTGGACGCGTCCCAGGACGGTGGCGGGAGCGATCGAAGACGCCAGCGTCTCGAGGGCGCTTGAGAGCATCCGCGGTGCGCGGCGGCTCACGCTGCCAGCGCCTCTTGCAAGATGGTTCCGGGGGAGATGCGCAGACGGGTGACATGGGACTCACCCGCTTGGGGCACGTGAGTCAGATCTGTTGTGGCGATTACGCTCTGTCCGCCCACGGACAGCTCACCCACGAGCAGCTCGCGGCGCTCCCCGTCGAGCTCGCTCATCACATCGTCGAGGAGCATCAGCGGTGTGCGGCCGCGCTCGCGACTGAGCACAGAGCGCTCGGCGAGGAGCAGGGCGAGCAGGGCCAGGCGCTGTTCGCCCTGAGAGCCATAGACGCGAAGCTCGCGTCCGTCGCGAGCTATCACGAGCTCGTCACGGTGCGGGCCGTGGCCAGAGAAGCCGCGCTCGAGATCGCTGTCCAAGCGCTGCTGGAGCTCGGCCAGGAACTCATCCTCGTCAGCTGCGCGCGAACGCGGGCGATACTCGATCGAGACCGACCCATTGCACCCGAGCTGGGCCGCTTTCTCGCCGAACGGCTCCTGCAGGAGCGCGACTGCTTCGGCGCGTTGCTCGCGCAGCGCCAGGCCCTTGCTCGCCAGCTCGCGATCCCAGGCCAAGAGGCTCCCGCGAGACCCCCGGCCGCTGCGAATGCGGGCGAGGAGAGCATTGCGCTGTGCGAGCACGCGCGAGTACTCGCGGCGGGTCTGCGCGCGAGCCGGCCAGATCCCGGCGATCAGCTGATCGAGGTGGGCTCGGCGCAGCGCGGGGGGTCCTTTGAGCAGCTCCAAGCGATCGGGAAGGAAGACGCTCAGCAGCGGACGGTTGGGAACGTCCAGCAGGCGCTCCACCTCGGCGCCGTCGGCTGTCATGCGCTTGACCGGCTGGGAAGTGTCAGCGAGGGTGCCATACCCGACCGACAGGTGGTGTGGCTCGGCGCCCTCTCGGAGTGTCACCTCCACACGTGTGGTGTCGGCCCCGAAGCGGATCAGCTCACGATCGTTGCGGGTCCGCGGCGAGCGGCCGGTGCAGCCGAAGTAGAGCCCCTCGATCAGATTCGACTTGCCCGCGCCGTTGGGACCGTAGACGACGGTCAGCCCCGCGCCGATCACCGCCTCCGCACGGCTATAGGTGCGAAAGTCGCGCAGCTCGACGGCGACGACACGCATTCTTAGGACCTCAAATCGGCGTGTGTGACCTCAGGGTCAAGCAGGTCAAGGACGCAGGGAGCGTGGCGTGCCGGCCGAAACGGGGATGCGAGCGAAGCGAGTGTCTCCCGGTTTCGGTACGCGAGCGACCGAGGACGCCGACATGCGCAGGCCATGAGGTCACACGTTCAGGCGGATGGGCATGATGAGATACACGAAGTCCCCGGTGTCGGGGGATTCGATCAGGCCCGGCCGCAGCGGGCTGATGAGCTTCAGGATCAGCTCATCTGAATCGATGCTCTCGAGGCCGTCTCTAAGGAACTCGGGGTTGAAGCCGATCTCGAACGGCTCGCCGTGGAAGGGCACCGGTATCGCCTCGCTGGCCTCGCCGACATCGGGGGTCTGAGCCGAGACGGTGAGGGTGCCCTCGCCAAAGCTCAGGCGCAGCGGAGCGTTCTTCTGGGCGAGGAGGCTGATGCGACGAACCACATCTGTCAGCTCGGCGCTTGCAAGGCGCAGCTCGTGCTCGACCGACTCGGGTAGCAGCTGCCGGTAGTTGGGGAACTGGCCATCGATCAGGCGGGAGGAGAGCACGATGTCGCCGAGCTCGAAGATCACCTGGTTCTGGCCTACGCTCACGGCGAGCGAGTCCGCGGGCGTCTGCTGGGCGATGCGCACGAGCTCCTGCAGCGCTCGAGCGGGCACGTTGGCCTCGAGGCTCCCCTGCAGCGCGGACTCGAGCGCCGTCTCCTTGACACTCAGGCGGTAGGAGTCCGTGGCGACCATTCGCAGCTCTTGCCCGGCGGCGGACATGAGGATCCCGGTTAGGACGGGGCGCGTCTCGTCACGGGAGGCCGACCTGGCGACGCGCGAGACGGTCTCCACGAAGGCCGCTGTCGGAAGCGTCACCCGTGTCTCGTGGGATGGCTGTGGCAATGTCGGAAAGTCCTCTGCGCGGAGCGTGCGCAGGTGGAAGGTCGTGGGCCCGCAGATCAGCTCGACATCCTGCTCGGCGCTACGCAGCTCCAACGTCAAGGTCTCTGCTGAGAGCGAACGGGCCACGTCGAGAAGTAGTCGAGCGGGCAGCAGCGCCGAGCCGGGCCTGGCGACGTCGGCCTCGAGGGGAACGCGCAGGCCTATCTCCATGTCGGTGGCGAGCAGCTCTGGAGTGGAGTCAGCCTGCGCCGAGATCATGATCCCGGACAGCGCCTGTACTGCGCTCCTGGTGGATGCAACGCGCGTCGCGGTCTGCAGCTGGTTGAGCAGTTGCGCCGAGGAGAGCGAGAGCTTCATGACTCTTCCATGAGAAATAGATAGGGAGTAGTAGGGGCTATGGAGATGTGCATTTGGCTTGTATAGCGGGACCGAGGGACATTGGGGTGTGGACAGCGCTGGGGATAGCTTTGCGG
The DNA here is from genome assembly GCA_036264155.1 of Solirubrobacteraceae bacterium. Classification (GTDB taxonomy): domain Bacteria; phylum Actinomycetota; class Thermoleophilia; order Solirubrobacterales; family Solirubrobacteraceae; genus Palsa-744. The sequence goes on from DATARM010000036.1 coordinate 10,138, forward strand.
AAGTCTCTCAGGCAGCGCGGTCGGGAGGCGATCCGCGGTCAAGGGTGGGGAGAGTCGAGCGCCTCGCACAGCTTCTCCACAAGCTCGCGAGAGCTCTCGTCGGAGTCGATCCGGGCCGAGGTACGCCTGCAGGCATGCATGACGGTCGTGTGGTCACGTCCGCCAAAATGACGACCGATGGCTGGAAGCGACTCGCCGGTGAGCTCCCGCGCGAGGTACATGGCGAGTTGCCGCGGCCAGGAGATGTTGGGCGTGCGTGAGCTGGAGAGCAGTTCCTCGAGGGTGATACCGAACAGCTCACAGGTTGCCTGTTGGATCTCACTCACGCTGCGCTCGCGCCGCCCTGGCTTAGGCGAGTTGGGGTAGAGGCTGGTGATCACCTCGTCGGCGAGCTCGCCGGTCAGGGGTCGTCCTGTCAGCGAGCTGTATGCAACCACTCTGATCAGAGCGCCCTCGAGAACGCGGACGTTGGTGTGGATGCGCTCGGAGATGACCCTCAGCGGCGCCTCGTCGGCTAGGGGTATGTGGTCGTGACTCGCCCGCTTGCGCAGGATCGCCATACGGGTCGATCGGTCTGGCGGTTTTATGTCGGCAACGAGTCCCGACTGGAAACGCTCTCGTAGGCGGTCCTCGAGTGCCTGTAGATCTTGCGGGGGGCGATCTGAGCTGAGCACGATCTGCCGGCCGGCGTCGTGCAGGGCGTTGAAGGTGTGGAAGAACTCCTCCTCGGTCTTGGTCTTGCGCTCGAGGAACTGGACGTCGTCCATCAACAGGACGTCGATGTGCCGGAAGCGGGCCTTGAAGCTCTCGGTGTCCCCGCCACTGAGAGCCGCGAGGAACTCGTTGGTGAAGGCCTCGCCGGTGGTGGCGCGAACTGTCAGCCCTGGGTTGTGGAGCAGCAGCAGGTTGGAGATGGCGCTGAGGAGGTGTGTCTTGCCGACTCCTGGCGGTCCACATAGGAACAGGGGGTTGTATGCCTGGGATGGCATCTCCGCGACTGTCAGGGCAGCAGCGTGGGCGAGGCGGTTGGAGTCGCCGATGACGAAGTGGTCGAATGTGAGCTTGGGGTTCCCCAGTGGACCACCCGCGTGCTTGTCGTCGGGCGCGTGCGCTTCAACGATGCTGCTGCTGGACGGGTAGCTCGAGGTAGCCGAGGTCGCACGTGAGGCTCGGGTGGTCGGGGGCCCTACGAGCTCAGCGTCGGCTCCTTCGCCCAAGACGGCTTTGACAGCCGCCTGGATTATCCGGCCGAAGCGATCCTCCACCCAGGCGCAGGCATGCGGAGGGGCTTCGATCAGCAGGTGCTCACCCTCGAGCTCGAGCGCGCGTAGGGGATCCAGCCAGAGCCTGAAGGTTGGCTCGTCAACAGCGCGGGCCAGCTCTGCCTGCACCCGTGTCCATATGTGCTCCAACTCGACGCTCACGGCAGCGCTGATCCGACTCCTCTCCCAGAGGCAGATGACAAGAACTATTCGAAGGAGGACCCGCGGGGGCCCGGTCGGGCGACTATATCCAACGTTGTGAGCGAGGCTTGCCCCGTGCTCGCATTTGGCGGGAAAAAGTCAGCGAGCGCTCGTCGGTCCTATACTTCGGGACGATCGCTCCTCGATCGTGGGGATGATCGGCGCACGCGGGGCACCGCTGCGCTCCTCGAAGGGAACTGAGAACTATGAAGCGCACCTACCAGCCCAAGAAGCGCAAGCGCGCCCGCGCACACGGCTTTCGCTCGCGTATGAGCTCACGAGCCGGTCGGCTCGTGCTCAAGCGCCGCCGCGACAAGGGCCGCAAGCGCCTGTCGGTCTGAAGGCGACTGGGAGCCTGGAGCCGTGGACGGACGCGCGATCAGACCGCGGGCGCCGGGGCGAGGGGGGCGCCTGTCGCGCAGCGCCGAGTTCGAGCGTGTGTACCGGCACGGGCGCTCCACCGCCAATCGGCACCTCGTCCTCTACTCGTTCCCCACCGGGCCCGAGGACAGTCCGCGCTTGGGCCTGTCCGTCTCCCGGAAGGTTGGGGGCGCGGTCGAGCGTAACCACGTCAAGCGCCTGTTGCGTGAGGCCTTCTCACAGCAGGAGGGCAACCTCTCACCGGGCCAGGACATCGTGGTCGTGGCCCGCCCTCCGGCGCGGGAGCTGGCCGAGCGTGAGGGCTTGGCGGGCATCGCCCAGGAGCTTGAGGGTCTTCTGGCCAAGGGGGGGCTGCTCACAGTCGCCGCAAGCTCGCCTGCCGTGGAGTCCGATGAGCGCCTCGCGATCTGAGCAGCGCGCCGGCGGCGCTGAGCATGGACTTCGCCGCGCCCTTCGCCTGTTTGTGACAGCCCCGATCTTGCTCTACCAGCGCGCGATCTCGCCCGCGCTGCCAAGGCGCTGCAAGTACGAGCCGACGTGCTCCCGCTACGCGGTCGACGCGCTCCGCGAGTACGGCATACTTAGGGGCCTGGTGCTCGCGGGGTGGCGGCTGCTCAGGTGCAATCCGTGGAGCTACGGCGGATACGATCCGGTTGAGGCCCAGCGAGTGTTCAGGACCGGATCAGCCACCGGGGCCTGAACGAGCACCGGAGAAGAACCGCCAGCGCCGTCAGTGGCTGCGGGCACAAACTACATTCCTGCCTAGAACCGAACCAGTCGAGAACTCTTAGAGCATGCCCATCCTCGCCAATGTGATCCAGGACGCGTTTTCGCCTCTGATCAGCCTGTTCGAGTCGATCATGGTGTTCATCCACGCCCACCTCGTGGGCGGGAGCTGGGGCCTCGCGATCGTAGGGCTGACCGTGCTGATCCGGGCGATCCTCGTGCCGCTGACGTTCAGGCAGCTGAAGTCGATGCAGGAGATGCAGCGCCTGGCGCCTCAGATAAACGCGCTGAAAGAGAAGTACAAGGAGGACAAACAGCGCCAGCAGCAGGAGATCATGAAGTTCTACCAGGAGAACAAAATCAACCCCCTGGCCTCCTGTCTGCCGCTGGTGATGCAGCTACCGGTGTTCATCTCGCTGTTCTACATGCTGCGCACCGACCTCAAGAAGCGGATCTGTGGCCCGGCGCTGCACGCGCACGGCTTCATAACCTCTAAGCAGATCGAAAAAGTCACGTGCAACCAGGTGGCTCCGCACTCGGCCAAGTTCCTGTTCCTCCCCGACATCACGGCCAAGGCGACCGGAGTGGCGCTGGTAGCTCTCATCGTCCTCTACGTGGGCTCGCAGGTGTTCTCCACGCTGATCGCCACCGCGACAGCCGACCCGAATCAGCGCCGGCTGATGCTACTGCTGCCGGTTGTGTTCGTGGTCATCCTCTATCGCTACCCGGCGGGCCTGCTCGTGTACTGGATCACCACGAACTTGTGGACCATCGCTCAGCAGTCCGTCATCCGCCGCCGTATGCCTCCGCCGCCGAAGGTCGAGGCCCCACCTGGGGCGGCGAATGGGAAACCCACGAGGTCCCTGAAAGAGGCCTTTGCAAGCGTTACCGCGGGAGCCGGGGCGCGTACTGCGGAGGCGCCCGCGACCAGCCCCAGCGTGCCGGTGTCCCCTCCGCCGCCTCCACGCAAGAAGAAGAAGCGTTCGGGTAGGCGGCGATGAGCGACGCGTCGATCGACGAGCTGGATGCACCCGACGCCCTGATCGAGCTGCTCGAGGAGGTCGTCGACGGCCTGGGCCTCGAGGCCGGCGTGGAGGTGGACGAGAGCGATGGGGTTCTGACCGGACGTGTCGAGGGCGAGGATGTCGGTCTGTTCATCGGGCGCCACGGCCAGACGATCGACGCGGTACAGCACTTGGCGCAGCGGATCATCTTTCCCGAGGGCCCCTCCTCCACGCGGGTTGTGATCGATGCAAACGGATATCGAGAGCGCCGCACGGAGGCCCTGCAGGCCGACGCGCAGGACGCTGCCGAGGAAGCGCTGAGCACGGGCCGCCCGGTCGCCCTCGACCCGTTGCCGCCCTTTGAGCGGCGCATCGTGCATGAGTTCCTGCGCGATCGACGCGACGTTGAGACCCACAGCGAGGGCAATGAGCCCGAGCGCTATCTCGTGGTCTCGCCGAGCACGCCCAACTAGCTACGTTTCACGTTTTTCATGACGGTGAAACAGCCGACCCCACTCCGATGTGTTTCACGTTTTTCATGACGGTGAAACAATAGGCCTTGTGTCCGATCGCCCGCAGCCGCCGCTGAGCGACGTGGAGCGTGGACTGATCGTGGGCATCCTGATCGGGGAGGGAAGCTTCGGCGGGGATGGGAAGCAGCCGCACATCACGCTGCGGATGCACACCCGCCACGAGGCGCTGTTTCGCTGGCTGCAGGGCCGCTTTCCCCGTTCGAAGCTGTACGGGCCCTACACCCACGGCGGGCGCAGCTACTACCAGTGGATGGCTCGTGGAGCCGCTCTTGCCGAGGATGTTCTCCCGGTCGTCGAGTCTGTGCTCACCGCGGATCTCGATGCCCATGCGTTCGCTCGGGTCACGGAGATGAAGGCTCGCTACGCAGCCTATTTTGCGCGAAATGGCTGATTACGCGCTGAATGCAGCGCAGGAGCGCAGCCTCTCGGTCGTGCTTCACGCGCTCGCGACGGATGAGCATGCACCCACCAGCATTCGCGATCCCGCGCTTGCGCAGCGCGTGCACGTCGCCGATTCGCTGGCGGCGCTGGAGCTCGAGGAGGTCCATAGGGCACGCCGGCTGGTCGACATCGGTAGCGGCGCGGGTTTCCCGGGATTGGCCCTGGCTGTAGCGTTGCCGACGGCTGAGGTTGCCCTGGTGGAGAGCCAGGGCCGCAAGTGCGCCTTCCTCGAACGTGTCTGCGCGGACGCCGTAATCGAGAACGCCCGTGTTGTGTGTGCTCGTGCCGAGGAGTGGGAGGAGGGCCTCGAGTGGGGTGACGTGGTCGTCGCTCGCGCCGTGGCCGCCCAGTCCGTCGTACTCGAGTATGCGGCCCCGCTGCTGCGAGTCGGGGGGTTGCTGGTTGACTGGCGAGGTCACCGCGCCGGCGAGGAGGAGGAGCAGGCCGACCGGGCGGCCGAGATCCTCGGCCTACATCGCGAGCGGGTTCTGCAGACAGCGCCCCTCGAGGGAGCGAGCGATCACCATCTGCACACGTTTCGCAAGCTCAGCCCCACGCTCGCACGCTTCCCACGCCGTGCGGGCATGGCTCGTAAGCGCCCGCTTGGATGACGCGCTAGCTTGCAGCGCGTGGGCACCATCTACGCAGTCGCCAATCAGAAGGGCGGCGTGGGCAAGACGACGACAGCGGTCAACGTGGCCGCCTGCATCGCCGAGGCCGGCTACACGACCTTGCTCGTGGACGTCGACCCCCAGGCCAACGCGACGGTCGGTCTTGGGATCTCGCGCACGCAGGCCCCCGGTCTCTACGAGGTCCTTGCGGGTGAGGTGAGCGCCGAGGAGGCGCTCACGGACTCCTCTGTGCCGGGCTTGCGGGCGCTGCCGGCGGGAGCGGGGCTTGCGGGGGCGAACATCGAGCTTCCCCGCCTCGATGGCTTCGAGTACCGGCTGCGGGACGTCTTGGCCCCGCTGAAGTCGAGCTTCCAGTACATGCTCCTCGACTGCCCGCCCTCCTTGGGGCCGCTGACGGTATGCGCGCTGGCTGCAGCCGACAGGGTGATAGTGCCCGTCCAGACTGAGTACTTCGCGCTGGAGGGCCTTGCCGGGCTACTGGAGACGCTTGCGCTCGTGCAGCGTGAGCTGAATCCACGGCTGACGGTGGCAGGGATGCTCCTGACCATGCACGACAGCCGCACTCGCCTGGGCCAGGACGTCGAGCGGGAGGTTCGCTCCCATTTCCCGGACCTCGTCTTCAACACGGTCATCCCTCGTAACGTGCGCGTTGGGGAGGCGCCAAGCTACGGTCTGCCTGTTACACACCACGACCCCCACAGCGCAGGCGCGGAGGCCTACTTCGAGCTGGCAAAGGAGGTGGCTGCACGTGGCTAAGCCGCGACCGGGTATGGGCCGGGGGCTCGACGCGATCTTGTCGGTGTCGCCCCGCGGCGGCGGGGACGCTCCCGAGGAGGAGCTGTGCGAGCTCCCCGTCGAGCTGATCTCACCCAGTCCGAACCAGCCGCGGCGGGCGTTTGACGAGCAGGCGCTCGAGGCCCTGGCGGGCTCACTTGGCGAGCGCGGAGTGCTGCAGCCCGTGCTCGTACGCCCTCGGCCCGGTGGCCGCTACGAGCTGGTCGCCGGCGAGCGCCGCTGGCGCGCCGCCAAGATCGCAGGTCTCGAGACCGTTCCGGCGCTCGTGCGCGACCGTGAGGACGCGGCAGCGCTGGAGGTGGCCCTGATCGAGAACATGGCGCGCGAGGACCTCAACCCCGTCGAGGAGGCCCGCGCTTGTGCAGCGCTCGTCGAGGAGCTGGGCCTGACCCGCGAGGAAGTAGGCCTACGCGTGGGGCGCAGTCGCGTCGCCGTCAGCAACCTGGTGCGCCTGCTCGACCTCCCCGACGCGGTGATCGAGATGCTGGAGAACGGCGAGCTCAGCGAGGGCCACGGGCGCGCGCTACTGCTGGCCGAAGACCACGACGCCCGCCGCCAGCTCGCCCAAGCCGCCGCCGAGCAAGGTTTGTCGGTACGCGTGCTCGAGGAGCGTGCGCGGGGGAGCAACGCGCCAGCCGCTCCACCAACCGGCGCCCGTAGAGGAACCTCTGCGGGGGCAGTTCACCCGGATCAGGAGCACGCGGCCAGCGAGATCGCAGAGGCGCTCGCCGGGGCGCTTGGGGCTGAGGTTCGGGTCAAGCCCACGCGGGACGGTCGCTACCGCGCCGAGCTCTCCTTCGCGAGCCCCGAGGAGGCGGTCGAGCTGGCCCGCCGAATCCGCCCGCGCGCCGTCGCCTGAGGGGCATATGGACGGCTTCGCCCTGCCGCTAGAATCCGCGACGCGAGGGCGATTAGCTCAGTTGGTTAGAGCGCTTCTCTGATAAGGAAGAGGTCCCAGGTTCGAATCCTGGATCGCCCATTGATAGGTCCGATCAATCGATGGCTTCTGGGCTGCTGACTCACCCCTTGGCTGGGATCGGAGTAGGCACGAGTTTGAGCAGTTGCGCCAGAATGGCTTGTTATTCGGGTGGGTATCGAGCAGGGGGGTCCAAACGTGAAGCCGCGAGTGTTGCAAGAGCCGATGGTTGAGCCACTTCTTCGGAGCAGCTCTCTTTGCGCTGCTGCTCGTGCCCGCCGGCGCGAGCGCGGCCACGCCGGTACTCGAATTCGTCGTTCCGGGCCACAGCCTGCCGGTCAGATTCACCACCGCAGGCGGAGAGGTGACGGCCGAAGGGTTCAGTGGAGCAGTTATGACCTGCTCTCAGTCCAGCGGCCAGGGCGAAATCACCGGACCGCGTAGGGCCATCGCGAAATATGAGTTCACGGAATGTAAAACTGCCTCTCCTGGCTCTCAGAAATGTAAATCAGAAGGGGCGGGGGCAGAAGAAATCAAGACGGGTCTGATCGAAGCGGAACTGGTTTACATCGACCAGAAAAACCATGAAGTTGCCGTCCTTCTCAATCCGCGCGGCGGCACGTATATGAGCTTTGAATGTGGGGGAGTACCAGCACGAGGCGAAGGGCCGTTCCTTGCCCCTGGAGCTCCGCTGAATACAGAAACCACTTCGTTCACCACGACGCTCAGCAAGTTGGGCGGCGTGCAAGCACCCGACGAATACGAAGGCGCCGGTGGCGAAAAACTCAAAGCGGTTCCTCTGGGAGAAAAAAACAACAATTTCACGCTGGAACCGACGGGAGTGGAATCGACGATCACGGTCACCACTGCCGAGCCGGTCGAGGTAAGGGCCATTACGGCGGAAGAAGTCGAAGCTAGACAGCACGAAGAAGCGAAGAAACGGGAAGAAGCCCTTCAGGCGCTGGAAACTGCCCTAGAGAAGCAAGAAGAAGTCTTCAAAAAAGCCGAAGAACACGCCAAGCAGCTGGCGGGAGAAGCAAAGAAGCACGAAGAAGAAGTGACCGCTCAGCTAGCCGCGACGACGAAGCAGCTCGAAGCGACGGAGAAGCAGCTGGCCGTGATAGAGGCGAAAACACAGCCGCCCACGCGCGCCCAATTGCTGGCCAAAGCCTTGAAGGTATGCCAGAAGCAGCCGAAGAGGCAACGGGCTCGGTGCATAGCGAGCGCGCGCAAGAGGTACGGCGCGAAGAAGTGAAAGGGAAACCGGCGCGAGGACCCTCTCGGGTACCTCGATCCGCTCAGAGTGGCAGCTCACCGGGTGACGCCGCCACGCTGTCGACGGTTGTAGCGGCCTCGCTTCGGCGGGTCGCGAGGTCGAAGTAGAGCAGCGCCGTGGCGAGCGCAGCGAAGGCGAGCGCAAAGGCGTGCAGTAGGACTCCCCCTACGAACGCCGCCGCCAGCGTGTCGTGCCCTGTGACAGCGGCCCGTCCGATCGCTGTCGGTCCCGCCGTGACGATCGCCACGAGGATCCCGAACCCAAACAGGTGCAGGTAGACCCCGCGAGTGAGCACGCGGCTGCGGGCGAGTGCCTCCGTCCAACCCTCTCCCTCGATTGCCGCCGCCTGTACCGCGACATACCAACGAAACGAAAGGATGACCCCCGGCACTATCAGGAGGATGAACCCGACCGCGATCCCAAGCGCGCTCATCACGGCTGTAGCAGCCGCCGTGGGCAGCACGCGCAGGCCTCTCGCCGCGATCGCTCTCAGGGCCGGCTTACGTCCGGCACGCACCTCCGCGACCGCATGGATGTGCAGTGCGGACACCAGTGGCGAGATCAGGAACGCCGCCAGGAAGTAGTCGAGCCCGAGGCCTCCACTCGTCATCAAGGGCCCTCGTCCAGTGGCGATCAGGATGATCACGTCATATGGAGCGATGACTCCCAGCGCGAGGACGAGGAACAGCAATGGGTAGCGGCCGTAAAGCCGAAACGCGGCTCCAAGGATGGCTCGCGCCGGCTGAGGATCGCGCTGCGGCTCTCCTTGGCTCGCCACCGGGGCCACTCTAGTGGACGACCTACCGTAGCCTGCTCGTGTCAATTGCAACTAACCTTGGGCGAGGGGGGCTGCCGGATCGGATGCCCGCTCTGCCCAGTTGCGCAGGAAGGAGGCCGTGTCAGCGGCGTCGAGCGGACGGGCGAACAGGAAACCCTGGCCACTGTCGCAGCGCTCGCCCTGCAAGAGCGACAGCTCCTGGGCCTGCTCGATGCCCTCGGCCAACGTCTCGATCGAGAGCGCCTTACCCAGCTGGACGAGCGTGTGCAGGATCGTCTCGCCCTCCCGGTTGTGTGTCATCTGGGTTATGAACGAGCGGTCGATCTTGAGTGCGTCAACGGGGAAGTGCTGAAGGTGGGCCATCGATGAGTAGCCCGTCCCGAAGTCGTCGATCGCGATCCGCACACCTAGCTCCTTGACGGCGACCAGCCGTTTGGTCGTCGCCTCGGTGTCGCGCATCAGGGCGGTCTCGGTGATCTCCAGCGTCAACGAGTCCGGCTCGAGCCCCGAGTCCGCGAGCACGCGCCGGACGTCGTCCACGAACTCGTCCCCGTCCAGTTGCCGGGCCGACACGTTGACTGCAATGCCAATCGGATGGCCGGCTTCGCGCCAGCGAACTCCCTGCGAGCACGCCTCACGCAACACCCAGCGCCCAACCTCCACGATCAGACCTGTCTCCTCGAGCAGTCCGATGAAATCGTCTGGCTGCACCACATCGCGGGTGGGGCTGTTCCAGCGGATCAGGGCCTCCACGCCGGTGGGCGCCATGTCCTGGAGGCTGAACGTAGGTTGGAACACGAGGAAGAACTCCTCGTTCTCGAGCGCCATCCGCAGATCCATCTCGAGCTCCATCCGACTCTGCACGGCCGTCTGCATACCCGACTCGAACACGGCGAAGCGGTTGCGTCCATCCCACTTGGCCTGATACATGGCGATGTCGGCGTCGCGCAGGAGGTCACCCGCACACTCACGCACACCCGAGGCTACGCCGATGCTGGCCGAGACCTTCAACGGTCCCTGGGCGGCCGCGCTCTCGAGGTTGAAGGGATGCTCTAGCGCTTCCAGCAGTCGCTCGGCGATCAGCTCGGGCCCCGAGGCGAGTGAGAGCTCGCTCGCGACGACAACGAACTCGTCGCCCCCCAGTCGCCCAACGGCGTCGGTCTCCCGCACGACTGCAGTCAAGCGCGAGGCAACCGCCTTGAGCAGCTCATCTCCGGTGGCGTGGCCGAGCGAGTCGTTGATCGCCTTGAAGTTGTCCAGGTCGATGAACAGCGCCGCCAGCGGGGTGTGGTTGCGACGCGCGCGCATCAGCATCTGATCGACTCGATCGAGGATCAGGGTGCGGTTGGGCAGGCCCGTCAACGCGTCGTGGGTGGCGAGGAAAGCGAGCTCGTGCTGGCGGCGCTGCAGCTCCTCGTCGGCGCGCTGGCGCTCGGTCTCGAACGACTCACACATCCGCACGAGTGTCACGTTCAGGCTCCGCTGGAGCATCGCGAGCCCTCGCGCGAGCACGTCCTCTCCGATCTCGAGCTCCCGTGCACACAGACCCAAGACCTCTGCCGCGGCGTCGCCCCAGCGCAGGCAGCGCTTCGTCACCTCGTTCAGCGGTGCTGCTCGCTGCGATGCGAGTTGACCGAAGATCTGCCAGGACTCCTGGCCCACCTCCCGCGCCACCTCGGGCCCCTCGCCCGACATCCAGCGTGCCACCGCGACGGTCGAGACGGTGCCCACGCGGGCGAATCGCTCCTCGACAGACTCGTCCAGGACCTGTCCCGAAAGTGTTGTGCGCTCGAGCATCAGGCGCACGACATCCTCGGTGCGCCCGTTGAGGGCTTGGCCTAGCCGCCGGAGCTCGTCATCGTCGCTCTGCATGCAGGCAGACATCGGCAGCCCACGCCCCGAACCTAATAGCTTGGCGATTGAGCGTGTGCTGTTTGCAACTGACCAATAAAGCCGGCAGGGATCTGCTGGGTGATGCAGTGGATGTTGCCGCCCCCAAGCAGGATCTCGTGGGCCGGAATACCGATCACCTCGCGATCCGGAAAGCAGTCGCGGAGCACCTCAGCGGCCTGATCGTCGAAGCGCTCGTCGAGCAGGGGGAAGACCACGCGCGAGGTACCGATGTAGAAGTTCGCGTAGGACGCCGCAAGACGGTCACCGGCACTACGTGGCAGGGTGCCCGCGGCCGCATCCACTCCGGCGGCCTCCCGCTCGCCGATCGTCATCGGTCCCGGCGACGGCAGCAGGCGCGTCTCGATCGCCCGACCACGAGCGTCGCTCATGCTTTGCAGGCGAGCAAGCGCGTCGCGTGAGATCTCATGCTGGGGGTCTGACTCATCGTCGGTCCATGTGAGCAGGACGAGCCCCGGTCGCGCGAAGCAGGCGAGGTTGTCGACGTGCCCGTCGGTCTCATCGCTGTAGACACCCCGGCCGAGCCACAGCACCCTCTCCGCGCCGAGGTAGTCGAACAGCATCTGCTCGATCTGCGCGCGTGAGAGGTCTGGGTTGCGGTTCGGGTTCAGCAGGCACTCTTCCGTCGTCATCACCGTGCCCTCGCCGTCCACGTGGATCGAGCCGCCCTCGAGCACGATCGGCGCGCGGTAGCGATCGGCGCCTTCGATCTCCAGCACCTTGCGCGCCACGCGCTCGTCGCGATCCCAAGGGAAGTACAGGCCGCCGCTCAACCCGCCCCACGCGTTGAAGTGCCAGTCGACTCCGCGTCTGGTGCCGCTGGCGTCGACCACGAAGGTGGGTCCGATGTCACGCATCCAGGCGTCGTCGCTCGAGATCTCCACCACGCGGATGGACGGAGAGAGCGCCGCGCGGCAATGCTCGAACTGTGCGTCTGAGACCGCCACCGCCACCGGGTCCGACGGATGTATGGCCTCTGCCACCGCGGCAAATGCCTCCTGCGCCGGCTTCGCGCCGCAGCGCCAGTTGTCGGTGCGCTCGGGCCAAGCCATCCAACAGCCCACATGCGCCTCGAACTCGCCCGGCATGCGAAAGCCGTCGGCAGCGGGCGTGGAGGGGATCGTCGCGCTCACCCGCACAGCTTGCCACCGTGGGGCGCACGTCGGTCGGATTAGAGTGAAGGCCATGCAGGAGATCGGAGTGATCCGCTCTTTCGGGGCGCCCACATCGCCGGCCCGCACACGTCCCCCGCGGCGGGAGCCCTTTCGCATCGCCGCGCTGCAGCAGCGCTGGCATCCCGATCCCGCCGAGCACGAGGCGGCCCTACGCCACGGGATCGAGCTCGCCGCCGACGAGGGAGCACGGCTGGTGTGCCTTCAGGAGCTGACTCTGAGCCGCTACTTCGCCGTCGACCCGGCGGGGCCCGTCGCTCTCGGTGTCGAGGCGGAGGAGCTCCCGGGTGGCGCCACGCACCGGTTTGCAGCCGCGGCCGCAGCCGCTACGGGAATCTACGTGCACGCGTCCCTCTACGAGCGCGCGCTCAGCCCGGGCGAGCTCGGCTTCAACACGGCGATCGTCGTGGCTCCGAGCGGCGAGATCGTGGCACGGACACGCAAGCTGCACATCCCCGTCACGGCCGGATACCACGAGGATCGCTACTTCCAGCCTGGGCCGGGCGGCGGCGAGCCGTTCCCCGTGCTGGCGCTCGAGCAGGCGCAGCTCGGGCTACCGACGTGCTGGGATCAGTGGTTCCCCGAGGTGGCGCGGGCCTACAGCCTGGAGGGAGCCGAGATCCTCGTCTACCCCACGGCCATCGGCTCCGAGCCCGACCACCCCGACTTCGACACGCAGCCGCTGTGGGAGCGGGTGATCGTGGGCAACGCCATTGCCAACGGCGTGTTCATGGTCGCCGTCAACCGGATCGGCGAGGAGCCGCCCCTGCGCTTCTACGGCTCGTCGTTCATCTGCGACCCCTACGGGCGCGTGCTCGTGCAGGCGCCCCGCGACGAGTCGGCGTTGCTGATCGCCGACCTCGACCTGGACCAGCGTCACGACTGGCTGGAGCTCTTCCCTTTCCTGGCCACACGCCGCCCCGCCTCCTACGCCCGGCTGGCGGCGCAGGAGGCGGAGCTGGGGAACGAGGACCCGGCGACTCAGTGAGCGAGGACGGGCGCCGCTGAGGGATCGGCCTCCTGCACGCCCGAGCGCAGCAGCACACTCGTGAGCACCGCGCCGACGGCGAAGGTCCCCGCTGCCCACCAGAAGGCGGTCGTATAGCCGTGGACGGCAGCCCCGGCCAGTACTCGGCCGGAGGGACCGCCATGGGAGCTCACGAAGCCGGTTGCGGCGGCGGCAGCGAACGTGCTCAGCAAGGCCGTTCCGACAGAGCCGCCGATCTGCTGCATCGTGTTTACGAGCGCTGAGGCCACGCCCGCGTCGTGGGCGGCGACCTGGCCCGTTGCCGTGGCCATCGCCGGCGCGAACACGAGGCCCATCCCCACCCCCATCACGAGCAGAGCCGGGAGTACGTGGCTGGCGTAGCCGGTGCTCACGCCGACGTGTGTGAGGAGCACCATCGCAAACGACGCGAGCACCATCCCGGTCGGGATCAGCGGACGCGGGCCGGTGCGGGGCAGCACGATCGTGCTGATGAGCGTGGCGGTGGCCACGATCGCGCCCATCATCGGCAGGAACGCCAGGCCCGTCTTGATCGGGCTGAAGCCGAGCGTGCGCTGCAGGTAGTAGGTGAGGAACAGGAACACGCCGAACATCCCCGCTCCGGTGATCCCAATCGCCAGATAGGAGCCACCGCGGTCGCGGTCGAGGATCACGCGCAGCGGCAACAGCGGGTGCTTGCCCCGAGCCTGCAGCACGACGAACGTTGCCAGCAGCACGATGCTCGCGGCGAGCATGCCCAGCGTCAGCGGCGCCCCCCAACTGTGGGTCTCGGCGTTGGCGAAGCCGTAGACCAGGGCGAACAGGCCGGTGCTCCCGGCGAGCGTGCCGGGCAGGTCGAGTCTCGAGTGAACGCTCGAGCGCTCGTTCACGAGCAGCACGGCTGCCGCCAGCGCGGCGGGGATTGCGAAGGCGAGGTTCACGAACATCGTCGCCCGCCAGTCGAGGTACTCGGTGAGGACGCCCCCGAGCAGCAGGCCGATCGCCCCGCCGCCACCGGCGATCGCGCCGTAGATGCCAAACGCCTTACCGCGCTCGGCGGGGTCGGAGAAGGTCGTGGTCAGGATCGACAGCGCCGAGGGCGCCAGCAACGCGCCGAACGCGCCCTGCAATGCCCGCGCCGCCACGAGCACGTCGAAGCTTTGGGCAAAGCCCGCCACGGCGGACATCACCGCGAAGCCGCCAAGGCCGGCGATCAGGGCCCGCTTGCGCCCGAACAGGTCGCCTACGCGCCCACCGATCAGCAGCAGGGAGCCGAACGCCAGCGCGTATGCGGTCACTATCCACTGGCGGTTGTCGTTGGAGAAGCCCAGCGCATGCTGGGCCGAGGGCAGGGCGATGTTCACGATCGTGGCGTCGAGCACGACCATCAACTGCGCCACGCCGAGCATCGCCAGGATCAGCCAGCGGCGCTCGTGCTGGGTTGAAGGTGTCTCGTGTGACATTGGGCGGGTCCTCGCGTTGGGAATGTGGAGGTGGTCTCTCAACTTCTGCAGACGACGTTAGCACACAAATGGAGCAGTTCCCTCCACTTGGAGTAGACACCTCCACTTTGTTACAATGAGCGCATGGCAACCACATCGGAGAGACCGCTGCGCAAGGACGCCGAGCGCAACCGCCAGCGCGTCCTCGACGCCGCCCGTGAGCTGTTTGCCGAGCGTGGGCTGGGCGTCTCGCTCGACGACATCGCCCGTCATGCGGGTGTCGGTGTGGGCACCGTCTACAGGCGCTTCCCGGACAAGGAGCAGCTGATCGATGCTTTGTTCGAGGAGCGCATCGGCGAGATGCTAAGCGCGGCCGGCAAGAGCCTCGAGATGCCAGACCCCTGGCTCGCGCTGGTCCGCTTCCTCGAGCGTGCTCTGGAGATGCAAGCCGAGGATCGCGGTCTCAAGGAGCTGTTGCTGAGCACCTCCGAGGCGCACGCCCGTATCGAGCGTGCGCGCCTTCAGATCCAGCCACTCGTGGCCGTCGTGCTCGAGCGCGCGCAGCAGGCAGGCGTCGTCCGCGCCGATCTCGTGGTTGCCGACCTGCTGCTGCTGCAGCACGCCATCGGCGAAGTCGCCGACTACACGCGCGAGGTGGCGCCGGAGGTCTGGCGGCGGACGCTCGTGATCGCCCTCGATGGCCTGCGACCCGATCGCCGTCGCACCTCGCCGATGCCCTGCCCCCCGCTCGATGACGAGGAGATCGTCTGCTCGATGCGCGACTGGGGCGCGCGTCGCCGGCGCTGAGATACCTTCACCTCGTGATCGCGAGGACCGGACCCAAGGCCGCCTGGCCGCTATGACTGAGCGTGTGCGCGAGCAAACGGTAGAGGAGCTGATCGGTGCGATCGATCCCCAGCAGGCACGCGAGGCGATCGCTGGCGGCGCAGTCCACACACCTACGGTTCGCAGCCACGAGCTCAGCGATGCGCTGGGCGTCGACGTGGCGCTGAAGGCCGAGTGCCTGCAGAGGACGGGCTCCTTCAAGCTCCGCGGCGCGCTCAACAAGGTCGCTGCTCTGGGCGAGCGCGCCGGGGGCGGCCTCGTCACGGCCAGCGCCGGAAACCACGCCCGTGCCGTGGCCCAGGCGGCCCGCATCAAGGGGATCGGATGCGAGGTCTTCATGCCCCGTGACGCCGCTGTCTCGAAGGTTGCGGCTGTGGAGCGTCTGGGGGCTCAGGTGCACCTCGCGGGAGCCGCGGTGGAGGAGGCCGTCGAGCTCGCGCTCGAGCGCGCCCGCGAGGGCGGCTTGGCGTTCGTGCACCCCTTCGACGACCCCGATGTGATCGCCGGTCAGGGCACCCTCGGGGTGGAGCTGCTCGAGGAGATTCCCGACCTCACCCGTGTGATCGTGCCCGTCGGAGGCGGCGGTCTTGCCTCAGGGGTAGGGGTGGCGCTGCGCCGCGCGCGGCCAGAGGTCGAGATCGTGGGCGTGCAAGCGCGCGCCTTTGCGCCGTTTGCTCGCGCGCTTGCCACTCCCGGTCAGGAGCGGGCACCGGTCGTGGCGGGCCCGCCGACGTTGGCCGATGGGATCGCGCTCAAGCGCCCCGGCACGCTGACCCTGCCGCTGTTGCGCGACCTGCTCACGGGGATCGAGACTGTCACCGAGGACGAGATCGCCGGTGCGATGGTGTTCCTGGCCGAGCGGGCAAAGCTCGTGGCAGAGGGCGCCGGCGCGGTCACCGTGGCGGCGCTGCTGAGCGGCCGCGTGAGCGCGGCGTCTTCGGGTACAACTGTGGCGATCGTCTCCGGGGGCAACGTGGACAGCGGCCTGCTCGCGGGACTCCTGCGCCGCCGGGAAACCGAGGAGGGCCGCCGCGTACGCATGTTCACCCGCGTACCCGACCGTCCCGGTGGGCTTGCAGAGCTGCTCAACCTCGTCGCCGAGGCACGGGCGAACCTCGTGAGCCTCGAGCACGTGCGTGACGCCGTTCCGCTGCGCGTGCGCGAGACCGGCGTGGAGCTGACGCTCGAGACACGTGGGCCGGGACACACCAATGAGGTCGTGCGCGCCCTCCAGGGCGCGGGCTATGAGGTGTCCGTGGAGTAGGACGCCGGACTGAGCGGCCGCCGCTGGAGGACCTTCGAAAGGAACGCCTTGGTGCGCTCGTGGCGCGGGTTGGCGAGCACCTCCGACGGGGGACCTGACTCCACGACCACGCCGCCGTCCATGAACACCACCGTACCGGCGACCTCGCGGGCGAAGCCGATCTCGTGCGTGACCGAGCGAGGTTCAGTGGCTAGGTGAGAAGGCGCCACCGGTACGAGCGGCCGTAATGGACTCGATCTCCTCCGCGGGGCCCGGCTTGCCCATCAGGAAGCCCTGCGCCATCTCGCAGCCCATCTCTTCGAGGGTCGCCATCTGCTCGGCCTCCTCGATGCCCTCGGCGACCACGGTCAGCGAGAGCGCCTCCCCCACGCCGAGGATTGCCTGCAGCAGCTCGCGGCTCTGGCCGCCGTCGCCCAGTGCCGCGACGAAGCTCCTGTCGATCTTGAGGATGTCCACGGGCAGCCGCTGTAGCTGCGAGAGCGAGGCATAGCCCGTCCCGAAGTCGTCGATCGCGATCCGCACGCCGAGCGCCTTGATGGCCTTCAGCGCGGCCCCCGCCGCGGTCACGTCGCGCATGAGCGTGGTCTCGGTCAGCTCCAGCGTCAGCAGCGATGGCCGAATGCCCGACGAGGCGAGCGCCGATCTGACGTCCTCAGCGAAGCCCCTGCGGCTGAGCTGATGGGCCGAGACGTTGACGGCGACGGTCAGCTCGAGGCCTTCGGCGGTCCATGCGGCCGCTTGCCGGCAGGCCTCCTCCAGCACCCAGCGTCCGATCTGGACGATCAGGCCACTCTCCTCTGCGAGCGGGATGAAGCTGTCGGGCGGAACGACCCCGCGTTCAGGGTGGCGCCAGCGGATCAGCGCCTCGACGCCGACGACCCGCTGGCGCGGCAGAGCAAAGATCGGCTGGTAGAGCAGGAAGAACTGCCCCTGCGCGAGAGCCGAGCCGAGATCGCTCTCGAGCTCCAGGCGCCCCTCGGCGCCGGCGTACATGCTGGCGTCGAACAGCGCATAGCGGTCCTTCCCGGCGGCCTTGGCTGCATACAGCGCCAGGTCGGCGTCGCGTAGCAGCCCATCGGGGGTCGCATACTGGCCCATCGCTACGCCGATGCTCGCGGTGACCGAGAAGATCCTGCGCCCGTCTTCGAGTGCGACTGGCTCTCGCAGCACCTCGGTCAGGCGGTCGGCGAGCAGGTCCAGCCGCCTCTCATCGGCGCTCGTGTCGACGAGTACGACGAACTCGTCGCCGCCGAGTCGCCCGACGGTGTCGTGGTCGCGCACCGCCCCCTGGAGTCTCTCCCCAACGGTCTTGAGCAGCTGGTCACCGGCGGCGTGGCCGAGGCTGTCGTTGACGTGCTTGAAGCCGTCGATGTCGATGAACAGCGCGCCTGCGAGCACTCCGGGGCGGCGCGCCGAGCGAGCCAGCAGCTGCGCGGCCCGGTCGAGCACGAGCGCCCGGTTGGGCAGGCCCGTGAGTGTGTCGTGGAGCGCCTGGTGGGAGAGCTCGCGCGTCTTCTCGCGCACGAGCGCCAGCGCCCGCCGCCGGCTGGTGCCGAGGACGAGGCCGAGCAGGCCGAACATCAGGCTCACGAGCGTGCCGGCGATCAGCAGCGTGAGCGCGGGCCAGTTGCCGGCCACGCCACCGGAGACCCTGGGGCTGAAGCTCTGCAGGCTCCAACCGTTGCGGACGTTGACCTTTGAGCTCTGCTCGCCGCGCTTGATCGTGCCGCTGGTGAATGCGACGTGAGACTGGGTGGAGTCGAAGTGGAAGGTCACGGCGACGTGGGGGTGACCTTCGAGCGCCCTGCCGAGAACGACCTTGGGCACGAGCAGCTCGCCGATCCAGCCGAGGAACGCGCCGCGGCGCTCGGCCACGGTGGCCGGTGTCGTGCCCCCACGGTAGACGGGCGTCTCGACCGCCAGCGCGGAGTTCCCCGCGGCCGCGAACGGCGCGTAGCTGGAGAGACCAGTTTCACGTGTGGATACGAGGCTGGGGGCCAGTGCGCAGTAGTCCAGGCCGCCGGGCAGGTAGGTCTTGGCGTCCCTCGAGAGGCCGGCGACGGCTAGGCAGTAGAAGGGACGAGTGCCCGCGGGGAGCACCTGTGGGCTTTCCACGGGGCCGAGTGAGTGAGGTCCGAGGGGGCGCAGCGGGTGCGCGGCCATACGTGCTTGGAACGAGGTCAGGTGTCTTGCGGGGACCATCTGCACGAGGCCGATGTCCTGGAGCTCCTTGTAGCGCTGCATGGCGTGGACCGATTCGGCCCACACGTCGAATTCGGCGGCCGACACGTGCGGGTTTTCGGAGACGAACGCGCTGGCGCTGACCACGAGATCTTCCTCGTGCTCGATAGCGAGCTTCAACGTCGAGGCGATCTCGGCCGAGGCGAGGTGGGAGGAGAGCTTTGCTTTGTCGGCGTCCGAGCGGGCAACCGCCTTGGCTCCCAGTACGGATGCGACGATGCCCGCGATCACGAGCAGCGCCGTGGCCGCTGCCCAGATGCTCATACGGCCTGTTGCCGGCGGGCGCAGACGGGCCAGCCGACCGAGCCGGATCCGCGGCGAGGAGACCGGGCCTCGCGGAGAGCCTGTATTTGGGCCACTGGTTGCTATTGCAGACACGCGATCTCTTATTCACTTGGGGCAGGCAGCGCCAGGATCGGGACTCACTACACGCTGCTTGCCGAACCGCAAGCCCGCCTGGACGGATATACGGCAGGAGCTGCCTGCTGGGTTTGTGGATGAGGCGGTCGCCGTGCGCGATCCGCCGTACGCTTGCGGTAGGCTCTAGGGCGCCTAATCGCAGATCGGTGTCTGCGAGCGGGGGAACCGAGTTGTTGGGGCGAGTTCCGCGGTAATCCGCGGAAGGCGCAGGTCGCTAGCCCGTCAGCTAACCCCGTCGGCCGACGAAGAAAGGCAGACTTGCGACGGCGTTCTCTGGCGTGCGTGGCCACGGTCCTACTCGTGCTCGTCCTGCCCCTCCAGGTCGTGGTGCAGAGCGCTTTGGCTGCAAGCACGGGCGGCACCGCCGCTGCCCCGGTCTCGCCGCCAACCGCGCCCACCACGCCGGGAGGTCCGGGCGGGACGAGCGTTGCCCCTGCCTCGCTCTACCCTGCGAGCCCATACCCGCTCGCGCCCAGTGGCTGGGTGTTTCCCCTCTATCCACTCTCGCGCGTCGCCCCAACGGCCTGGTGGACACTCGATCAGGGCGTCGACCTCGGTGGCAACGCCAACCAGTGCGGCTCGCATCTGCGCGAGCTCGCTGTAGCCAGCGGGACGATCGTCCAGGAGGGCCTGGAAGGCTTCGGTCCGTTCGCCCCGGTGCTGTTCGTTGACAGCGGGCCGGATCGCGGTCGCTACATCTACTACGGCCATGCGGCGCCGGCGCTGGTGCCGGCCGGGACCCACGTGAGCGCAGGGCAGCCGATCGCAGACGTGGGCTGCGGCGACGTGGGCATCTCCTCGGCGCCTCATCTCGAGATCGGCATGCTCCCGCCCGGGGCTGACGGGCCGCTCGACTTGCCCTCGGTCGGGCAGACATCGCACGAAACGATGAGCAACCTGGGCTCTGCGTACAAGACTGCTCTCGCCGCCTACCGAGCGCAGCAGGCAGCCGCTGCCAGGGCCAGGCACCAGACGCTCGGCGCAGGCTGACTCGCTCTTGGGTCGGGGGCCGCCGCACAAAGTCGTCCACGCCTCTAAGGCAACGGGCACGTCCTGCCGATGAGGGCACATGACCATTTCAGCTCGTCGTCTCCACCGTCTCCTGACCACGTTCCACCTCGGTGCCGCGCGCATGCTCTTGCTCGCGGGATGCCTGCTGGCGGTGGGCCTGGCCTGCGCCGCTCCGGCGGGCGCCGTGGTCAAGGTCGAAAAAGGAACAGTCGTTGGGCTACAGCCGCGTAACGAAACCACACTGTTCGACGGACCTCTCGCATTCAACGAGCTCCTCGGCGAAACAGAACTGACATCGCCGAACGAATTCGCCAACACGTTGGGCAACCCCGTGGTGCACGGTAGCGCCGTCTACGCCGTCTACTGGGACCCGACCTACCACTACCACGACGACTGGAAAGAAAAGATCGACGAATTCCTCCAGAAGTTGGGTGGTGCGAGCAGCTCCCTCAACGACTTCATGGCGGTCGACACGCAGTACACCGACAAAACCAACAAGCCGGCCTACAACCGCGTGACGTTCCGGGGCGCGGCGGAAGACACGGAAGCCTATCCCGTGAGTGGCTGCACCGATCCGCACCCGATCAAAGAAAAGAAAGTTCTCCACACCTACCCGCTCGGTTGCCTCACCGACCAGCAGATGCGCGAACAGCTCCAGCACTTCATCGCCCTGCACGGCCTGCCCACGGGGCTGAACACGATCTACTACCTGCTCACTCCCCCCGGTCTAACGGTCTGCCTTAATGGCGGTGGCGCCGCAGGGCACTGCTCGGATTTCTCGGCCAGCAAAGAAGAAGAAGAAGAAGGCTTCTTCGAATCGAGCAGCTACAAGACCAGCTTCTGCAGCTACCACTCCGATTACAACCCAGGTCAGCTCTCTACCGGCGACGGCAACACGATTCTCTACTCGGTCATACCCTGGACGGCGGGCGGCTTCCACGACGGCGACTTCCTGGAAGCCGACCAAAAGCAGGCTGACAACTGCCAGGATGGACGCTTCAACCAGGAACCGGGCAAAGGCTGGGAAAAAGCACCGGTCCAACAGGAGCCCAACCAGCCGGCTGCGTGCCCGTCGGTGATCGGTGACGGCTTCTGCGACACCGGGTTGGTCGACGTGATCATCAACCAGATCGCCGAGGAGCAGGAGAACACGACCACGAACCCGCTCCTGAACGCTTGGCAGGACCCGCTCGGTAACGAGGCCACAGACGAGTGCCGCAACTTCATGGGACCCGTGAAGGGCTCCTATGGTGCGGTGCCCGCGACTGGCGCCGGCACTCTTTACAACCAGACGATCGGCGAAGGCAAGTACTACATCAACGACGCCTTCAACCTGTCCGCGCTCCGCCTCACCTACCCGGGCATCCCCTGCATCGGCGGTGTGAACCTGCAGCCCAAATTCACCGCCCCCAACCCTGTCAACGCGGGTGACATAGTGAGCTTCGACGGGATGGAGTCGAACATCACACTCAACTCCGCCTACAGTTACAACAGCTCCGGCTCGCCCGCCGAAAACTACGCCACCTACAAGTGGAGCTTCGGGGACGGATCACCAGAAGTGACCGGGTACGCTCCCGGCGCCCCGGTGTGCTCGGAACCTTGGCTCTCGCCATGTGCGGCCAGCGTGTTCCACGCATACGCCTACGGCGGCCAGTACACCGTGACGCTCACTGTCACAGATGTCGGCGGGAACACCGAAAGCACGTCGCAGAACGTCACCGTGATCGGACCACCGCCCCCGTCTCCGTCTCCGTCCCCATCTCCGTCTCCGGGGGGCTCCACCACCGGCTCCACGGCCACGGGCACCACGACCGCGACCCCCGGCTCGACGCCGGCCGCGAGTCATCCCGAAGCCGTGCCCGCGCCGGTTGCCACAGCTGTGATCGTGTCGCGCTCGCTGAAGAGCACGCTGGGCAAGGCAGGCCTGGTCGTGCGCTACGCGGTAAACGAGCAGGTGGCGGGCCGCTTCGAAGTCCTGCTCCCCAGCTCGACTGCGCGCAAGCTGGGCATCACCGGCCCGGCCGCGGCAGCGACCGCCGCTGGGGCTGCTCCCCAAGTTGTGATCGCGAAAGCGATCCTGGTGACGACCAAAGGCGGCTCGAACATCGTGCACATCCAATTCTCCAAGCGCACCGTGGCGCGCCTGCGCCGGCTGCGCTCGCTCACGCTGACGCTGCGGCTGAGCGTACGCAACGCGGCTTCCCACGTGCCCACGTCCACCACCGTGCTCGCGTCGACGAAGCTTTCGCACTGATCCACCGCGCCTGCGGCGCTCCGTCAGTCCGAGGAGTCGCGGTTGCGCCGCGCGCGGGCCTTATCGCGAAAGACGAAGTACCAAAGGCCCGCGAGCGCCAGGTAACAGAGCGCCATCGAGACGGCGGCGATGATCGCGATCCCGGTGCTGTTCCCGGAGGCCGCCGATTCCCCGTCGAGCGCCAGCGGCAGGTTGAGGATCAGGGCCAGCAGCTGCACGGCTTAGCTACAGCCCGGGCCAGTGGCGCACCACGTAGCCGCTGTTGTCCGTCCCGCCGACCTGCCAGCGTGAGGCGTAAGTACCGCTGCGCCCAGCCGTGTCGTAGAGGACACCGTCCACGTACATGTAGGTGTGCCCGGCATTGGCGTACACGGTTATGTAACGCCCCGGTCCCGGTGCGCCCCAGCTCTCCAGTTCCCCAGATGTCTCGGGCGAGCTCAGCAGCCCGCCCGCTGCAAGCGCGTAGCTGACCGACCCCGAGCAGTCGTAGGCGTTGTCCACAAACGAGGCGTGACCGCCGCCGAACACGTAGGGGAAGTCGGCGATCTCGTTCGCGCCCGCGATCACCTTCTGAATCACTTCGGGTAGCCCGGGTGGAATCGGCAGCGCGCCGCTGCCCACGATCGACTCGCCGCCGGGGACCGGCGTGAGCCGCTGCGTTTGCGCATGCTTGGCACTGCGTTCGACAGCCTTCATCTGCGAGAGCTCGGCGCGAACTTCGGCATCTGAGGGGGCCCCCGCCGCCACGATCGCCTCGCTGGCCTTCTTCGGCGTGGCGGCCGATGCATGCTGGACCGAAGCCGGCGCGGGAAAGCTGTTGGCTTCCTGGGGGTCGGCGACCTCCTTGGTGGCGGGCGATTGGGAGGCCGCTGCGCCAGGCACCACGGCGGCGCCAGGAACCACGGCCCGACGCTTGGCGGACCGCGAACCGGTGGGGCTCTCGGACGCCCCGCATGCGGAGATGCCGGCCGCCACGAGCAGACAGCAAAGGGCCCCGTGCACCTTGTGAGTCGAACCCATGCGTCAAGGCTAGCGGCAGCGTCCGCCTGGAAGTGTCGCTACCCTGATGCGATGCCTGAGGAAGCAACCGCCGTGGACTTGCGCCCGCACGTCCGCTTGCTGCACGGGATGCGCCGACCCGCCAACTGGCTACAGCTGGTCCGCTTCGGTCTCGTCGGTGCGGTCGGGTTCGCTGTCAACCTGGCTGTGTACGCGCTGTTCGTGCACTCGGTGGGGGTGGACTACCACGTGGCGGCCGTTGCGGCTTGGCTGGTGGCGGTGCTGAACAACTTCGTGCTCAATCGCCACTGGACGTTCGACGCGAGCGGCGGGCCAGCTCACTTCCAGGCGCTGCGCTTCATCGCCGTGAGCCTTGTCGCCTTCGGCTTCAGCCTGCTGCTGCTCACACTGCTCGTCGAGGACGCGCACATGGCCAAGGTGCCCGCCCAGGCCCTCGCCGTTGGCGCGTCCACGCCGCTTAACTTCCTCGGAAACAAGCTCTGGAGCTTCCGGGCCGGGCTGGGCTCAGCCGCCCGCTGAGACCTTCGTCGGTCCGTCCGTCGGTCGCTCGGGAGCCACTGCGGTACCTATACTCTGAAATCCCCCCGCTCGGAGGATCCTTGTGCAGGAGATGGTGATTTACGGCGTCAGCTTCGACATGGTTGGCAAGCAGCCGATTGTGCTTTTGAAGACGGTCGACGGCAACAAGTTCCTGCCGATCTGGATCGGCCATCCCGAGGCCGCTTCCATCCTCATGAAGCTCCAGGGCGCCGGTACGCCACGCCCGATGACACACGACTTGCTATGCGACATCCTCGGCGAGCTCGACGTCAAGTGCACGCAGGTGTCGGTCACAGAGCTGCGCGAGAACACGTTCTTCGCCTCGATCACATTGAGCGTCGGCGGCCGGGAGCTCGAAATCGACTCCCGCCCAAGTGACGCGATCGCCCTGGCAGTCCGCTCCGGCGCCCCCATCTACGCGGCTGAGGAGGTCATCTCCGAGTCCGCCATCGAGTTCGAGCACGACGTCGAGGAGTCCGAGGACGTCGTCGAGAAGTTCAAGGAGTTCCTCGACCAGGTGTCGCCGGAGGATTTCGCCGCAGGCGACAGCTGACCGCTGACGCGGCGCATCTCGGCGTCCTCACCCCGAGGGCACGATGCGGTCGCTCGCGTACCGAAACCGGGAGACACTCGCTTCGCTCGCATCCCCGTTTCGGCCGGCACGCCACGCTCGCTGTGTCCTTGAGCTGCTTGGTCAGCGATCAGCTGTATCGCTTGAGTGGCGGGGTCGCGCATGCGCGACCCACGAACGACAGATAGAACGGTCGCCGTCAGCGCGTAAAGGCGCTCTGGAGTATCCGCTCGACCAGCTCGTCGAAGCCGATCCCGGCTGCGTCTGAGGCGAGGGGCAGGAGGCTGGTTTCGGTCAGGCCGGGGCCGACGTTGGCCTCGAGCACGGACAGCTCGCCGGTGTCGCCGTCGAGCATCAGATCGACGCGCGCGACGCCATGGCAGCCGAGCAGCTCGTACGTCGCGAGTGCCAGCTCCTGCGCCAGCTTGGTCGTCTCGGGCGGTAGCTCGGCGGGACAGACGAATGTGGTCATGCCGATCTCGTAGCGCGACTCGTAGTTGTAGAACTCCTCTTCGCGCGGGATCGCCTCGACCACGGGCAGAGCCATCGGCGCGTCTTCGGGGCTCTCCGCGTCGAGCACCGACACGGCCAGATCGCGGCCCTTGACGTAGCGCTCGATCACGGCCTTGCTGTCGTAGGAGAGGGCCCCGACGATCGCTCCCGGCAGCTCCTCGCTCGAGCGCGCGAACTTCACTCCGAGCGCGGACCCTTGACTGGCGGGCTTCACCACCAACGGGAGGGAAAGCCGGCGCTCGATGTCCCCGAGCGCGCTGGCCACCCCGAGCTCCTTGATGGCGCTCTCCTTGACGGCTGTGAAATCGGGAGTGGGGATGCCGGCCTCGCGCAGGAGGTACTTCGCGAGCGCCTTGTCGGTGCTGCGCATGCATCCCGCCGGCCCCGAGCCCGTGTAGGGCACGCCGATCACCTCCAAGAGCCCCTGCACCGTGCCATCCTCGCCGGCCCCCCCGTGCATCGCGACGAACGCCACGTCGGGCCGGTGCTCGTGCAGCTGCGCCACCAGGTCCTGGCCCGCGTCGATCGCGATCACCTCGTGCCCCAACCTGCTGAGCGCCTGCTGCACGCGGGCGCCCGAGCGCAGCGAGACGGTCCGCTCCAACGACCCCCCGCCCTTCAACACGGCGACCTTGCTCGCGGCGTTCATCGATCCCGTCGCCGGCGTGCCGGGCGGGCGGGGTCCTGCGCGTCGCGTCGAGGCAGAGCCACGATGTCGGCCATCGGGGCGAGCTCCTCGGTGCCCGTATCGGGTTGCCGGGACGGAGCGCTAGGAGACCCGGTCAGGGTGCCCAGTAGGCCTGTGTCGCTACCCATGATGCTGCCAATCCGTCTGATGCCCTCGCGGATGTCCTCGTCGGGCACGCCGGCGAAGTTCAAGCGCATCGAGGAGCTCCCCCGGCCGCCATCTACATAGGCAGCGCGCCCCGGCACGAATGCCACGCCTTTGGCGCGCGCCAGCAGGTCGGTCGTGTCGACGTTGCCCTCGAGCGTCGCCCAGATGAACAGCCCGCCCTCAGGCCGGGTCCAGCTGGCGCGCCCGCCAAAGTGCTCCTCGAGCGACTCGAGCATCACATCGCGCCTGCGCAGATAGAGCTTGCGCAGGCGCTCCACGTACTCGATCCAGGCCGACTCGGACGACCCGGTCCCGGGCTCGGCGAAGTAGGCCGCGACGAACATCTGGGTGATGGGCGAGGAGCACAGGTCAGAGCCCTGTTTGCCCAGGTTGAGCTTCTCCAGCACCGGCCGGGGGGCCACCGCCCAGCCGAGACGCAGACCCGGCGAGAGGATCTTGGAGAAGGTTCCAAGGTAGATGACGAGGTCGGAGGCTCCGCCGCGCCCGACGGCGGCGGCGTCGAGCGAGTAGAGCGTGGGCAGCGGCTCGCCCTCGTAGCGCAACAGGCCATAGGGGTTGTCCTCGAGGATCAGCAGCTCGCGCTCGCGGGCGACCTCGACCAGCCGCCGGCGGCGGGCGAGCGACATCGTGACGCCGCCGGGGTTCTGGAAGTTGGGGATCGTGTAGATGAACTTGGGCTTGCGTCCTTCGCTCTGCAGACGGTCCAGCGCGGCCTCGAGCTCGTCGATCGGCATCCCGTCGGCGTCGATCTCGATCTGCTCGACGTCGGCCTGGTAGGCGCTGAACGTCGGCACGGCGCCCGGGTAGGTCGGTGCCTCGGCCACGATCACGTCGCCGGGGTCGATCAGCGTCTTGCACACCAGGTCGATCACCTGCTGGCCACCCGTGGTCACGATCACATCGGCGGGGTCCACGGGCGTCCCCTCGGCGGCCATCACCTCCACGATGCAGCCCACCGTTGCGGCCATGCCTTCGGTCGGGCCGTACTGGAGAGCGCGCGCGGTCGATTCGGCGGCGACCTCGGCCATCAGGCGTGCGTAGAGCTCAGGAGCGAATGTCGAGGTGTCGGGCAGGCCTCCGGCGAGCGAGATCACCTCGGGCCGCTCGGTCAGGGCCATCATCTCCCGCATCGCCGAGCTTTTCATGCCGCGCGTGCGTGCCGCAAACAGGGCCTCGTAGCGCGCCAGCTCGTGTGCTGTGGGCCGGGCGCCCCGTCCGTCGCCTCCTGCGCTGCTTGATCGCTCCATCGCTTCTCGCCTCTATTCGCCGTCGCACGCGCCGAACCTGATCGCGGGACCCTCGTGGCCGGTGCACAGGTCCACTATCGTGCTCACCGCTCGGGAGTTCGGTCAGACCGCACGGTACCGCACCTCCGCGCTCACTCTGCATGCACGGTCTCTTCTTCAACATTGGTCTCGGCGTTGGACTGGCGGCGGCCTGCGGCCTGCGGCCGTTCCTGCCGGTCCTGCTCGCAGGAGCGCTCGGCTCGGCCAAGGTGCTCGGCGTCGAATTCCCCCACGACCCCTACCGCTTCCTGCAGGCCGGCTGGTGGCTGCTGGTCGTGGTCGTGGTGCTGGTGGCGGCCTACGCGGCACAGTTGCTGCTCGGGCTGGCGCCGTTCATGGATCCCAGGGCGCGCGAGCGCCAGGGCGGCTCGGTGCTCGCCGCCTCGATCGCCGGTCTCTCCGTGGGTGCCGGCGCGATCCTGTTCGCGGGCACGCTCTGCGCGCACTACGAGGCCTGGTGGCCGGGGCTGATCGGCGGCATCCTCGTGGCGCTCCTGGCGCAGCGGGCGAGCGGTCCGGTTGTGCTGCGGGCGCGCAACAGGCTCCCTGACCGCGCAGCTCGCGAGGCGTTGAGCCTGTATCTCGACGCGGCGGCGCTGATCGCGGCGGCGCTTGTCGCGCTGCTGCACCCGCTCGGCTACATCCTCGCGGCAGCGCTCGCCTGGTTTGCCTGGCGCGGGCGCTCGCGCGGCGATGGGAAGTACGCAGGACTGCGCATCCTGGGCCGCTGATGGGCCCTCGCCGGTGAGCGCCAAACCGCCCAAGCTGGTCCTGTGCGTGATCGACGCGATGGCGCCCGCCATGCTCGAGCGGGCGGTGGAGTCGGGTGCGGCGCCGGTGCTCGAGCGGCTGATGCGAGGTGGGCGCTACGTCCCCGATTGCGTCGCCGCGTTTCCGTCCGTGACGCCTGTCTGCGCCGCCTCGATCGTGACGGGCCTGGCCCAGGACGAGCACCACATCCCGGCGATGAACTGGTTCCATCGCGAAGAGGACCGCTATGTCGAATACGGCTCGAGCTTCCGCTCGGCACAGCGCTTCGGCATCGCCCGCCAGCTGACGGACACGGTCTACAACATGAACCGCGCGCACCTGAGCGGGGAGACACCGACGGTGTTCGAGAGCCTGGACGACGCTGACGTGCGCACCGCCGGAACGACCTACCTGATGTACCGCGGGCGCCATCGCCACGAGCCCCAGCGCGACACAGCGCTCACGCGCGTGGCCTCCACGCTGATGCGCCACCCCGTGATGGGTCCGCGCGAGCTCTTCTACGCGGACATCTTCGCCTCCCGGCGCACCGGCTGCCGCTCTGGCCTGGGAATGCCCGGCGTGCGCGACCGGCACTCGGGCTGTGTCTCCTCCTACCTCGTCGAGCACGACCTGTTCGACTTCCTGCTGCTCTCGCTGCCCGACAACGACTGGTACTCGCACAAGCGCGGGCCCGATGCCCAGGTCCACTCGATCGCGCAGGCCGACCTGCAGCTGGCGCGTGTTATGAACGCAGCCGGCGGTGTGGAGGAGTTCCTGCGCGAGCACGCCGTGATCGCGATGGCCGATCACTCCCAGGCGCCGGTCACGGATGCGATTGCACTCCAGGACGAGCTTGCCGGGCTGGGCGTGCTGGGCCCCAGTCGCTCCGCGCAGGAGACACGCGAGGGCGAGCCACGGATCGCGGTATGCCCGTCACAGCGCGCGGCGATGGTCTATGCGCTGCACGCGCCCGAGCGGGACGCGATGCGCGCCTCGGTGGCGGCGCTCGCGCTGGGGATCGAGGGCGTCGATCTGGTTTTGTGGCTCGAGCGCGACGCGCACGACAGGCCGCGTGAGGGCGTGATCGCGAGCCGCTCACGAGGCGAGCTGCGCTTCGCGCCGGGAGGCTCGACGAGCGATCCGCGTGGCCTGCCCTGGAGCGTCGAGGGCGAGCTCGCGGCGATCGAAGGACGCCTCGAGGACGGCATGCTCGTGAGCGACGCCTATCCAGACGCGCTCGCGCGCGCCTGGGCGGCACTCACCTGCCCCACCTCCGGTGAGGTGCTGCTGTCGGCTGCCCCGGGAGCGGAGTTCATGGACTGGGGACGCCAGGCCCACGTCGGTGGTGGAAGTCACGGCTCGCTGCACGCCTCGGACTCACTCGGCGCGCTCGTCCTGCACGGAGTGGAGTTGCCTGAGCCCGAGCCTCCCCAGTGGGCGATCCGCGATCTCGCCCCGCTCGTCCTGGGTCACTTCGGCATCGCTCGCGGCGACTGAGCCTCCACTCGACTCGGTGGCGCGGCGTTAGCATCGCGTGATGCGCAGCTCGATGGCGATCATCGCCTGTCTGGTGGCCTGCCTGGCGCCCTCGGCGGCCACGGCCGACACGGGCCTGAGGTCAGGGATCTCGCGCGCCACGCTTGCCGGCACCACCGACACGGCCGACGCTTCGGCCGCGTCCTCGGTGAAGGCGACCAACCCCGAAGAACCGATACCCGTGGCGCTCTCCGTCGTGCCTCCCGCCGGAAGGCGTCTCTCACCCGAGCAGGTGCTCGCGATCGCCGAACGACTGCCGAAGATGAAGGCCGTACGCCGCAAATATCGCGGCTCCTACGGCGGCGCCTACCTCAAGCCGGCCTTCCACTGGCAGGTGAGCTTCTTCTCGCGCGGCGGCAAGAAGGAGATCGGGCAGGTCATCATCAGCGACCTCTCGGGGCGTGTGCTGGAACAGTGGACGGGCTTCCAGGTCGCGTGGACGATGGCGCGCGGCTATCCCGGGGCGTTCGGGCGCCACGTCAACGCGCTGTATGTGTGGCTGCCCATGTGCCTGCTGTTCATTCTGCCGTTCATCGACTTCCGTCGCCCGCTCTCGCTGCTGCACCTGGACCTGCTCGTGCTGCTGTCCTTCTCTGTCTCGCTGGCGCTGTTCAACCACGCCCACATCTACGGTTCGGTCCCGCTCGCCTACCCGCCGCTGTTGTACCTGCTGGCGCGCATGCTCGCGCTGCTGCGACGCTCGCGCCGCGACGGCCTGCATCGCCCGCCGCCGCTGCGCCTGCTCGTCCCCGCTCCCTGGCTGGCGATCGGCGTGGTCTTCCTGCTCGGTTTTCGCATCGCGCTGAACGTCACCGACTCCAACGTGGTGGACGTGGGCTACGCGGGCGTGATCGGAGCACAGCGGATCGTCAAGGACAAGCCGCTATACGGGTCGTTTCCCACCAACAACGAACACGGCGACACCTACGGGCCCTTCAACTACGAGGCCTACGTGCCGTTCGAGCAGATCTTCGGCTGGAGCGGTAGCTGGGATGACCTGCCGGCGGCGCACGGCGCGGCGGTGTTCTTCGACCTGCTCGCCACCGGTCTGCTGTTCCTGCTCGGTCGGCGAATGCGCGGCCCAACGCTTGGGGTGGCGCTGGCCTATGCGTGGGTCTCATATCCCTTCACGCTGTTCGCGCTGGAGAGCAACTCCAACGACACACTCGTCGCCGTGTTGATTCTCGCTGCACTGCTCGCCGCGAGCTACAGATCGCGCGCGGCTCCCGCTGCACGCGGGGCGTTCGCCGCGCTCGCGGGCGTGACCAAGTTCGCGCCCCTGGCCCTCGCCCCGATCCTCGCCACCCACGGCCTGCGCGAGCTGGCGCAGCTGCGCCGCGCGCGTGCCCTCGGCCTGTACTTGCTCGGCTTCGTCGTGGCGGGCGTCCTCGCGGCGATCCCGGCCGTCACCCACAACTCGCTGCACGAGATCTACGAGCGGACGTTCGTCTACCAGGCCAACCGCGCCTCGCCCTTCTCCGTGTGGGGGCTGTATGGATGGCATGGCGCCGAGAAGGCGGTCGAGATCGCGGCCGTCGCGCTCGTGCTTCTGCTCGCGGTCCTTCCTCGCCGCTCCGACCTGGTGGGCCTCGCCGCGGCCTGTGGGGCGGCGATCATCGCCGTCCAGCTCGGGATCGAACACTGGTTCTACCTATACATCCCCTGGTTCTTCCCGTTGGTGATGCTGGCACTGCTGGGACGCTTCAGCGAGCCGCGCCGCCGCCGGGTGGCCGCGGCATCAGCACCTGCTCGATCGAGGCTGCCCGAAGCCGTCCCGAGCACCTGACGAGCACACCCATCAGCCACGGGTCCTCTTCGGAGGTCTCGAAGCGCACCGGCATCTGCGTGAGCAGCGACTCGACCGCCTGCTCGCGCTTGACGCCGATGACCCCTCCGCGCGGGCCGGTCATGCCGACGTCGGTGATGTAGGCGGTTCCCTCCGGAAGCACGCGCGCGTCGGCAGTGGGCACATGCGTGTGGGTGCCCAGGACGGCCGTCACGCGACCGTCCAAGTGCCAGCCGAGAGCGACCTTCTCCGAGGTCGCCTCGGCGTGCATGTCGACGAGGATCTGGTCGACCTCGCCGAGCTCGCCCAGCGCCACCTCGACCTCGGTGAAGGCCGAGCGCCCGGCACGCACATACAGGTTGCCGCTGAGGTTGATCACGCCGAGACGCACGCCGTCGCGCTCCACCACGCAAGCGCCGCGCCCCGGCTGGCTGCGCAGGTAGTTGGCGGGGCGCACGATTGGCCTGCTCCCTTCGAGGTAGGGGTAGATCTCACGGCGGTGGTAGGTGTGGTTGCCGAGGGTGATCGCATCGACTCCCGCGGCGAACATCTGCTCGGCGATCTTGGGCGTGATGCCGAGGCCGCCGGCCGCGTTCTCGCCGTTGACCACCACGAAG
>DATARM010000038.1:0-12148 GCA_036264155.1 Solirubrobacteraceae bacterium
CTTCACCTTGAAGCCGATGTGATCCATGCCGGGCGTGATGATGCCGGTCGCGTCGTAGTCGGTGATGTCCCACGGCATGATGACCAGGGTCACGTGGCCGTCGGTCAGGTAGTGATTGGCGTCACCCGGCTGCTTGTTCACGTTGCGCGGCGCGAGCTCGAACACGTCGCGATAGAATTCCGCCATGGCGTCGGGCCGCATCGTGCGCATGGCCACGTGATTGATGTGGCGCGCATTGGCGGTGCCGCTGTTGTCCACGTAGATCGAGGTGCGGTTCGCCATGTCCTTCTGCGAGATGTCGAAAGATCGTGGCGCTCGTGATTCTCGTGTTCTTCGCCGCTGGCTACGGCTTCGGCCGCCTATTTCTCTAAACTCAGCCGGCCGATGCCACCGCTCGCATACTTCGGAATCGAAAGCAGTGGCTTGAACCTGGCCGTGGATCTGCTGATCCTGTTCGTCGCGGTTCTCTACCTGTCGTTGATCTACTGGACCTACGCCGACGCACGCCGGCGGATCGTCGATCCGATGTTGATCGGCTGTGCCACGGCGGCCTCGCTGTTCCCGTTCGTGGGCACGATCGTCTACATGATCCTGCGCCCGCCCGAGTATCTCGAGGACGTGCACGAGCGCGAACTGGAGATGCAGGCCGCCGAGGCGCGCCTGCATCAGCTCGACCAGTCGCTGTGCCCGCACTGCGACTATCGCGTCGAGCGCGACTTCGTGCGCTGTCCCAGCTGCCTGCGCAAGCTCAAGGAGCGCTGCGTGAGCTGCTCGCGCCCGCTCGATCAGGCATGGACGATCTGCCCCTACTGCGAGGCCGACGTACCCGGCATCTCAGCGCCCCGCACGCGTCGCAGGCGGGCACGGGCCGAGAGCGAGCTCGCCGAGCTCGAGGCGCCGCTGGCTACCGAGGAGAGCGGAAGCGAGACCGAGCCCGTGGCGGCAACGGAGCCGGCCGCGGCAAGGCCCCGCGGCAGCGGTCGGGCACGGCGCCCGCGTCCGACCTCCTGAACGACGCACGACCACCCTTCCCTCCAAGCAAAGGAACCCATGGACCGTACGCTGATCCTTGTAAAGCCAGACGCCTTCGCACGCAACCTGAGCGGCGAGATCATCGCCCGCTTCGAGCGCAAGGGCCTGAAGATCGTGGCCCTGCGGCACATGACCGTGACGCGTGAGCTCGCCGAGCGCCACTACGCCGAGCACGCCGAGCGCCCGTTCTTCGGCGAGCTCGTCGACTTCATCACCTCCGGCCCGATCGTCGCGATGATGCTCGAGGGCCAGGACGCGGTCAAGGCCGCACGCCAGCTGATCGGCGCGACCAACCCGCTCGAGGCCGCTCCCGGCACGATTCGCGGCGACTTCGCGATCGACATGGGCACCAACATGGTCCACGGCTCCGACTCCCCCGAGTCGGCGACACGCGAGGCCGATCTGTTCTTCGGCCAGCTTCAGTAGACCTGTCTGAGCGTCCGTCCCTCGTCCTCGCCTCCGGCTCGCCCCAGCGCAGCGCCCTGCTGGCGCGCCTGGGGGTTCCGTTCACGGTCAGGGTCTCCGATGCGCAAGAGCTAGAGCAGGGCGCGGACCCCGGCGCGGTGGCCGTGGAGAACGCTCTGCGCAAGGCACGGGCGGTGGTTCGCAAGGACGCCGCTGAGGTGGTGGTGGGCTGCGACACGATCGTGGTGCTCGACGGCGTGATCTACGGCAAGCCGCCCGACGCGACGGTCGCGCGTGAGACCCTGGCTGCGCTCTGCGGGCGCACCCACGAGGTGCTGAGCGGGCTCTCCGTGCTGCTCTGCGACGGGCGCTCCGAGATCGTGCAGCGGACCGCGCTCGCCTGCACGAGGGTCACGTTCCGCGCGCTCGACGATGCCGAGCTCGAACGCTACGTTGCAACCGATGAGTGGCAGGGGCGCTCCGGTGGCTACGCCATCCAGGGCGCCGGTGCGGCGCTCGCAGCGTCGATCGACGGCGAAGTGGAGAACGTGGTGGGCTTGCCGCTGGCCACGCTGCACGGGCTCTGCCCCGAGCTGTTTTAGCCTGCAAAAGCGCTGGCAAGCTGCACAGTGGCCCAGAAAGCTTCGCTACACTGCCCCACGGGTACGCCCCGATGAGCGCTGACCGCCGAGTGCGCCGCCAAGGCAGCGGCGCCAGACCGGATCCAGGCGTGCCTCCTTCTCCTTATACATGGGCATCTTCAGCTATCTGACAGGATTCGGCGGCCGCGACATGGCGGTCGATCTCGGAACCGCCAACACGCTCGTCTACGTGCGCGGGCGCGGCATCGTCCTGTCTGAGCCGAGCGTCGTCGCAATCGACTCCCGCACCGGCGAAGTGCACGCCGTCGGCATCGAGGCCAAGCGCATGCTCGGACGCACGCCGGGCACGATCCAGGCGATCCGCCCGCTCAAGGACGGCGTGATCGCGGACTTCGACGTGACCGAGCAGATGCTCCGCCACTTCATCCAGAAGGTCCACCAGAACCGCTGGGCGCACCCACGGGTGGTCGTGTGCGTCCCCTCGGGGGTCACAGGCGTAGAGAAGCGTGCCGTCGAGGAGGCCTGCCTGTCGGCCGGCGCACGCACCGCCTACCTGATCGAGGAGCCGATGGCCGCCGCGATCGGCGCCGGGCTGCCGGTCGGCGAGCCCACGGGCTCGATGGTCGTGGACATCGGCGGCGGCACCTCCGAGGTCGCCGTGATCTCACTCGGCGGAATCGTGGTCTCGCAGTCGATCCGCGTCGGCGGCGACGAGATGGATGAGGCGATCATCAACTACGCCAAGAAGGAGTACAAGCTGTTGATCGGGCAGCAGACCGCCGAGGAGCTCAAGCTCGAGATCGGCTCCGCGTGCCCGATGAGCGAGGAGCTGCAGGCCGAGATCCGCGGGCGCGACATGGTCGCCGGCCTGCCCAAGACGGTGGTGCTGACCAGCGAGGAGATCCGCCAGGCGCTCGAGGAACCGCTCAGCCAGATCATCGACGCGGTCAAGGAGACCCTCGACAGGACCCCGCCCGAGCTCGCCTCGGACATCATGGACCGAGGCATCATGCTCGCCGGCGGCGGATCGCTGCTGCAGGGCCTCGACGTGCGCCTGCGTGAGGAGACGCAGATGCCCGCCCACCTGGCAGAGTCGCCGCTGACGTGCGTGGCTGTGGGCTCAGGTCGCTCGCTCGAGGAGTTCGAGGCGATCCACCGCTCGAACCGGACCTCGCGCAACCGGCGTCGCCGCTAGAGCGTGCGCTTGTGCTTGCGACGGTTAGCTTGCCCCGCGGGTACTCTTTCCCGTGAACGCTTCGGAAGGTAGTCATCGGTGTACGACAAGACTGTTCGACGCAGGCGTGCGGTGCTCATCCTGCTCGTCGTGCTTTCACTGCTGCTGCTGACGGCCTACTTCGGCGAGTCGCCCAACGGTCGCCTGCACGGCGTCCAGCGAGCCTTCCTGACGGTCGTCTCGCCAATCCAGGACGGCGCCAACAAGGCGTTGAAGCCGGTGCGCGACCTGTTCGGCTGGTTCGGCGACACCCTGCACGCGAAAAGCCAGCGCGATCAACTGCTCAAGCAGACCGACAAACTGCGCCGCGAACTGGTCGCCGATCAGGCTGAAAAACGCTCCTACAAGCAGTTGATATCGCTCTATCACCTCGATCAGCTCGGCGTCAACGACTACCACCCGGTGACTGCAACGGTGGTCACCAAAAGCCCGAACATCTGGTACTCGACGGTCACCATCAACAAGGGCGAATCCGCGGGTGTGCACGTCAACGACCCAGTGATCAACGGCGAAGGGCTCGTCGGCAGGGTCGTCTCCTCGGTCTCCGACGGCGCTCAGGTCGACCTCATCACCGACAGCGAAGTCGGCGTATCGGCGCGGATCGGAACGAGCAGCGCCACCGGCCTCGTACAGCCCAAGGTCGGAGAACCAAACGACCTGCTGCTGTCGTTCCTGCCCGCCAACTCCCAGGCCAACGTCGGCGAATATGTGGTCACGTCGGGAACCGTGGCTCCCGGGCCCGACGAATCGCTTTATCCGCCGGGGCTCCTGATCGGGCAGGTCACCTCGGTCGACGAAGAAAGCGCCTACAAGTCGGTCAACGTGCGCCCGATGGCCAACCTGCACAACCTCGACATCGTGCAAGTGCTGACATCCAGCGCGGGCAGCAGCCCGGCGAACCTGAGCCGCCTCGCGGCCAGCCTTCCTGCGGGGCAGACCTCCACGACGGCCGGCGGCGAACAGCTCGCGTCGACCGGGGCGGGCGGATGAGCGGCTCGCCCTCCGGAGCGCTCGTTGGGCGGGTGGCTGCGCTGTCCATCGTCGTTGTCTTCTTGCAGATCGGCGTCGTATCCGAGGTCCCGGTGTTCGGTGTGAACGTGGACTTCTCGCCGCTGCTCGTGGCGTTCGTAGGACTGATGTGCGGTTCGATGCTCGGGGCCGCCACCGGTTTCGCGGTCGGGCTGCTGGTCGACCTGGCGCTGCTGCAGACGCTAGGGCTGACATCGCTGGTGTTCACGCTCGTCGGCTACTGGTGCGGGCGCCTGCGCGAGCTGCGTGACCCGCAGGCCGCGCTGACGCCGTTGTTCGTCGCGGCGGCTGCCTCGGCCGTGTCGCTGGTGGGCTACTCGCTGATGGAGTTCATGCTCGGCGTCGATGCCCCCGTCAGCTTCGATCTGCTGCGCCAGATCGTGCTCGGGGTGGTCGTCAACACGATCGTCGCCCTGCCGATGTGGGCGCTCGTACGGCGCACGCTGGAGGGAGCGCTCCCGGAGGATCCGCGCCGGCGGCGGCGTCGACGCGCATACACGACCGGTGGGCTCAGCCCCCTCTCCAAAGCCTGATGAGCGCGATCGAGCCGGTTCGGCCCAGCGACCCGCGCGTGCCCGTCTCGCCCCAGCTGGCGCTGCGCGTGGCGATCATCGGCGGCGTGGCGATGGTGATGTTCGGCGTGATCTTCTTCCGCCTGTGGTTCCTGCAGGTGCTCTCGGGCGAACAGTACGTGCAGCAGGCCAACGCCAACCGCGTGCGCGATCTGCCGATCGCGGCCCCGCGCGGGCAGATCCTCGACCGCGAAGGCCAACCCATCGTCACCAGTCGCACGACCAACGCGGTTCAGGTCGTCCCGCACGATCTGCCAGCAGCCGTCAGCCAGCAGGCCCTCGCCTATCAGACGAGCCTGCACAAGGCCGAAGTCCGCTACCGCTACGCCACAGGAGCCCTGAGCCGCTTCGAGCGCACCTCGATCAGCTCCACCGGGCACACCACCGCCGCTCAGCGCCACGAACTGCACGAGCTAAAGGTGGCCGCGCACCTGCCGCAGGTGCCCGTCCCGGCGCTACCCGCCTCGGCGGTGAAGGTGCGCGCGCTCTTCCGCCGGCTCGGCCGCGTGATCGACCTCAGCCCCCGCACGATCGACGAACGCGTCGTGCAGGGGATCACGGCCACGCCCTATGCCGACGTGACGATCAAGACCGACGCCGGCGAGGGGGCGCTCACCTACCTCGGTGAGCGTCAGAACGAATTCCCGGGTGTGGTCCAGCAGCCTGTCTCGATCCGCGCCTACCCCTACGGAGAACTGGCTTCGCAGGCGCTCGGCTACGTCGACCAGGCCTCTGAAGCCGAGCTCAAGCTGAACGCCTTCCGTGGGGTGCTGGCGGGCACCGTGGTCGGTCAGCAGGGCCTCGAGTTCTACTACGACCGCTATCTGCGGGGGACGCCCGGGGTGCAGCGCGTGCAGGTCAACGCCGCCGGCGAATCGGTCCCCAGCGCGACGCTCAAGCCGCAGGCGCCGCTGGCCGGGCACAGCCTGCGCACGACGCTCGATCTGGGGCTGCAGAAGGAGGGCGAAAAGGCGCTGCTGGAAGGGATCGAACGCGCTCGAGCGGGCGGCAAACCGGCCGACGCAGGGGCGTTCGTGGCGATGGACCCGCGCAACGGGCAGGTGCTCGCGCTCGGCTCCTACCCAGGCTATGACCCCAACAAGTTCGCCAAGCCGCTCACACCCTCCGAATACGCGGCGCTGCAGGGCAGCGGCAGCGCCAGTGGCCCGCTCACCAACAGGGCCGTCAACGGCGCCTATCCGACAGGCTCCACGTTCAAGCCGATCACCGCCATGGCCGCTCTGGAAGGCGGCGTGATCACGCCCGGCGAAGGGCTCGGCAGCGGTTCCTGCATATCGGTCTCCACCGAGCAGTTCTGCAACTCCGGGCACACCGACTACGGTCCCGTGGGGCTCGTCGAAGCGCTGAAGGTCTCCTCCGACACCTACTTCTTCGAAGTCGGCGAGCGCGCCAACTCCCACGGCGACGTGATCCAGAACATGGCGCGCAAGCTCGGGATCGGCCGCCCCACGGGGATCGATCTGCCGAGCGAGCTGACGGGCGTGGTCCCCGACGCGAAATGGCGCGAAAACGTCAACAACGAAGAACTCGCCTGCCGGCGCAAGACCCACCGCGCCTCCTGCGGGATCGTCTCGGAAATCCGCCCGTGGAGCGTCGGCGACAACATGCACCTCGCGGTCGGGCAGGGCGACCTGCTGACCGATCCGCTGCAGATGGCCGTCGCCTACTCGACGCTCGCCAACGCCTATCGCAACGGCGGTGAAGGCACCGTTGTGACGCCGCACCTGGGGATGGAGATCGACGAATCGAGCGGCGGCTTGGTGCAGAGCCTGAGCTTCCCGCCGCAGAGCCACGTGCACCTCGACTACTCCAACCTGAGCCTCGTGATGGAAGGCATCCACGAGGCAGCAAGCCAGCCCGGCGGCACCTCGGCCGAAGTGTGGGCGGGCTGGGATCAAGCCCAGGACCCCGTGTATGGGAAGACGGGCACGGCTCAGCACGCCACCCAGGAAGACCAGTCCTGGTACATGTGCTACCTCGGCAACGCCTCCCGTCCGATCGTGATCGCCGTCACCGTCGAGCAGGGCGGCTTCGGCGCTGAAACGGCCGCTCCGATCGCGCGCCTGATGGCATCCAAGTGGTATGGGAAGGCGGAGAAGTTCGTCGCCGGGAGCTCGAAAACGCTGTGAGCCCACTCAGCCCGATACAGCCCCCCGACGACGCTCCCGTGGCGCCTCCGCGCACGCTGCGCCTGCCGTTCGATCCGCTGCTCACGCTGGCCGTACTTGGGCTGTGCCTGTGCTCGATCGTGACGCTCAAAGGCGCCACCAAGAACCTGATTCCCGGCGACCCTCACTACTACGTGGTCCGCCAGGCGGTCTACCTCGGCGTGGGCCTGGTGTTCATGGCGGTGCTCTCGCGCATCGACTACGCGCATCTGCGGCGGCTGAAGAACGTCATCTACGGGGCGCTGCTCTTCAGCATCCTCGCGGTCCTGGCGCTGGGGCACGCTGCGCGCGGCTCGCAGCGCGCGATCGAATTCCCGCTGTTCTCCTTCCAGGCCTCCGAGCTCGGGAAGGTGCTGTTGATCGTGTCGCTGTCGGCGTTCGTGGTCGAGCGCTCCCGCAGCCTGCGCGAGCGCGACACGACCGTGCGAGTGATCGTCACGGCGCTCGTGCCGGCCATGTTCGTGATCGCCCAGCCCGACTTGGGCTCGGGGATGGTCTACATGGTGATCGCCTACATGCTCCTGTTCATCGCAGGCTCCTCCTGGCGCCACCTGACCGCGGTGGCCCTGCTGGTGGTCGTCTCGGCCGCGTTCGTGCTCGTCGCGGCGCCGGCGGCAGGCGTGCACCTGCTGAAGCCCTACCAGGTGGAACGTTTGACGGCCTTCCTGCACCCCTCCTCGGGGCCACACAAGGAAGGCACGGCCGAACCGTCCTACCAGCAGCAGGAGTCCAAGATCGCGATCGGCTCGGGCCAGAAGACCGGTCGCGGGTCCAACTCGACCCAGATTCCCCTCAACTTCGTGCCCGAGAGCCACACCGACTTCGTGTTCGCGGCGGTGGGCGAACGCTACGGCTTCGTCGGCGCCGGGCTCGTGCTGCTCCTGTATGGCCTGCTGATCTCGCGCACCCTGCGCGTGCTGGTGATGGCCAAGGACCTGTTCGGCTCGCTGATCGCTGCCGGAGTAGCGGCTATGCTCATGTTCCAGGTTTTCGTCAACGTAGGGATGACAATTGGCATCATGCCCATCACCGGTGTCACGCTTCCGCTCATGAGCTATGGCGGCTCGTCGGTGATCACAACCCTGCTGGCCGTTGGCCTGTTGCAATCGATCTACGTGCAAGCGCGCGCCTCTCAAGCGCTGAAGGGCCGCGTACTGCGCTACTAGACGACAAATGTCCGCCGAGCACTCACATCAGACCATCAGCCCTCCGGGGCGGCGCGCCCAGCAGCGGCGCACGATGGCTACATGCCGCCACACACGGCGGCCTCACACCGGCTCGGCCTGTTTCCTCATCGAAAGACTGGATCAAATTGAAAAAGCAAGTGCTTGTCAGCGTCGACCGCGCGGAGACGCGCGTGGCGCTTCTGGAGGCCGGCGGAACGCCCGCAGCCTCGCGTTCCTCCTCCAGCCGTGCGCGCAAGCGCGCCAGCGGATCTCCGGAGGCCGGCTACCGGGTCGCTGAGCTCTACATCGAGCGCCGCGGCGGACGCTCGATCGTCGGCAACATCTACAAGGGCAAGGTCGACAACGTCCTGCCCGGCCTCGAGGCGGCTTTCGTCGACATCGGCCTCGAGAAGAACGGCTTCCTGCACGTCGATGAGATCGTGCTCCCGGGGGTCGAGACGCCCAAGCGTGGGCGCGGCAGCGGCAGCGGACGCAAGATCTCCGATCTGCTCAGCCCCGGCCAGGAGATCGTCGTGCAGGTCGTCAAGGACCCCCTGAAGACGAAGGGCGCGCGCCTGTCGATGGAGCTGACGATCGCCGGGCGCTACATGGTCTACGCCCCCACCGGCGAGGGCATCGGCGTCTCGCGCCGCCTCGAGGACCGCGAGCGCGACCGCCTGCGCCGCCAGACGGCCAACCTCGAGCTGGGAAGCGGCGGCGTGATCGTTCGCACGGCCGCTCACGGGGCCAAGCGGGAGGACTTCGAACGCGAGCTCAAGTACCTGCACAAGCTCCACGAGGTGCTGGTCAAACGCGTCGAGGACACGGTGGCGCCGGATCTGGTCTTCCAGGAGGCTGACCTCTCCGTGCGGGTCGTGCGCGACATCTTCTCGGCGCACTTCGAGCGCGCGATCGTCGACGACGAGCAGCAGTACCACCGCCTCGTCTCGTTCTTCACGCGCACCGCACCCGAGCTGGTCGAGCGCGTCGAGCTGTGGTCCCAGGAGGAGCCGCTGTTCGAGAACTACGGCGTCGACAAGGCGATCGACGGGGTGCTCTCGCGTCGCGTGGATCTGCCCAGCGGCGGCTATCTGATCATCGACTACGCCGAGGCCCTGACCGTGATCGACGTCAACTCGGGCAGCTTCATCGGGCGCGGCAAGGGCGCCGGCCTGGAGGACACGATCACCAAGACCAACCTCGAGGCGGCCGAGGAGGTCGTCAACCAGCTGCGCCTGCGCGACATCGGCGGGATCATCGTGATCGACTTCATCGACATGGCCCGCGCGCGCAATCGCGATGCGGTCATGAAGGTGCTGCGCAAGACCCTGGACGAGGACCGCACGAAGACGTTCACCGCCGAGATATCCAAGCTCGGCCTGGTTGAGATGACCCGCCAGAACGTCACCGAGGGCGTGCGCGAGATCATGAGCCGGCCGTGTCCCACGTGCGAGGGCGAGGGCGTGATCCGCTCGGAGGAGACGATCGCGATCGAATTCGAGCGCCGCCTGCGCGACGTCGCCGTGGAGCATCCCGAGGCGGAGGCCTTCCTCGTGCAGGTCAACCCGCGGGTGAGCACCCAGTTCACCGGCCACAACTCGCGCGTCCTGCACGCGCTCGAGTCCCAGACGAGCAAGTCGTTCCTGTTCGAGGGCTCCGAAGGTCTCGCCCTGGATCACTTCGCGATCACCTTCGTCGGCACCCGCGCTGAGGTGGAGGAGCGCGCGCTGCCCTTCCGCCAAGGCGATGAGGTGCTGGTGGAGATCGTCGAGCCGCACATGTACGACGTGGACGACGCGGTGGCCAAAATCGACGGCTACATCATCTCGATCGCCGGCGCCGCCCCATGCGTGGGCGAAAAGCGGATGGTGCGCATCGACGAGGTCGGGCGCACGGCGGCCACGGCGCTGCTGCTCGACGAGTCCGGCGAGGTCGTGAGCGCTCCCGCGCGACCCACGCCTGCGACCCGCAGCGGTGGGCGTGGCCGACGGCGCTCAAGCTCCTCCGAGGAGCAGGGCAAGAGCTCTGAGGCGCCCGCTTCGCGTTCCAGGCGCCGCCGCGCGCCGGCCGACAGCGAGGACGCCGAGGCCCGGCGCGAAGCCGGCCTGAGCGAGTCGAGCACGAGCGTCGACTCCGAGCCCGAGGACGAGCCCGCCCCGGAGACCGCCCCCGTGGAGGAGACGCCACAGGGCGAGGCGCCGGAGTCCGAGCCGGCGGGGGAGGGCGAGAGCGCCGAGGATGGCCTACAATCCAAGCCTCGGCGTCGTGGCCGCAGGGGCGGACGGCGCCGTTCGGCTGCTAAGGCCAAGGCGTCGGAGTAGCCCGCGGCACAATCGCTCGGGCACTACCCCAAGTCAGAGAATCGAGACCAACCTGATATGTACGCGATCGTGAAGACGGGCGGCAAGCAGTACCGCGTCGAGCGGGGCCAGAAGCTGCTCGTGGAGCGCCTGGCTGTCGCCGAGGGCGACGACATCGCGCTCGAGCCGATCCTCTACCGCTCCGACGAGGCTGTCTTCGACAAGGCCGGCCTCGCCGACGTGAAGGTCACGGCCAAGGTCGTGGCCCACGTGCGCGGCGAGAAGCTCCGCGTGTTCAAGTTCAAGCCCAAGCGTGGCTACAAACGCAGAACCGGGCATCGCCAGGATCTGACCCAGATCGAGGTGGTCGAGATCATCGCCGGTAAAGCGAAGAAAGCGACTGCGAAGAAAGAGACGGCTGCAGATGGCTCATAAGAAGGGGCTCGGCTCAAGCCGCAACGGCCGCGACTCCAACGCCCAGCGACTGGGCGTCAAGACGTTCGCCGGCGAGACTGTGACGGGCGGCGAGATCATCGTGCGCCAGCGCGGCACCCGCTTCAAGCCCGGTGCGGGCGTGGGCATCGGCAAGGACGACACGCTCTACGCGCGCGCGGCGGGCACGGTGCAGTTCACCACCGGCCGGCGTGGGCGCGTGGTGAACGTGCTGCCCGCCGAGCAGACGAGCTGAGGCGCCCGGCATGACCCCGCGGCGTGGCGCCTGGCTGCTCGCGGCCGGACGCACTGCGCTCGGCGCGGCGATCCTGGTGGCGCCGGAGCAGGTCACCTCGCACTGGCTGGGAGAGGCCAACGCGCGGTTGCCCGTCGTGGGGGACCTGGCTCGGGGTCTGGCCGTGCGCGACCTCTCACTCGGCCTGACGACACTGATGACGCTCGACGATCCCGTGCTCGGGCCACGCGTGCAGTTCCTCTGCGCGCTCGCGGACTCGGTGGACGCCCTGGCCACCGGCCTCGCGCGGGCCGAGCTGCCGCGCAAAGGCGTGATCGGCACGGTTGCAATCGCCGGTGCGTCAGCCGGCGCGGGCTTCTACTTCTCGCACCGGCTCGCCCACGCCTGAGCGCTGCCGAGTGGCACACCCGGCGCCACGGGCGACTCACCCCTCCTGGGCGGTGGGGCGCACGAGGATCTCGTTGACGTTGACGTGCGGGGGCTGGGAGGCGGCGTAGAGGACAGCCCGGGCGATGTCGTCGTCCTGCAGAGCGTCGGTCGGGCGGCTCTCGAAGAAGGGGGTGTCGACCATTCCGGGCTCGATCAGGGTCACGCGCACGCCCGTGCCGTGCAGGTCTTTGCGCGCGGCCTCGCCCATGGCGGTGACGGCGTGCTTGGTGCAGGAGTACATCGATCCGGGCAGCGCCCGGCGCCCGGCGACGCTCGAGGTGAGAATCAAATGGCCGCGGCTGTCGGTGAGGGCCGGGATCGTGGCGCGCAGCGTCAGCGCCGCGCCGTAGACGTTAGTCAAGACCATCTCGCGCCAGTGCTCCACGGTGTCCTTGAGAAAGCCGCGGGGGCCGCCGAAGCCGGCATTGGCGAACGCGAGGTCGATCCTGCCGAACGCGTCGAGGGCGCTGGCGACCATCTGCTGTTGCTGCTCCCACTCGCT
>DATARM010000120.1:0-2364 GCA_036264155.1 Solirubrobacteraceae bacterium
CCCGTGGGCGATATCGAGCTCAGCTACGAACGCAGCGGCTCAGGGCCGCCGCTGCTGGCGATCATGGGCATGAGCGGCACTGCGCTCCACTGGGGCGAGCCGTTCCTGGCGGAGCTGCGAGAGAGCTTCGATGTGATCGCCTACGACCACCGCGGCGTCGGCGAGAGCTCGCACCTGGATGGCGAGCTAACG
Organism: Solirubrobacteraceae bacterium; assembly: GCA_036264155.1. GTDB lineage: Bacteria > Actinomycetota > Thermoleophilia > Solirubrobacterales > Solirubrobacteraceae > Palsa-744. The sequence goes on from DATARM010000120.1 coordinate 193, forward strand.
ATCGCCCAGCTGGCCGAGGACGCCCACGGGCTGCTGGCGGCGCTGGAGATAGACGCGGCCCACGTGCTCGGCATCTCAATGGGCGGCATGGTCGCCCAGGAGCTCGCGCTGGCACACCCTGAGAGCGTGCTCACGCTCACGCTCGGCTGCACCTACTGCGGTGGCGAGGGCAGCGCCCACGCGGCCCCCGAGGTGATCCAGCGCCTGTTCGAGGCGATGAGCTCGGGTGATCGCGAGCGCGCGATCCGCGCCGGCTGGGAGATCAACGTTTCGGCGCAGAAGGCCGGCGAGGAGGACGCCTACGCGACGTTCCTGGAGATCGCCCAGCGTCGCGCTGTGGCCGTGCCGGTGGTCATGGCCCAGGCGCAGGCCATCCTCGCCCACGACACGCGCGAACGCCTGGGCGGGCTGACGATGCCCACGCTCGTGCTCCACGGGACCGAGGATCAGATGCTGCCCGTGCAGAACGGGCGCCTGATCGCCTCGCTGATCCCCGACGCCCAGCTGGAGATCTTCGACGGTGTCGGCCACCTGTTCTTCTGGGAGCAGCCCCAGCGCTCCGCCGAGCTGATCCGCACGCTCGCCGCCGTCCCCGCCTGAGATCGCGAGCGATGGCGACGGTCGAGCCCAGCGAGCTGGTCGTGCGCTCGCAGGGCGCCACGCTGGCCGGCGAGCAGAGCGGCCGGGGACCGGCCATCGTGCTGCTGCACGGCCTCAGCGCAACACGCCGCTACGTGGTGATGGGCTCGCGCTCGCTCGAGCGCTCTGGCCACCGCGTGATCGCCTACGACGCCCGCGGTCACGGACGTTCGAGTCCCGCCTCTGACGGCCGCTACGACTACCAGCACCTGGCGCTCGACCTCGAGGCCGTGCTCGACGCCGCCGAGGTCGAGCAGGCGGTGCTTGCGGGCGCCTCCATGGGTGCTCACACGGCCGTGCGCTTCACCCTCGCGCACCCCGAGCGGGTGCTGGGCCTCGCGATCATCACGCCGGCCTTCGAGCCCGACCAGCCGCTGACGGAGCAGGAGCTGGCTCGCTGGGACGCCCTCGCCCGCGGCCTGCGCGAGGGCGGCGTGGAGGGCTTCGTGGCCGCATATGAGCTCGAGCGCGTGCCGGAGGTCTGGCGTAAGACCACCGAGACGGTCCTGCGCCAGCGCCTGGGCGCCCACGAGCATCCCGAGGCGGTGGCGGATGCGCTCGAAGCGCTACCGCGCTCGCGCCCGTTCGAGGACATCGCCGAGCTGGGCGAGATCGCGATACCGACGCTCGTCGTGGCCAGTCGCGATGGGGCCGATCCGGGCCACCCGCTGGCCGTGGGCGTGCGCTACGCGGCGAGCATCCCCGGCGCGCGGCTGATCGTCGAGGACGCGGGGCCGCCGGTGCGCTCGCCGATCGCCTGGCAGGGCGGGCAGCTCTCGCGCGTGCTGAGCGAGCTCGTCGCCGAGAGCACTGCCATCAGTGGTATGTGATAACGTACACGCGTATGCCAGTACGTGAGTGGGACGGCAGCAGCTACGACCGCATCTCGGCGACGATGGAGGCGCTGGGACGCGAGACGATGGAGCGCCTGCGGTTGCAGGGCGATGAGGTGATCCTCGATGCGGGGTGCGGCTCGGGGCGCATCACCGAAGCGCTGATCGAGCGTGTTCCTCGGGGGCGTGTGATTGCAATCGACGAGTCGCCCTCGATGGTCGCCGCGGCACGCGAGCGACTTGGGCCTGGGGCTGACGTGCGCGTGATGTACCTGCTCGAGCTCGACCTTGGCGAGCGCGTCGATGCGATCCTCTCGACAGCCACCTTCCACTGGATCAAAGACCACGAGCGCCTGTTCGCGCAGCTGCACGGTGCGCTGCGCCTCGGCGGCCAGCTGGTCGCGCAGTGCGGGGGAGAGGGCAACATCACGACGCTCCGCGGCAAGGCCCAAGCGGTGGTCGAGCGCGAACCCTACGCCCAGCACTTCGCGGGCTGGCAGCCGCCGTGGAACTACGCCGCCGCCGAGGTCACGCGCGAGCGCCTGCTGGCAGCCGGCTTCGCCACGGCCGAGTGCTGGCTTCAGCCGGCTCCGCGCCAGCCCGAGGCGCCGCGCGAGTTCCTCTCCACGATCGTGCTCGGCCCGCACGTGCAGCAGCTTCCACAGGAGCTGCGCGAACCGTTCATGGACGAGGTGCTGGC
>DATARM010000173.1:0-3005 GCA_036264155.1 Solirubrobacteraceae bacterium
GGGCTCGCGTGTGCGCCACGTGGGAATAGTTGTCAAGCACCGCGCCGGCTGCGCATCGCTACTGGGTGGGCGCTGCAACTGCCGCAGGGTCTACCAAGCGGCGGTGTGGAGCGCGCGTGACGGTAGGCGCATCCGCAAGCACTTCGACAGCCTCAGCGACGCCAAGATCTGGCGTGAGGAGAGCTATCGCAAGCTGCGACGGCGCGAACTGCGGGCGCCTTCCGCGATCAAGTTCGGTGAGGCGGCTGCCCTGTGGCTGCAGGGCGCACGCGTGGGGTCGGTCAGAACCCGCTCGGGGGACGTGTACAAGCCGAGCACCATCCGCTCTTACGAGCAGGCGCTGCGCGGCTCGCACGACGGCGGTCTGCTCGGCGCGTTTGGGAGGATCAGGCTCTCCGAGCTGACCGTCGATGACGTGCAGGCCTACGCCGACCGGCTGCTTGCGGCCGGTGCGCAGCCGTCGACCGTCCACAACCAGATCATGCCCGTGCGGGCGATCTGCCGTTGGCGCCGGCGTGAGGTCGCGGTCAATCCCACAGTGGGGCTCTCGCTTCCGGCTGTCCGCCTGGGGCGCGTGCGGATCGTGACGCCGGCGGAGGCGGAGATGCTGCTCGCCGCGCTCAACGCGCGCGATCGCGTGCTGTGGGCGACCGCTTTGTATGCGGGCCTCCGCCGCGGCGAGCTGATGGGTCTGCGCTGGTGCGACGTCGACCTCGCCCACGGTGTGCTCGAGGTCACTCAGGCATGGGATCCCAAGGAGCACTGCATGGTCGCTCCGAAGTCCCACGCCGGCCGCCGCCGGGTCCCGATTGCAACCGCCCTGCGCGCCCATCTCGAGCCGCTGAGCGTCGCCGTGCTCGCCGACACACCCAGCCTCGTGTTCGGCACGGGCGGCCTGCCGTTCTCGGCCTCCCCGCTCTACGAACGCGCCCACCGTGCCTGGCGCAGGGTCGGCCTGCGGCCCATCTCCCTGCACGACTGCCGCCACACGTTCGCCAGCCTCATGATCGCAGCGGGCGTCAACGCAAAGGCACTGTCAACGTTTATGGGTCACGCGAACATCTCGATCACGCTCGATCGCTACGGCCACCTGCTGCCCGGGGCGGAGGACCAGGCGGCCGGCTTGATGGACGCCTACCTCCAGGCCGATCGTCCCGTGGGCTAGCCGTAATTCACGGGGCGTGGTCGGTGACAGCCCGGTGACAGCCTGCCGGATGCCAAGAGGCCCCGGCGGTGGCCGGTAGATCGAATCGCGCGGTCTCTGCGACTCCTCAGGCTTGGCCATGCTCGCGCGGGGTAGGTGACCGTCACGCCAGCCCCGGAGCGGCGTAGCACTTGCAGCAGTTGTTCGAGCAGTCTTCCGGTGCGGCCTGCCTCGATCTGGGCAACGTACTCACGGGAGGCCGGTTTGAGCACCGAGCTGGTGTTTGCGTCAGGCCACGACGGGCGCGGATCTCGGCGATCGCGCCCGAAATCTTCGCCTGAGCGGATAGTCCAAGTCGGGTGCAGTCGACGATAAAGCCGGTGCTGGCCGCTTCTTGCGCACCGGCAGCGTGCATGCGGACCTCGACACGCAGGCATGGCCCGGTACGGGAAGACTCGTACGCGGCGATCGCCTACGAGCGCCTGCTCACGAACCTGCTGGTGCTCGACACGCTGCCGGCATGGATGAGCAACAGGCTCTCCCGTCTGGCTGGCGACCGACCACTGTCAACGTCCTTACTTCATCCGGCGTGGAGCTGTGCGTCGATGAGCTCCTCTGTCGCCCCAGCTCCCAGGAAGGGCGTGAGGCAAACGTAGACGGCGGGCGCCAGCAACCCCACGATGTCGGGTTCGGGGCTCAGGCGAGCGCCCTCGTAGCCGATCTCGAAGATCGTCGCGCCAATCACCGCGAGCGCCAACCTCGATGGCTGGTCCCTGCCGTTGAGATACTGGTAGCCCTCCTGCAGGAAGATGGTGAACGCGGCCACGATGTCCTCACCGCGCTGCAGCGTCGGTGGTCCACCCGCGTACCCTTCGACGAAGGTTGCGCGCAGGAGCGCTGGGTTTGCCTGCATGTATCCAGCGAATGCTGCTCCCGCGGTCCAGACCCGCTCCGGCCAGTTCTCGCCGGAGAAGAACGCGCCCGCGGTGGTGCTCATCACCTGTTGGTAGTGAAACTCGTGGACCGCTTTGAACGCCGCGCGCTTGTCAGCGAAGTACCGATGGAAGGTCGTCTCGTCGATCCCGGCGGCCGCGCAGATAGCGGCTTCGCTCGCGGTCTCGTAGCCCTGAGCCGTCACCTCGGCCGCCGCTAGAAGAATGCGCTGCCGCTCGTCCTCTGGTGGCGATGACTCGACTGGGGGCAGGCTCGTCTTCACTGCGGGGCGGGGGAGCGCATCCAGTGAGCGCCAGCGATGCTGCGCCAGTGGGCGCTCGTAGCCCGCCAGCCACGTGGCGAGCTCGTCACCGAGCTGCACCTTGAGCGGCTCCTCGCCGTGCAACATCGAGTCGAGCAGACGGTAGACGCCGCCGATCGCCCCTACGGTCGGCAGGTCCGGCGCGAGCGTCTGCGTCGGCGCGGCCAGGTACGCACGCTCGATCATCTGGGCGATCTCGGCGATACCCTCCGCCCGCAGCTGCTGAGAGGGCGCGCCCCCACCCATGGCCTCGCCCACCAGCAGCTGAGCCGTGTGCGGTCGCGCTGCCGCAAACCTCACCAGGGCGTCGATCGCCGCGGTGAGCGTCGACTCGGGCGGCGCGTCCAGGACAGTGCGTAGGACCCGGTCGTGCAGATCCCGGTGCGCCTCTGTCAGAGCTGTCTCGAGGCTCTCTTGCGTCGCGAAAGCCTGTCCGCCGTCAGGTCGCCCCGGCAATGAGCCCAGCGAATGTTTGGAGATGTCCACCCCACAAACGGTAGCGGGCTCATGGCTGTTCGGCAGACCTCGACTCCACGTACCGAGCCGCCTCTGCGGCGCCCAGGAACGGCGCCAGACAAAGGAAGCTCATGGGAGCCGGTAGCGAGG
>DATARM010000002.1:0-4196 GCA_036264155.1 Solirubrobacteraceae bacterium
GCCTTCGATCAAGTACTTGAACGTGCACAGCTCGCGCAGGCCGATCGGGCCGCGCGCGTGCAGCTTCTGCGTCGAGTTGCCGATCTCCGCGCCCAGCCCGAACTCGCCGCCGTCGGTGAAGCGCGTCGAGGCGTTCACGTACACGCAGGCCGCATCCACGCCAAGCTGAAACGCCCGCGCGGCCGAGGTGTCCTGCGTGACGATCGCCTCCGAGTGGCCGCTGCCGTGGCGCCCCACGTGCTCGATCGCCTCCTCCACCGAGGCGACCACGCCGACGGCGATGAGCGGCGCGAGGTACTCCCGCGCCCAGTCCTCCTCGCCCGCCGGCTCGAGTAGCACGCCGCTCATCTCGGCGCCTGCCGCCAGCGTGCGCTCGTCGCCGCGCACCACCACCTCGGCATCGCCCAGCGAGCGCAGGATGCGCGGCAGGAACTCGGCGGCGACCCGCTCGTGCACGAGCAGCGTCTCCGCCGCATTGCACACGCCTGGGCGCTGGGTCTTGGCGTTCAGCACGATCGCCTCGGCGCTGTCGAGATCGGCGCTCGCATCGACATATACGTGGCAGTTGCCCGAGGCGGCGTAGATGACCGGCACAGTGGCAACGGCCTGCAGCGCCTGCTTGAGGCTCTCACCGCCGCGGGGGATGATCAGGTCGACTACCCCCTGCTGCGTGGCCAGCTCCGCCAGCTCCTCGCGCCCACCGCCGGCCACCAGGCTGACCGAGCCCTCGGGGAGCCCTGCCTCGACGGCGGCCTCGGCGGCGATCTGGGCGAGCGCCCCATTGGAGTGCGTGGCCGTCGAAGATCCGCGCAGGACGATTGCGTTGCCCGACTTCAAGCACAGCGCCGCCGCGTCGATCGTTACATTCGGCCTGGCCTCGTAGACGACGGCCACGACGCCCAGTGGCACGCGCACCTTGCGCACGTCGAGACCGTTGGCCAGCCGGTGCCCGTCAATCACCTCACCGACGGGGTCGCCCAGCGCCGCGATCTGGCGCACGGCCAGCGCGATCGCCGCTATGCGCAGTTGATCCAGGCGCAGGCGGTCGAGCAGCGCCGCCTCGACCCCGGCTGCGTGGGCGAGTTCCATGTCGCGCTCGTTGGCCGCCAGGATCTCCTCCTGGCGCACCTCCAGCGCGGTCGCGATCGCCTCCAGGGCGGCGTCCTTGGTTGCGGTGTCTGTGCGGGCGAGGATCCGCGCCGCGCGCTTGGCCGCGCGGCAGGTCTCGGACACCGATGAGACGGCTATGGCCATCCCCTAAGGGTACGACAGGGCCGTATCAGTCCACCACGAGGTAGTCCCGGTGGACGGCCTCCTGGGTTGCCCGCGGGAGCACGCTGCGGACGGCCTCGGACTTCAGTCCGATCACCCGGCGCAGCTCCTCGGCGGAGTAGTTGCAGATTCCCTTGGCGAGCGTCCGCCCCGGCCCCTCGCCGTTCTCGGGTCGCGGCGCGATGTCCACCGCATCGCCGGCGTCGAAGTCGCCGATCACCTCGACCACGCCCACGGGGAGCAGGCTCGCGCTGCCCTCGCGCACCGCTCGCACCGCGCCCGTGTCGATCACGAGCGTCCCCCGGGAGGGCTTGGCGTACTTCAGCCACAGCTTGAAGCTCGAGTAGCGCGCCTCCCCGGCCGCGAAGCGAGTGCCCTCGCGCTCCCCGGCCAGCACCGCCGCCAGCGCCTCGGGACGGCGCCCGTTGCAGATCACCGTGGCGATGCCGGCCGCCGTGGCCATCTCCGCCGCCACGACCTTCGAGCGCATGCCACCCGACCCCAGCGGTGAGGTCGTGTGCCCGATCTCCAGCCCGTCGAGCACAGACAGGTCGCTCACCTCCGGGACGATGTGGGCGTCCGGGTACAGCCGCGGATCGGCCGTGAACAGCCCGTCGATGTCCGTCAGCAGGATCAGCTCGTCCGCGCCGATCAGAACCGCCACCTGGGCGGCGAGGAAGTCGTTGTCGCCGAAGGAGATCTCATCTGTGGCCGTCGTGTCGTTCTCGTTGATCACCGGCAGCACCCGCCACTCCAACAAGGTGCTGAGCGTCTGGCGCGCGTTGAGGTAGTGGGTGCGAGCGCTCATGTCGAAGAACGTCAGCAGCACCTGGGCGCTCGTCACCTCGCGCTCGCGCAGCAGCTCGTCATACACGCGGTAGAGCTTGCCCTGCCCCACGGCGCTCGCAGCCTGCAGGGCGCCCACAGATGTGGGGCGTTGGGGCAGATCCATCACGCGCATCCCCCGGGCGATCGCGCCGCTCGTCACCACGACCACATCCCAGCCCGCGCGGTGCACCCCCGCCAGCTGCTCGCAGACCGCGCCCAGCACGTCCGTGCGCAGCGCACCGTCGCTGTCCGCGACGACGCTCGATCCGAGCTTGACGACCACACGTCTCATGTCCTGGAGCTTAGGCGTCGGCGCTGGGGTCGAGCTCGAAGCTCATGCCCGCGATCTCGATCTCATCGCCCGGCTGGAAGCCCTCGGCCTCGAGCGCCCTCAGCACGCCGATCTTGCGAAGCCGGCCCTCGAGGTAGGCCATCGCATCCTCGTTGTCCACGTCGTAGCGCATCAGCAGGCGCTCGATCCCGGCGCCCCTCACGGCAAAGGCGCCGTTGCCGACGCGCTCGACGTGAAAGCCCCCCGCGACGGCCGGGCGGAAGACCATGTACTCCACCATCTCCTCATCGCTGCTCGAGCGGGCCGTCTCTCTCTGCTCGCTCGTGTCCTCGGCGCGGAGCGCAGGCACGCGCCTGAGTAGCTCCTCACCAAGCTCCTCCACGCCGGCCCGAGTGGCGCTCGAGGTGGCGAGAACCGGCACCTCGGGACCCAGCCGCTCCTGCCACTCGGCCACCGCCGCCTGCGCTCGCTCCGCCGGCACGAGGTCGGCCTTGGACAGCACCAGGATCCGCGGCAGGCGCGCCAGGCGCTCGTCGTGCGCGGCCAGCTCGCGCTCGATCGTCGCATGATTGGAGACCGGGTCGGCCCCCTCCTCCTGGGAGAGCTCGGGCGCCAGGTCGAGCACGTGCACGAGCAGACGCGTGCGCTCCACGTGGGCGAGGAAGTCGTGCCCCAGGCCCGCGCCTTCGCTTGCGCCCTCGATCAGGCCGGGGATGTCGGCCACGATCAGCTGGCGCTCAGCTCCCTCGAGCACACCCAGTACCGGTGAGAGCGTCGTGAACGGGTAGCTGGCGATCTTGGGCGCCGCCCGCGTGAGGCGGGAGAGCAGCGAGGACTTGCCCGCGTTGGGCAGGCCCACGAGCCCCACGTCGGCCAGCAGCTTCAGCTGCAGCTCGAGCCAGCCTTCCTCTCCGGGCAGGCCGCGCTCGGCAAAGCGCGGCGCCTGGCGGGTGGGCGTGGTGAAGTGCCTGTTGCCCTTGCCGCCGCTGCCGCCGCGGGCCACCACTGCCCGCTGCCCAGCCGCGAGCAGCTCCCAGCGGCGCCCTTCCAGGTCTCCCTCCTGATCTGGAGGCCCGACGATCTGCGTGCCCGGAGGCACACGGATGCTGAGCGTGCGCCCGTCGGCACCGTGGCGCTGCGCGCCTTCGCCGTGGCCGCCGCGTCCCGCGCGGTAGTGACTCTTGCGTCTGAAGCTCTGCAGGTCGCGCAGCGAGTCGTCGCACACGAACTCCACCTCTCCCCCACGCCCGCCGTCGCCCCCGTCGGGACCGCCACGGGGAACATGCGCTTCGCGGCGAAAGCTCAGGCAACCATCGCCGCCGCTCCCGGCCTGGACATGGATCCTCGCGCGATCGTGCAGCATCGGACCATCGTGACAGCAGCGGGCCGTGCACAGCACCCGGAATCGGGTATGGGTAGGTGCCTGCCCGTGATGCAAACCCCGATGCAAGGAGCCCCAGCGAACATGAGCAACGAGAGCAACTCCGCAGAGCGCGTCTTTCTGATGACCGGTGCCTCCTCGGGCATCGGCGCAGCCACAGCCCGCAGAGCGCGCGCCGAGGGCTGGCGCGTAGTCCTCGCCGCGCGCTCGCTCGAGCGCTTGGAGGGCCTGGCAGAGGAGCTCGGCGGCCCCGAGCACGCGCTGGCCGTGCGCTGCGACGTGAGCGAGTGGGAGCAGCAACAGCAGATGGTCGCCAGCGCCCTCGACGCGTTCGGCAGGATCGACCTCGCGTTCGCCAATGCCGGCTTCGGCGGCCCCCGCGGCTTTCTCAAGGACACCGTGGAGCACTGGCGCGAGATGGTC
>DATARM010000017.1:0-29994 GCA_036264155.1 Solirubrobacteraceae bacterium
ATCAGTTCACGACGCCCCCGCGTGGCAACTCGGCATCGCCACGCTCGCCATCGCACTCGCCATCTCGGCGACTGCCAGTGTCGTTGCGGTAGCGCAAACACGAGGCTTCCAGCCACGTGCAGCGTTCCAAACCGAGTGATCCGAGGTGCTCGGCGGCGCCCACGGCTGCAAGCTCCTGTCTGCTGCCTATGCCCCATGTCACGCCAATACCGGGACGGCGTAGGCGTGGGTGCCGGTAATGTCGAATGGTCGGTCGCCGATCATCACCGCGCGGGCCGTGCGCAGCGCCGATAGCGCGCCACGGATTGTGGCGGCCTTGTCCTCTCGGTGAGCGTCCAGGCCGGGGGCGGCGAGCAGCTCGAAGCGGCTGGAGATCGAGCGATGTGAGCAGCGGCTCCGCGAACGCGCGGGGCTTGGATGTGGCGACCGCTAGCCAGTGACGGGCAGACAGCGCGGTAAGGACGTCGGTGATCTTCCGGGACGACAGTAGTTTCGCGCAGCGATGCCTCGGCGTACCAGGCGAGGTAGCTGGCCCGCAAGCCAGCACGAGCTGGGAATCCTGGGACCGATCAGTGGGCTCGGCGAAGGCGAGCGTAAAGCGGGCGGCCCGATGAACCGCTAAGTGAACCAAGCGGCCGTTTAGGGAAACCCTGAGTAATGAGCGCGTCGTTGATGCAACTGCTGATGGCCAACCGGGGAATCAATTAGCACACAATCGAGGTCAAACAGAACAGCAGCGCTTGCTTCGAACGGCATCCGACTGCAATCTTGCCTCTCGAGCGGCTCAGATCTGCGCCCAAGCTGTTACGACCCTCATGTGACCACTGAGGTGCCCACATGAAGGTTGTGACCGTCCGTGACTTCCGTGACCACGCGACCGAGATGTTCCGCTCTGAGGATGTAATCCTTGTGACGCGCGAAGGCACGCCGGCGGGTTTCTTCCTGCCCTGGGATACACCGGAGCTACCGGTCGAGGTGCGCCGAGAGGTGTTCCTGCGCCTGTCAGAGCAGGTCGGCGCGCAGCTAGCCGCAGCGGGTACAAGCGAGTCTGAGGTGCTGGACGATTTCGCTGCCGCCCGTCGTAGTCGCTGACGCAAACGTCGTCCTCTCCGCCCTGATCGGCGGCCGCGCCGTGATCGCCTCGCCCGAGGAAGTCGTAACTGCCTTGGCGCTACGCTCAGCCGATGCGCCCCGTTCCCACCGCTCCCATCGCGGCAGGCTCGCTGATCGCCGGATTCGGCGTGGCGGTGGCCAGCGGCTCGAGGCCGCTTGGTGGCGTGGTGATGCTGGCTGGCGGGGTGTGGTGCATGCGCGCGTGGGCTCAGCGTCGTGGGCCGCGCACGGCGGCTGCGCTGACAGGTGTTGCGTTTACCGCGTTCGTCGTCTCGCACGTGCTGGCGCTCGCTATCGGCGCGTGGCCGTCGGTGCTGGTGGTCTCGGCTGTGACCGCGGCAGCCAGCTGGATCTATGCCGACTCGCGCCCGGACCGTGAAGGGCTCGCGCCTCTAGCATTTCGCCGGCCCGCGCGTTAGATTGCGCGGATGGCGGACGTTGCCATCCCATCGTCGGCGGGGGCCGCGGTAGAGGCTCATCCTCCCGCCATGGAGCGGCCGGACTTCCAGATCGTTCCGCGGGCCGGGCTGCCGATCGTGGCCTTCGTGCTCGTGCTGGTGATCGTTGGAATCGCTGTGAACGAACTGTGGCCGCTGATGTTCCTGCACGTGGTGGGCGGTGCGACGTGGACGATCGTCGACCTGTTCCTTGGCTTCGTGCTGGGGCCGATCATCGGGCGCATGTCGATCCCGGCACGGATGGAGTTCACCACGAAGCTGATGCCCAAGATGGTGCTGATCATGCCCACGGCCGTGATCGTCACGCTGTCTGCGGGCTGGCAGCTTGCGACCAAGCTCGGAAACACCCAGAGCAGCTATGCGCTGCACGGCTGGATCGTGGCGAGCTACATCGTGGTCGGCATCATGGCCGTAATCGCCCTGGGGTTGCTCGAGCCGGCGAACATAGCGGTGCTGGTCGAGATGAAGAAGCCGCGGCCCAATCCCGAGGTGATCGAGCGGCTGATGAAACGCTTCATCTACACGGCCGGCGCGACGGGCGCGATGCAAGTGGCCACGTTCGTGATCATGACCAAGTTGGCAACCGGATGAACGAGCGCCGGCTCCCCCCGGTGACCCAGGTCGGGATGCTCTCGCTGGCCCTGATCGTTGCCGCTGGCATCTACCTCTCCTCGCACATCCCCAACCACGTCACGCTCGCGCCGGCCATCGTCCTGCTGTGCGCCTCGGCACTGCTGCTCGCGGGCAACATCGCGTCGCTGGCCCGCGTGCCCGACTTCGCCTGGGGGCGCTTCTTCGAGGTCGCCCGCTGGGCGCTGCTCGCCTATGTGGTGATCGCGGGGATGATCGAGTACGCGTTCCTGCGCAACAACCTGAGCGGCGGCCCGCTGGTCGTGCTGACGCTCTCGCTGGTGGTGTTCGCGGTGCACGTTCCCGTGCTGATCTCCTTCACGGTCGCGCGCTACGCCGAGAGCTGACGCGAGCGGACTAGGATCGAGCGCATGCTCGCTCTCACCGCCTCGCCTGGAGCTCCTGGAAACGTCGAGCTGCGCGAGGTCCCCGAGCCGAGCCCGCTGTCCGGCCAGGCGCTCGTACGCGTCACGGCCTTCTCGCTGAATCGGGGCGAGACCAGGCGCCTGGCTGACACGGAAGCCGGCAAGCTCACCGGCTGGGACGTGGCCGGCGTGGTCGAGCGGGCGGCTGCGGACGGGACGGGGCCACCGGCGGGCACACGTGTGGTGGGGGTCTCCCGCGGCGCCGGCTGGGCACAGCTGGCGGCGATCGGCACCGATGTGCTCGCCGTCCTGCCCGATGGGGTCACCGACGCCCAGGCCTCGACCCTGCCAGTCGCGGGTCTCACGGCGCTGAAGGCGCTGGACATCATCGGTCCGGTGCTCGCTCGAAGGGTGCTCGTCACGGGCGCCAGTGGCGGTGTGGGCCGCTTCGCGGTCCAGCTGGCGAAGATGGCGGGCGCACACGTGACGGGCGTCTCGGCCAGCGCAGAGCGTGCACGGGGCCTTACGGAGTTGGGCGCTGATGAGGTGCTGCACGAGCTCGATCCCTCCGGGCCTGAGTTCCACGGCATCGTCGAGGGCGTCGGCGGAGCGACGCTGGGGGCGGCCATGCAGCGCGTGGCTCCCTTCGGCGCGATCGTGTCGTTCGCTTCGAGCGACCCCGAGCCGGTGGAGTTCCCGACGCGGGCGTTCTTCGGACGCGCACCCGGTGCGCGTCTGCATGGCATCTTCGTGTTCGCGCTGCTCGAGCGGGAACGCTCGGGCACGCTCGACCTGGGCAGGCTCGTAAAGCTCGTCGAGGGCGGTCGTCTGGAGTGCTCGATCGATCGCGAGAGCTCCTGGACGGAAGCAGCGGAGGCGATCGAGGCGCTGTTGGAGCGCAGGATCGCGGGCAAGGCCGTGCTCCACGTCGAATGAGTGAGCAGCCAATCCACTCGAGCGAGGCGGTCGACCACCCGGTGTTCGCGCGCGTCTACGCGCGCCTGGCGCGAGCGGCGGAATCGCGCGGTGGAGCAGAGCACCGCCGCGCCCTGCTGGCGGCGACGAGCGGCCGCGTGCTCGAGCTGGGCGCGGGAGCAGGCTCGAACTTCGCGCACTATCCCGACACGGTCGACGAGCTCATTGCGGTCGAGCCAGAGCGTCACCTGCGCGAGCGCGCGGTGCGCGCCGCCGCCGAGGTGGGGATGCGGGTGTCGGTCCACGACGCAAGGGCCGGCGCGCTCGACTTCGCGGAGGGCTCATTCGACGCTGGGGTCGTCTCGCTGGTGCTGTGCACGGTTCCCAATCAGCGCCAGGCGCTCACAGAGCTGTTCCACGTGATCCGCCCCGGCGGGACGCTCCATTTCTATGAGCACGTTCGGGCCCTCAGACGTGGCGAGGCCCGCATCCAGGATCTGGCCGACGCCACCCTCTGGCCGCACCTGGCCGGTGGCTGTCACCTCGGTCGCGACACCGCCGCGGCGATCACGGCGGCCGGGTTCGAGCTCGAGAGCTGCGAGCGGTTCGCATATAGCCCCAGTCGCTTCCTACCAGCCGCTCCCCACATCCTCGGCGTGGGCCGCCGCCCTTGACGCCAGTCGCTCAGCTGATCGCGTAGACGACCGCGACGCGAGCGGTCAGCGTGCAGCTTCCGGCCGTTGCCTTTTTGGCCACGGGATGGGTCTTCGCCTTCGACTTAGGCTTCACGACATGGGCGGCCTTGGGCGCGGCGGCATAAGTGACGCCGCCCTGCGAGACCGAGCCGAAGTCCGGTTGTTCGCCTTCGTATTCCGCGTAGCCTGAAGCTTCGCTGGCGGTGCAGGAGATTTCTCCGCCTCCTTCGCCGAGGCTCTGCACGGCGCCGAGCGTTGCGCTCACCTTGCCCACCAAGAATTCAGCCTTGCTCTGACCGTCGGCGACGGCGCCGGCCATCCCTTGGCGGTAGACCGCCGTGGCGCTCGCAGCGTTGTCGGCCTGGCCGATCGGCACCGAGGCGACCCCCTCGACGCTGATCGTGCGCGGGGCGGTGGGAGCGGGCGCTTCGGCCACGGCAACACCGAGCATGTTCGCGAGCAGGAAACCTGCCAGCAGAGTTGTGATCGCTACAGCTGTGCTTCTCATCTACAGCTGAGTGTACGACGATGTCATGCGAAGGCGCGCGGCCTGCCCTGGCGCGCTCGGACATAATCAACCGCATGAGAGCTATCCAGATAGTCGCCGAGACGGGACCGTACAGCGCGCTGTCTCTCGTTGACATCCCTGAGCCGGAGGCCTCGCACATGCTCACGCCCGGCGAGGGGGTGCTCGTCGACGTCCACGTCGCCGGCGTGTCCTTTCCGGAGCTGCTGCAGACGCGTGGCGAATACCAGATGAAACCGCCCCTGCCGTTCGTGCCTGGTAGCGAGGTCGCTGGGATCGTGCGCAGTGCTCCCCCCGGAGCGACCGTGGCACCAGGCGACCGGGTGGCGGCCTTCTGCGCCCTCGGCGGCTTTGCCGAGACGGCGGTTGCCCCCGACTACTTCACCTTCCCGCTCGCCGACGATCTCGACTTCGCGCAGGGAGCGGGACTGATCCTCAACTACCACACGGCCTACTTCTCGCTGGTGCTGCGCGGGCGCCTGAAACAGGGCGAGAGCGTGCTCGTGCACGGTGCTGCCGGTGGTGTGGGCACGGCCTCCCTGCAGGTCGCCAAGGCGGTTGGCGCCAGCACGATCGCGCTGGTCTCCACCGAGGAGAAGCGCAGCGTGGCCGCGGCAGCCGGCGCAGATCACGTGGTGATGCTTAGCGAGAGCTGGAAGGACGAGGTCAAAGAGCTCTCGGGCGGCGGCGTCGACGTGGTGCTCGACCCAGTGGGCGGCGATCGCTTCACCGACAGCCTGCGCTCGCTACGCGAGAACGGACGCCTGGTCGTGGTCGGCTTCACAGGCGGGTAGATCCCCGAGGTCAAGGTCAACCGATTGCTGCTCAAGAACACGGAGGTGGTGGGCGCCGGCTGGGGCGCCTACGTGCTGGGCAAGCCCGAGGTCAACCGCGAGATCGGCGCGGAGGTGGGGCTGATGGTCGATGCGGGCTTCGTCCGCCCGATCGTGGGTCCGCGCTTTCCGCTCGAGCGCGCCGCGGATGCGCTGAAGTGCCTGGACGAGCGTCGCGCCACGGGCAAGGTCGTGCTCGACGTGCGCCCGGCCTGAGCTAGGAGCGTCTCGCCGGCCCCGGGGGAGCCGGCGCCTTTACCGCTAAAGTAAAGGGATGCCGCGAATTTCGACCAAGAACCAGGTCACTATTCCCGTGACGGCGCTCGACGAGGTCGGGCTGCACGCAGGCGAGCGAGTCACGGTCGAGCCGGTCGGTGACGGGGAGCTGCGGATCCGCCGCACGACTGCGACCTTCGAGGATGCGTTCGGGACGCTGACTGGCACCTACCCCGTCGGCTATCTCCAGCAGCTCGACGCCGACGATGAGCTGCGGTGAAGCTGCTCCTCGACGCGGACGTCCTGATCGGAGCGCTTGACGGCAGCGACCCGCATCATCCTCGTGCTCGCGCGCTGTTCACCAAGTGGCGCGAGGATCAAGACGCTTGCGCTGTCAGCCTCGTGAACCTGACCGAGGTGCTGATCGCTCCCTCGGCAGACGTGTCGAAGCTCGCTGCTGCGCGGGAGGCGATCGCCGCCCTCGGCGTCACCGTGCACCAGCCGAACGAGGCGATCGGGGTCGAGGCTGCGCGCCTGCGACAACGCCACCCCATCAGCCTCCCAGACGCCTACTGCCTCGCGACCGCGAAGCACACGAGCTCGGCGGTCTCGTCGTTCGATCAGAAGGTCCTGAAGGCCGCCGCGCGCGAGGGCATCAAGGCCGCCTAACGCCCCGAGCGCAGGTGCCCTAACCGGCCATCAACAGCTCGCGCCAGCCGCCGGCGTCGAGCGTGGACGGCTCGGTCGAGTCGATGAAGTCGAGCAGCACGTCCAGGAAGCGCTCGGGCTCGTCGAGCTGCGGGAAGTGCCCGGAGTCGGCGAACACCTCCAGGCGGCTGCCAGGAAGCTGCTCGTGCGTGGAGCGCCCGTGCGAGGCCGGTATCAGCGAGTCGTGCTCGCCCCACAAGAGCAGCAGCGGGAGGTGCTTGGCGAGGTACAGCCGGTTGGACGCGTTAACACGCTGGCCGCCGGGTCCGACGACGGAGCGCAGGGTGTTGATGAAGGCGCCGCGGGCCTCGGGGTCCGACAGCGACGCGTGCCCGCGCGCGATCTCCTCGATGTCCGTGCCCGCCTTGAGGCCGAGACGGGCGAGCGCACCGCCGGCCAGGCGCCCCGCGTCGAGCAGTCGCGTTGCTGCGAGCAGGGGCAGCACGAGCTCCGAGCCGGGGAGCGTGGCGGCGCGCAGGAGCAGGCTCACATCGCGGCCCAGCCCGCCGCTGTCGACGAGCACGAGCCGCTGGCAGCGCTCGGGGAACTGGTAGGAGATCTGCATGGCGATGCCTCCGCCGAGGGAGTGCCCGACGAAGCTCGCGCTGTCGTGCCCCAGCGCCACCAGCAGGTCGCGTACGGCGCTGGCGTGAGCCCCGAGCGAGTAGTCACCCTTGGGCTTGGCTGAGGCCCCGTGCCCGATCAGGTCAGGCGCGATCACGGTGAAGCGCTTGGCCAGGTAGGGCATCACGCGTCGCCACGTGCTCGAGTCGGAGGTGATGCCGTGGATCAGGACCACTACCGGGCCGCTGCCGGCCTGGCGGTAGGCCAGACGATGGCCGTGGAGGCTCAGCTCATGCAGCTCCAGCGAGTCAGTCGCGCTCATATCGGCCTCGTGCGCATACCTTCATGCACAGTAGCGCCTGGTGTACGGGAAGTTGTGGGCGGGGGCTATCCCGAGCGTTGTGTCGGGGGTGGACCGTGCCTCGGTCGGTGGGACACCGCATCGACAGGGAGAGCGTCGGCGCTCAGGATTCAGTGGATGAGCGATCTCGGCGCAAACGTCCTCGAGCAGCCGCCCGCACCTGTGGATCTCGAGCCGCTGAGTCCCGGCGACGCTCACGATGGCCCCACGCCCGAGGAGATCCAGGTCCCGGTCCTGGAAAACGTCGATCGCGCGATAACAGGCTTGATCACGGGCGTTCCACCACTGTTGCTGGTGCTTGCGGGCTGGCAGCTGTGGAACCGCGAGCTGGACTGGCGCGACGTGGCGATCCTGGCCGTCATGTACCTGGCCACTGGTCTCGGCGTGACGGTCGGCTTTCACAGGCTGCTGACGCACCGCAGCTTCAAGACGTCGCCCTGGCTGCGCGGCGTGCTCGCGGTCCTCGGCACGATGTCAGTCGAGGGGCCGGTGATCTCGTGGGTGGCCGACCATCGCAAGCACCACGCTTACACCGACCGGCTGGGTGACCCGCACAGCCCGCACGTCGACCACGGCGGCGGTTGGCGGGGAGCGCTGCGGGGTTTGCTCCACGCGCATGTGGGCTGGCTGTTCGATCACACCCAGCGCGGGGCGCGCGAACGTTTTGCGCCCGACCTGCTGGCCGACCCGGTGGTGGCGTTCGTGGACAGGACCTTCGTGCTGTGGTCGCTGCTCGGCCTGGCGATCCCGTTTGGCCTCGGCTTGCTCATCGGCGGCACGCTGGGAGCGGGCCTGGAGGCGCTGCTGTGGGGTGGCGCCGTGCGCATCCTGCTGCTCCACCACGTGACCTACAGCATCAACTCGCTATGTCACTTCTTCGGCCGGCGCAGGTTTCGCACGGACGATCATTCACGCAACCTGCTGTGGCTCGCGCCGCTCTCTTTCGGGGAGGCGTGGCACAACAACCATCATGCGTTTCCCACCTCGGCGTTCCACGGCCTGGGCCGCGGTGAGATCGACATCTCGGGATTGGTCATAGCGACGTTGGAGCGGGCGGGGCTGGTTTGGGAGGTGCAGCGGGTGGGCGCCGAGCGCCAAGCGGCGAAGGCGGTGTGATCGCGGCAGCTCGGCGGCTGCTCGGCCGTGAGACCATTGCCGGGATGGATCAGCGCGCGCAGCTCTCCTCCGATGCGCCATTCCAGGCGCCGCGACGCTGGATGCCAACGCTCGCGGCGGGCCTGTCGATCGGCGAATATGCACGCTCGCTGGAGCGCCGGCTGGCGTTCTTGACGGCGCTGCTGCTGCTGGGGGTATGGGCAATCGGCGGACAGGGCTACTTCTGGCCGGCGTGGGCCTGGCTGGGGCTCGGCGACCTGGTGCTACTAGACTTCACCGCCGGCTGGGCGTGGCGCCATCCGCCGGGCGCCATCAGGCGGGTGGCCTGCGTGTGGGCGCTGGTAGGCGCCGCGGCGGTGATCCTGATCTTCACCTGGCTGTTGACGTGGTTGCTGGCAGGCGTTCACTCGTTCTGGCCGGCCTGGGCGCTGCTGGGACTGGCGACGACCGGCAGCGCCTATTCGCTGATCGCCCTGCACGACCGTGTGCTCGTGGCCCATGGACGCCGTGCGCTACGGGCGCGGATCGACATGCTCACGCACACCCGCCGTCAGGCAGTGGTGGCGCAGGGGGCGGAGCTCAGACGGATAGAGCGAGACCTTCACGACGGCGCGCAGGCCCGGCTCGTCGCACTGACGCTCCAGCTAGGGCGGGCGGAGCTGCGGGTGCAGGACCAGCCCGAGGTCAGGCGCCTGATCAACGATGCTCAGCACGAGGCGCACCAGGCGATCGAGGAGCTGCGTGATCTTGCTCGTGGGATCGTGCCACCGTTGCTGGCCGATCGCGGCCTGCAGGCGGCCGTGGAGTCGCTGGCTGCTCGCTACGGTCTCGGCACGTCGGTCGAGGCGAGACTGCACCGCGGCCTCGCGCCGGCGGTCGAGAGCGCGGCCTACTTCGTGATCGCGGAGGCGCTGACGAACACGGCCAAGCACGCCCAGGCGCAGCGCAGCTGGATCGTGATCGACGATCGACACCGGACGCTGACGGTCCTGGTCGGCGACGACGGACGCGGCGGCGCCGACCCAGCGGGATCGGGATTGGCGGGCCTGCGGGCGCGCGTGGAGGCGCTGGACGGACGCCTGCAGGTGCAGAGCGCGGAGGGCGAGGGCACGGTCATCGAGGGGAGGCTGCCTTGCGGGTAGTGATCGCCGAGGACCTGGCGCTGCTGCGCGAGGGCCTCGTGGCGCTGCTGCGCGAGCACGACATCGAGGTCGTGGCGCAGGTGGAGGACGGCCCTGGCCTGCTGCGGGCGATCGCGGGCCACGAACCAGACCTGGCGATCGTCGACGTGCGCCTGCCACCGACGTTCAGCGACGAGGGTCTGCTGGCGGCCATCGAGGCGCGTAGACGCCAGCCGGCACTGGGCGTGCTGGTGCTCTCCCAGTATGTGGAGACGGCCTACGCCAGCGAGCTGATCGGCGATGACACCGCCGGCATCGGCTACCTGCTCAAGGAGCGCGTGGGCGACGTGCGCGCTTTTCTCGATGCGCTGCGACGCGTGGCGGCGGGTGGCACGGTGCTCGACAGGCAGGTTGTGGCCGAGCTGCTGGCGCCGCGAGACGGCGCAAAGCGTGAGACGCTCGCGAGCCTCACGGGACGCGAGCAGGAGGTGCTGGCGCTGATGGCCGAGGGACGCTCGAACACGGCGATCGCGGAGGCCCTCGTGGTGACGCCGGGAGCGGTCGAGAAGCACATCACGAGCATTTTCTCCAAGCTCGACCTGGGGGCCTGCGGCGAGGATCACCGGCGAGTGCTCGCGGTGCTCGCCTATCTGCGCGTCGCGCGGTAGTTGCGGCTTCCCACTGAGCTACCTGATAAAAACACATCAATGAAAATGTGCAGTCCCTCATGAAGGTAATTGGCGCCGGGCTTCCGCGCACCGCCACCACCACTCAGATGTTCGCGCTGGAACAGCTCGGATTCGGTCCGTGCTACCACATGCGCGACCTGCTGGCGAACCTGGAGGGTGAGCTTCCGCTGTGGGAGGCAGTGGCGGAAGGCAAGCCTGACTGGGAGCGCATCTTCGGTGCTGCCAATTCGACAGTGGACTGGCCCTCGGCGCGCTACTACAGCGAGCTGCTCGAGTGCTACCCGGAGGCGAAGGTGCTGCTCAGCGTCCGCGGTTGCGAGGAATGGGCGGCGAGCATGCACGAGACGATCTGGAGCATGTTCTTCGGCGACTCTGTGATGCATCACGTCTCAGAAGCGCGCACGGTCGTTGATCCGTTGTGGCGGCGCTACATAAAGCTGATGAGCCACATGAACTGGGAGGAGGGAGTCGGTGCGTTCGCCGGTGACCCCTCCACGGAGGCTGGGCTGATCGCTGCGATGGAGCGCTGGAACGAGCGCGTCAAGGACACCGTCCCGGCTGAGCGCCTGCTCGTGTGGAACCCGAAGGAAGGCTGGGAGCCACTGTGCGAGTTCCTCGAGGTCCCCGTGCCCGTTGAGCCGCTGCCACGGCTCAATGACACGGTGTCGTTCCGCGAGGGCATCATCGGTGGCGCGCTCGACTCTGTGAACGGATGGTGGGATGTGCGCGATCGTCCGACCAGCGGCCTGCACGGAGCGGCTGTCTGATGGCCGGCGATGTGCTGGCGAGCATCACTGCGGAGATCGACGCTCGCATCGACGAGCTGCGCCCGGTGCTGGCAGAGTACGAGCGCCTGCTCTCGGCTGCCGAGGCCCTTGGGTTGAGCGACGCTGTGACGGCGCCCCCGGCGCGGAGTCGGCGCGCGAAGCCGATATCGAGCCCGAAAGCCAGCGTGAAAGCCACGCAAGCGCAGGAGCCGAGCCCGCCAGCCCCGCGGAGGCGTGTGTCTGGACCCCGAGGCTCGGCGGCGGGCACGATTGGCAGGGCCCGGTCCTCTGCGCCAAAAGCTGCACGGGCCGATGGCGCCAAGCCCGCGCGGGCCATTCGCGGAGCGGCCCAACAGGCGATCCTGGCGGCGCTGGAGCACGGATCGCACACCGTGGGCGAGCTGACGGTGGTGACGGCCATGAGCGGACAGAACATCCGCGAGAACCTGCGCCGGATGCTCAGCTCGGGAGCAGTCACTCGCGCCAAGCGCGAAGGGAAGGCTGCCTATGCGCTGGCCGCCGGCGCTGAGGGCTGAGCGCTACCGCGTCTCGCCTGCGATTGCGGTTGCAGCGTCGGGTCCAATGAAGGGCGCAAGCGCGAAGTAGGTGAGCTGTGGCACTGCCTGTGGCAGATGCGCAATGCACTCGTTCGCGACGTAGTGGTGCATGACCTGCCAGATGCCGCCTGTGATGGCCTCGGCGGCGATCGCCGGAACCTCGGACGGGGACTCATCGGCCGCAAGCTCGTAGCCGGGCTGCAGGTATGTGGCAAAGGCCCGCATGGAGGCGTTTCGGATTTCGATCGCCTCGGGGCTCGCGGCGAAGGTGTCCACGAGGTTGAGGTGCGCGTGAGCAGGCTCGGATGCGAGGTAATCGACCAGCGCTCGTAGTCCGGCTGCGATGGCACGGGACCAGTCCTCCTGGTGTGTGCTGTAGGCCTCGCTGGCGACCTGCAGCGCCTGGTGCATGCCGATCTTCTGCGCCCCCTGCAGCGCCTCGTGCTTGGAGGAGTAGATGCTGTAGAAGGTTTGGTTGGACACGTTGGCACGCTTGGCGATCTCGGGAATCGTCAGCGCGGCGAGTCCCTTCTCGGCAACGATCGCGGCGGTGGCGTCGACGATCCGCTCGCGCTGACTTTTGACGATGAACTGCCGCGGTAGGTCGCTGCGTCCGCTGGGTAGCCGGCCCTCGGCTCGGCGTGCGCGCTCCGAGGTCTGCTCGGCGGCCGGGGCTGATTGCCTGCGGGCAACCGGTGGTGCCCCCAGCCCGTCGGGCAGTCGGCGTGGATAGCAGGCTGCCCAGGTGGCCAGTTCTTGCACCTGGAGGGGAAGCTCATCCTGGCGCCCCTCGCGCAGGCGTGCTGCTCCAACCTCGCGGATGCCGCCGAGGATCGCCTTGACGGTGAGGTCGGTGCTGCCCATCGAGGGGGCGCGGTCGCGGCTGGCCAGGATGCTCGTCTCGAGCGCGTCCAGGGTTCGCCGGCGACGATCGAGCGCCCTTGCTCCCGCGCCGAAGGCGCCGAGCATGAACAGCGACATTGCGGCCGGCTCATCGACGGCCAGCTCGGCGAAGGCGCGCATGGCTCCGCGTAGACGCTCGTCCTGGCCGGCGTCGACGTTGTAGGCCTGGAGGATCGTCTGCGCTGTGCGCTGAGAGATCTCCTGGTAGGCGCTCAGGAACAGGTCTTCCTTGTCGGCGAACAGCGTGTAGAAGGTCGGCTGGGAGACGTGGGCGAGCTTGGTGAGGTCGACGATGCGCACCGACGGGTAGCTCTTTGCGGCGATCAGCTCGACCATTGCACCGCGCAGGCGCTCGCGCTGGTCGTGCTTTACCAACTCGGGGTCGAGGCCATGGGTGCCGGTGGGCAGCGGCCTGTAGCGCTCCGTGGACTCCTCCGGCGCGGGCATCGACTCGTCGCCGGCCACTGCATTTGCCTGGTCGCTGAGCGGCTTGGGTGTGACATCGCTGGGCGCCATGTCTTCAAACCTCCCTCTTGACATCAAGCAAAATCGAGCGTATCAAACCCGTTTGGCCGGGCCGAGCGGGAGGATCTTTCGATTCTATGTAATGGCTGCTCGGTGCGGCTTCAGGCTCGAAGTCAACCCTTGATCGTGCGCGAGGTGCCGAGCACGTTGCCGCTGGAGTCGAGCGCCTGTACGGCCACGTAGGCCTCGGGACCCGGCGCGGTGACGGTCGTCTCGAAGCCGCTCTTGGCCGTCGTTGCGACGGGCGCGAGCTGGCTGGGAGAGGGGCCGCCCAGTAGGCGCCAGCTGGCGGTTCGCGTGTCTCCGTTCCAGCTGGCATAGGCGCTCGTGGGCGCGCTCGCCCTCGCCGAGGCGGCGATCGCGGGGGCTTCGCTGGGCGTGCCCGTCCAAGGGAAGCGGTAGGCGCGGTAGGACTGGTAGGAGCCGTGCATGTGGGCGTCGAACAGTACCTGGCCGCTGGAGCTGAACTCGGTGAAGTAGGGCTCGGCGCCCCAGCCGATGAACATGTCGCCGTTGGCGAGCTGCTGGATGTTGCCCTGGCTGCCGGAAGGGAGCGGGCCGGGATGCTCGTACTGCGCCACGACCACATCTGACTTGGCGGCGGGGTTGACGGCCAGGACGAGTCCCCGCGACTGGGGGTGGACCTGAGGAACGCCACCGTTGTCGAACACGCTGATGGTCCCGTTGGGGAGAGTCATGGCATCATGCTGAAAGGCGGTGGCGGCACCGGCGCCGAGCTTGACGTCGGAGTGCCTGCCGCCGATGCGTGTCAGCACCTGGCCCGTCTGGGTGTTCAGTTCGTAGAGCGCCCATGTGTTGCGGGCCGAGATGAGCGTCGTTCCGCCCGCGCGCTGGTCGATCGTGTTGAGGTGGAAGTAGTCGAACGGCCATTCCTGGCTTGCGTGGGTGGCGGTGCTGTAGGAGTCGGCCATGGGGACGTGGTCGAGGCTGTGCCACTCGCGCCTGACCAGGCCGGTGCGCAGGTCGAGTTCCTGCATGATCGTGTCGGTGACCGTCCCCCCGGCGGGCCCGCCGACGGAGGCGAGGTTGCAGTAGATCGGGTCGAAGACCGTCAGCAGTGCGGTGCCCTGGGGTGTGATGTGGAAGTCGTGCAGATCGGCTTTGAGCCCGTTGCCGGCGTGCACGCGTCCGAGCGGCTTGTAGGAGCTGTTGTAGATCATCTCTTCGCCCTCGCCGAAGCCCTGGGCGGTGATCGTGCCCTGCCACCAGGTGAGCACGGGCGTGCTGCCATCCTGCTGTACCTGCAGGTTGGAGGCGGCATAGCCGCCGGGCAGCGCGTCGAACCAGACGAGGTTGCCGGCTTCGTCGAAGATCATCGGACCGGCAGGACCTGGTCCCGAATAGGGCGCGGCGAAGATGTAGCCACCGGCGGTGGCGGGCGAGGTCGCGGTAACGGCGAGCGAGGGCGCCTTCAGTTCGGGACGCGAGTGGAACTCCTGCATCTCGTTCTCGTCACGGGCGACTTTGGCTGGCGCCGGCGAGTAGAGGTGTGTGTCCTGACGGGCAACGACGAAGTGGAACGCGAAGCGATGCTGGGCGGAGCCGGTCTTGATGCGGCCGTGCACGGTCACGGTCTCACCTGCCAAGAACGGTTGCGAGGGTAGGAAGCTGGCGCCGTCGCCTTGGGAGTAGCCGCGCAGGCGCCCTGAGTGCGATCCGCTCTGCGATCCGCTCACGTGCAGGTCGCTGAGGTCCCCGGGGGGGGCGCCGAGCAGGCTGATCTGCGTTCGCGGTGGGGCATCGTAGGAGCCGGGCAGCGGTGTGACGGCCACGCCAGTGCCAGGCAGCACCGCGGAGCGATTGAGCTGTTCGGCTTCGCAACGGCCGACGCTCGGGGCCTGGAAAGCGGCCTCCTCGGAGACGATCCGCTGCGAAGCCACAGCCAGGGTGACTATCGAGGAGAGCGCCACGAGCACCCCACCACTGAGAAGGAACCTGTGTATGGGGTGTAGCCCGCGCCAGCGCATCTAGGCTCAGCCGGCGCTCGGCGCGAGGGCCTTGGAGGTACCGATGACTTTGCCCGAGGCGCTGAGCGCGCGCACCTCGACGAGCGGGGCGGAAGGCACCGCGATGGCGGTCTCGAAACCGCTACGGGCGACGGTGGCGACGGGTGTGAGCGTGGTGGCGCTGGATCCACTGAGCAGCTGCCACGAGGCCACCGTGGTGGCGCCGTTCCAGCTTGCATAGGCGGTGGTGGTGGCGCCGCTCGTGACAGCGGCGAGGGCCGGTGGTTCCAGCGGCTGGGCGGCCCATGGCAGCCGGTATACGCGATAGCTGTTCTCGCCTGCGGGCAGCTGGGCGTCGTAGACGATCTGCCCCTGGGCGTCGAATTCGGTGAAGTTGGGCAGCCCGCCCCAGCCGACCATCCAGCCCCCGCCCGGTAGCGCCTGCACGTCGCCCTGACTTGCGGTTGCCAACGGGCCGCTGCTGCGGAGCAGCTGGGCAGCGAGCGTGGCGGTCTTGGTGTGCTGGTCGAGTGTGATGATCTCGCCGCGCGAGGGCGGGTTGACCGGCGGTGCGCCCTCGTCGTCGAACAGGCTGATCTGCCCGTCGGGGAGCCACGCGGCGTTGTGCTGGTAGGCAAAGGCAACGCTTGGCCCGAGGGTGAAGCTGCTGGACCTGCCCCCGAGCCGCCAGATGACCTGGCCGCTGTGGCTGTCGAGGTCGTAGAGCGTCCAGGTGTTGCGCGCGGAGATCAGGAGATTGCCCTGAGTGTCGACGGCGAGCGAGTTGATGTGGAAGTAGTCGAAGGGGGTGGAGGCGATGGCGGAGGGCTTGGAGTAGGACTGGGCCACGCCGACGTGGGCGAGGCTGTGCCACTCCCACATGACCAGGCCGGTGTGGATGTCGATCTCCTGGATCACGCCCTCGACGGCCACGCCGTGGGCGGACCCGCCGGCGGCTGTCAGGTTGGTCTGCACCGGACTGTAGGCGAGTATGTAGGCGGTTCCCTGGGGCGTCAGGTCGAACTCGTGCTCGTCGGCCTGGAGGCCGTTTCCGGCGCGTACCACGGCAACGGTCCTGTAGTTGGCGTCGGCGATCACATCCTGGCCCAGCCCGTAGCCAAGGGCGATCGTGCGTCCCTGCCACCAGGTCAGGTCGTTCTTGCCGTGGTAGACCTGCGTTTGGAAGTCGGCCGCGTCCTCGCCCGCCGCCACCGGATGAAACCAGACGAGGTTGCCGGAGCTGTCGAAGATCATCGGGCCGTACTGCCCGGGGCCGAGGAAGGGAGCGGCAAAGATGTAGCCGGGGGCGCTGGTTGCACCGGCGGGCTGATGAACGACAACGGTGGGAGGGTGAAGCGACGGCTGGGAGTTGAAGCTCTGCACTTCAGCGGGGGTTCCGGGTGTGGCCGGGAACCCGGTCATCGACACGGCGACTGGCTGGGCGACCTTGAAGTGGGTCGAGAGCGTCACCGTCCTGCTCCCGTCGTGCCATTGCGCGCTGACGGTGACGTGCTCGTTGGGCACGAACGGCCTGCTGGGGACGAAGCTCGCCCCGGTGGCGGCGGCGTAGGAGCGCAGACGTCCGCGATGGCGCCCGCTGCGCGTGCCCACGACCGAGATGGCGCTGAGCGCGGAGGGGGAGGCGCCGAGGAAGCTGATCTGGGTTTGCGCCATTGCGGTGGGCGTGCCGGGCAGCGGGGAGATGCGGACGGCGACGGTTGCCCCGGCGTTACCGGGCGCTGATACGACGGCGAGGAAGGCCGTGATCGACACCAGGACGGCCGACCGCTTGAGGTGGTTCATTGGGCTCCAGGAGTGGCGCTGGGTCGTCAGGACGAGCAGAATCCTAAGGTGTGGACACGATGAAGGCCTAAGAAGTTGCGAAAGCGACGGCAGCTCGCCGCCTCTTGGCTTGACTAGAAGACCGGCGTCTCGGTGTAGTCGCCGAAGACCTGTTGGAGCGACTCGATGATCTCGCCCTCTGACGCGTGGGCGCGGGCGCAGGCGAGCAGCGGCTCCATCAGATTGCGCTGCTCGTGGGCTGCGGACTCGCGAAGCTCGGCCAGCGAGCGCTCGACAGCGGCGCCGTCACGGGCGGCACGGGCGGCCTGCAGGCGGCCGATCTGCTTGTGCTCGAGGGCAGGGTCGACACGCAGTGTGGGGATCGCCTCTTCATCCGTGGCGAGGTAGCGGTTGACACCGACGACGGTGCGCTCGCCCGCGTCGATCTCCTGCTGAAGCTCGAAGGCAGCGTCGGCGATCTCACGCTGGGGATAGTTGAGCTTGGTGGCGGCGACCATGCCGCCGAGCTCGTCGATCTTGGCGAAGTAGGCGTAGCAGCGCTCCTCCATCTCGTCGGTCGAGGCCTCGATGAAATAGGAGCCGCCGAGCGGGTCCACAGTGTTGGTGACGCCTGTCTCCTGGGCGATGATCTGCTGGGTGCGCAGGGCGATCGTCACCGCCTCCTCGGTGGGTAGCGCGAGCGCCTCGTCGTAGGAGTTGGTGTGCAGCGACTGGGTGCCACCGAGCACTCCTGCAAGCGCCTCGATGGTGGTGCGCACGATGTTGTTGAGCGGCTGCTGGGCGGTGAGCGAGACCCCCGCGGTCTGGGTGTGGAAGCGCATCTGCCATGAGCGCGGGTTCTTTGCGCCGAATGTCTCGCGGAGCTCGCGCGCCCAGATGCGCCGCGCGGCGCGGTACTTGGCGATCTCCTCGAAGAAGTCGATCTGGGCGTTGAAGAAGAACGACAGACGGGGCGCAAAGTCATCGACGTCGAGCCCGCGCTCGACGGCCTGCTCGACGTATGTGAGACCGTCCTTGAGCGTGAAGGCGAGCTCCTGCTGGGCGGTGGCCCCGGCCTCGCGGATGTGGTAGCCGGAGATCGAGATGGGGTGCCAGCGGGGCATGCGCCGGGTGCACCACTCGATCATGTCGCCGCACAGGCGCATGGCGGGATCGATCGGGAAGCACCACTCCTTCTGGGCGATGTACTCCTTGAGAATGTCGGCCTGGATAGTGCCCGACAGTCGCTCCGGCCCGACGCCCTGCGTCTCGGCGGCGGCGACGTAGAAGGCGAGCATGATCGCGGCGGGAGCGTTGATGGTCATCGATACGGAAACCTCGCCGAGGTCGATGCCGCCGAACAGCGTCTGCATGTCGTCGAGCGTGTCCACGGCCACGCCCTCGCGCCCAACCTCCCCCAGCGAGCGGGCATGGTCGGAGTCGTGGCCCATCAGCGAGGGCATGTCGAAGGCGGTCGAGAGCCCCGTCTGGCCGTGCTCGAGCAGGTACTGGAAGCGCTCGTTGGTCTCCTCGCTGGTGCCGAAGCCGGCGAACTGGCGCATCGTCCACAGCCGTCCCCGGTACATCGAGGAGTGGATCCCACGGGTGAAGGGGTACTCGCCGGGCTTACCGATCGGATCTACTGCAGGCGGCTCGGCGCCTATTCCCGCGGGCAGGTCGGCCGCCGTGTAGAGCTCGCGCACGGGCTCGCCGGAGAGCGTGCAGAAGCGGTCCTCGTCCAGGCTGTCGCCCAGCTTGCTGTCCTCCGCGGACGGCTTGGTGTCGATGGCCATTGCGCCGTCAATGCTACTCGTAGCGCTAGCCTCGCTTTCAGCCATGTTCAGCGAGCTCAGTCGACTGGTGGGTGCGGAGTACGTGCTGGGCCCGAGCGCGGACTCCCCCTACAACAGCGACTACACACGTCGCCGCGGCGTGGAGGGGCGGGCCGAGGCGGTGGTGCTGCCAGGTAGCGCGGCGGAGGTGGCGTTGGTGGTGGCCTGGTGCTACGCCCACGACGTCCCGATCGTCCCCCGTGGAGGCG
This sequence comes from Solirubrobacteraceae bacterium, assembly GCA_036264155.1. GTDB lineage: Bacteria > Actinomycetota > Thermoleophilia > Solirubrobacterales > Solirubrobacteraceae > Palsa-744. The sequence goes on from DATARM010000017.1 coordinate 18,853, forward strand.
GCACGGGTCTGACGGGTGGAGCGGTGCCCGTGCACGGGGGCGTGGTGTGCTCGCTGGAGCGACTGCGGAGCGTCAGAGAGCTCGAGCCGGAGCTGTGGCGGATGTTGCCTGAAGCGGGTGTGAGCACACGCGACGTGCAGCGCCTGGCGCGTGAGAACGGCCTGTTCTTCGGCCCCGACCCAGGTGCCTCGGAGCAGTCGCAGATTGGCGGCAACGTGGCGACGAACGCTGGTGGTCCACATGCTCTGAAGTACGGGGTGACAGGTGCATGGGTGGCTGGCCTGGAGGCTGTGCTCGCGCCGGGCGAGCTCGTGGAGATCGGCGGTTGGGCGGGAAAGGATGTGGCGGGCTATGACCTGAAGAGCCTGCTCGTGGGCTCCGAGGGGACGCTGGGTGTGATCACGGCTGTGAGGCTGCGGCTGCTGCCGGCGCCCGAGACTGCGATCGCGCTGGTCGTGTTCCTGGCAGGGCGTAGGGATGGGTGCGAGGCGATGACGGCGCTGCTGGGGTCGGGGCTTCGCCCATCTGCACTTGACTTCATGGACGGTGTGACGCTGGAACTGCTCGCCGGCTCCTATCCGGGCGAGGTTCCGGAAGGATCCGATTTTGCGCTGTTGGTGGAGGTGGACGGCACGGTGGCGGAGGCGCAGGCGCAGCGGGGCGCCCTGCTCGAGACGCTCGAGGGAACAGCGCTCGCCGTGCAGGAGTCGGCTAACGCGCAGGCGCTGTGGCGTTGGCGCGATGGTGTCAACGGCGTGCTCACAGCAGTGCGAGGCGCCAAGGTGAGCGAGGACGTGGCGTTCCCACGTGAGCACCTCGTGGAGGCGCTCGAACGATTCGAGACGATCGCGGGCAAGCACGGCCTGCGCTCGTGCGCCTTTGGTCACGGTGGCGAGGGCAACGTGCATGCGACGGTGCTGGTGGACCCTGCCAGCGAGGCTGAGCTGGAGGCGGCGGAGAAGGTCGAGGAGGAGCTGTTTGCTCTGGTCGTGGCGCTGGGCGGATCTGTCGCGGGCGAGCACGGTGTGGGCTGGATTAAGCGCGGGCTGCTCGAGTCGCAGTGGAGCAAGCGGACGGTGCAACTGCATGAGGAGATCAAGCGTGCGTTCGACCCGAAGGGGCTTCTCAACCCAGGCAAGAAGCTGGCACGGTACCCTGCGCGGTCGCCGGTGACATCTACCTGAAAGGAAGTTGCTTCATGAACAAGTCTCAGCTGGTCGAGGCGGTCGCAGCAGACAGCGGTCTGAGCAAGGCCGACTCGGCGCGCGCGATCGAGTCGCTGCTCGACACGGTTACCAAGACGCTTAAAAAAGGCGACGAGGTGAGCATCACTGGGTTTGGCAAGTTCTCGGTGGTCAAAAGAGCAGCCCGCCAGGGCGTCAACCCGCGTACGGGTGAGCGCGTGAAAATCAAAGCTTCCAAGGCCCCCAAGTTCTCGGCTGGTGCCTCGCTGAAGCAGGCTGTGAGCCCGAAGAAGAAATAGTCAGACGTCCGTGCCTGCCATGGCGCTCGTCACCGAGCTGGAGCTCCCCGCGTTCGACCACACGGATCTGTCGATGCGCGGGGAACGTTTCCATAAGGAGATGGCGCGCCTGCGCAGCAGCGGCTGGTTGGCGCAGGGACCCTTTGGCTACCTGACGCTGGACAGGGAGTCAGGGGAGTTCTTCCTGCGCACCCGCTCGGCGATCTTCCCGGGTATGAAGATCGCTGAGATCTTCGGTGTGCGGGAGGGGCCGCTGTATGAGCAGATGCGGCGGAACATCCTGCATGTGAACGGCCCGGACCACTCGCGTCTGCGCAGCCTGGTCAACCCGGCGCTCTCGCCGCGAGCGGTGGAGCGCTACAGGCCGGCGATGCGAGAGTCGCTGGAGGGGCTGCTCGAGCAGGCGGTGGCTAGCTCTGCCGCCGGAGCGCAGGAGGGGCAGGAGAGAAGGGTGAGGTGCGAGTTCGTGGAGGCGTTCGCCAAGCCCTACCCCTCGCAGGTGATCGCGACGGTGATGGGTGCGCCGCTGGAGGACGCCCCGCGCCTGCACCACTGGTCCAACTGGATCCAGAAGCAGTTCGACGCGACGGCCATGGCGAGCGAGATCGAGGGGATCGAGCAGGCTGTGGCCGAGTTCTACGACTATGCCCAGGAGCTAGTGCGGACTCGCCGGGAGAACCCGGCGGACGACCTGATCTCGAGGCTGATCGCAGCCGAAGAGGCCGGCGAGCGGCTGTCCGAGGAGGAGTGCATCAACCTCGTGTTCAACGTGCTGGTGGGCGGCGTGGACACGAGCCAGAGCCAGCTCGCGCACGCCGTCAGGCTGCTGGCGGAGCACCCGGAGCAGTGGGCCGCCCTGGTGGATGATCCTGGCCTGGCCGAGCAGGCCGTGGAGGAGGCGCTGCGCTACGAGCCGATCACTCCGTTCACTGCCAGGATCCTGACCGAGGAGGTGGAGTATCGGGATGTGAGATTCCCCGAGGGCACGATCGTGATGGTCTGTGCCTTCACCGCCAACCGGGATCTCGGCGACGACGATGCGGGCGATGCCGGCGCCGACAGCTTCGACATCACAGCTGAGCGTGGTCGCTCGCGTGCCCTCACGTTTGGAGCGGGCGTGCACTACTGCCTGGGGGCCAACCTGGCGAGGGCAGAGCTGCAGGAGGGCCTCGAGTTCATGGCGCGACGAATGCGCGACCTGGCGCTCGACGGTGAGCCGGCGTTCGAGAGCGTCTCGGGCATCTACGGCCTCGCCGAGCTGCCCCTCAGCTTCTCGCTCTAGCAGGCTCCACTTTCTGGAACAATTTTGGGAGGGGGGTCTCGAGAGGCCAGGGAGCTACATAGGGTTGATGGCTGAGCTGCTTCAACGGAGATGGGGTGCGAGGTCGTGGGCTGTGGTCGTGGTCCTACTCGCGACGGTCGCTCTTGCCTTGCCTGTTGCGTACGCGGGGACGTTCCACGTCTACTCCTGCCGGATGCCCAATGGGGAAGCGGCACCTACGGATGGGTGGAGCGGGTCATTGGCACCGGAAAGTGCTTCGGACGATCACGCGTCTAATACCTGCTCGTCGGGTGGTGCTCTAATTGCGTCCATTGGGGAAGAAGACCCCCACATTGAGGCCGTCGATCGCGCTACATGGGCTTTCCAGGTGCCGAGCGATCTGCGACCAACGAATGCGATTGTCTGGCGTGCAGGCTATGTGCACGGCACCGAAGCAGAAGAACCACGATACGTGTTTTCGCTGGCTGGGTCTGCGTCCAACTCGACCTTCGACATCTGTCGATTTGGGCGCGAATGTCAGACGCAAGGTGATCCTCGCGTCCCAATGTCACCGGGTAATCGAGTCCAGGTGCCCGCGTCGGACGTGGGCCGGGAACTGACGGCTAGCGCTCAATGCGGTCCTGGGCTAACCGGCCAAGAATGCGGGGATCATTACGGCGACGCCAACCACTACGCCGCGGTCATCTACCTCTACGCCGCGGACCTAACGCTCGAACAGACGGCCGGGCCGAGCGCGAGCAATGTGGGTGGGGAACTGGCGAGCGCGGCGACGGTGGGTGGCACGAGTGACGTGAGCTTCAGCGCGAGCGATCCTGGGGCGGGCGTATACGAGGCTGTGTTCAGCGTGGACGGGCAGGTGGTGCAGCGCACGGTGGTCGATGACAACGGCGGTCGCTGCAGGGACGTGGGGCAGACGAGCGATGGAACCCCGGCATTCCTCTACCTGCAGCCGTGCCTGGGATCGGTGAGCGCCGATGTGGGCCTGAACACGACGGGCATCGCCAACGGTGCTCACCACCTGATGGTGAGCGTTACCGATGCGGCGGGCAACTCGGCGCCTGTGCTCGATCGGGAGGTCACGATCTACAACCAGCCGCCGCCTGGCACGCCCGGCCCTGCAAATGGCACCAACGCCTCCGCTGGTGCTGCTCTGACAGTGCGTTGGAAGAGAACGACGAGGACTCGTCTGGCCAGCTCCTTCGGTGCAGCCCACGTGATCACAGGTCGCCTCACCGCACCCGGCGGTCTGGCGATTGCGGGCGCAATGATCGATCTGCAGGCAACGCCCTCGATGGCCGGCGCGAGAACCGTGACCCTGGCCGGCCTGCGCACAGGCGCAGACGGGCGCTTCACGGTCAGCCTCCCTCGCAGGCTCTCCTCCTCAACGTTGCGCTTCTCCTACAGGGATCACATCGGCGACGCCACGCCCGTGGCAACGCGCACGCTCGCTCTGGCCGTGCGCGCGGGCATCGCCCTGACGATCGCCCCGCGGACAGCCAGCGTGGGTAGCAGCATCTTCTTCCACGGGCATCTACGCGGCGCCCCCATACCCGCCGAGGGCAAGCAGCTCGTGCTCGAGGCTCGCTCGCCGGGAGGTTCCTGGATCGAGTTCCAGGTCGTACGCACCAACGCTCGGGGCGCATTCCACGCCAGCTATCGGTTCAAGTTCCCGGGGCCGGCCGACTACCAGTTCCGTGCGCGCTCCGAACCGGAGTCCGACTATCCATTTGCTGAAGGTGCGTCCAACACGGTCACCGTCAGCGAGCGGTGAGGGCCGCAGCTGGGTCGGCAGTCAGGCGTTTTGAAGTCGATTCTTACGCGCACGAGGCGTCCCTTGCGCTACCGGGCCACGTAGAGGGTGTTGGCGACATGACGGCGTATTGGTAGGTCGCGCCGCTCGGTATCGAGGGATGGGCGTCAAAAGGGATGGGCGTCAACGAGGGACGAGAGGGAGGGATGAGGACGAAGACGATCACTACGGCTGTGAGGTGCAGAGTGGGCCGCTGGTGGCTCCTGGTAGCGATGCTCCTGGTGGCAGTGGCGCACGCGCCGGCAACTGCTGCAGGAGCGTTGGCGGTGGCAGTCTCGCCTCTCAACGGCACGCCCGACGCCTCGCCCTACACGCAGATCAGCTTCCTTGGTGTTCCCTCCAACGAGATCGCCGGCGTTTCGGTCGTCGGCTCCAGCAGCGGCAGGCACAGCGTGAAGCTCGAGGGCTATGTCACAGCTCCCGGCGCGAGCTTCCTTCCCACACACCAGTTCTCACAGGGCGAGCGCGTCACGGCCACGGCTGTGGTCGGCCCGACGGGCCACACCCAGCGGGTGAGCAGCACGTTCTACATCGCTCGTCTCGCTGCTTTCAAGCCGCCGCCCAGCGGCGCTCCAGCGCCGGCCAAAGCTGGCACCGTGGAAAGCTTTGCCTCCGAGCCCACGCTGCACCCGCCCAAGGTGGCCGTCACCCTCAACTCGCCCGCGGCGAGCAGCGACGACATCTTCCTCACGCCCAGCCACGGGCTCGGCTCTTCGGGTCCGATGATCATCAACAACCAGGGCGGTCTCGTGTGGTACATGCCGTTGCCCTCGGGCGAGGTCGCCGAGGACTTCCAACTCCAGCACTACCAGGGCCAGCCCGTTCTCACGTGGTGGCAGGGGCACATCCCCGAACAGCTCGGTGTGGGCTTCGGGATAGATGAGATCTACAACACGGCCTACCAGCGAGCGGCCACGGTCTCGGCCGGCAACGGCTACCAGGCCGACCTGCACGAGATGCAGATCACGCCCCAGGGATCAGCTTTCATCACCGCCTACACGCTCGTCGACGCCGACCTGTCCTCCGTGGGGGGATCGCGCGAGGGGATCCTGCAGGATGCGCTGCTGCAGGAGATCGACATCCCGACCGGTCTCGTGATGTTCGAGTGGCACGCCTACGGGCACGTGGAACTGGCCGACTCCTATGCGCGCCCCTCCACCTACAACCCTGGCCAGCCGTGGGACTTCTTCCACGTGAACTCCATTTCCCTCGACCCCTCCGGCGACGGCAACTTCATCGTCTCCTCGCGCAACACCTGGACGGCCTATGAGATCAACCACATCACCGGAGCGGTGCTGTGGCGCCTCGGCGGCAAGCGCTCGAGCTTCAAGATGGGCCCCGGCACGGGCACCGCCTATCAGCACGACGTGGTTTGGCAGCCCGATGGCACGCTCACGATCTTCGACAACGGGGCCGTGCCCAAGGCGCACTCCCAGTCCCGTGTGATCCGCGAGCGAATCGACTTCGTGCACAAGAAGGTCACGCTCGTCTCCCGCTTCGTGCGAGCCCCCGCGCTGCTGGCTGGCAGCCAGGGCGACGATCAGGTGCTGGCGAGCGGCAACTCGTTCGTGGGCTGGGGCGAAGACCCCTATTTCACCGAATTCAGCCCCACTGGGCAGATGCTCTTCGACGCGCACATCCCTGCCCCCGGCCAGACCTATCGCGTCTACCGCTTTCCCTGGAGCGCAGTACCGGCGAGTGGTCCCAGCGTGGCCGTCAGTGCGAAGGGTGGAAAGGCAACCATCTACGCAAGCTGGAACGGCGCCACCGGGGTGAGCTCTTGGCGGGTGATCGCCGGGGCCCACCAGACGGGGCTGGTGCCCATCGCCACAGCCCCTGTGGCCGGCTTCGAGACGGCGATCACAGTGCAGAGCCCCGATCCGTACTTCGCCGTGCAGGCGCTCGGGTCCGCCGGGCAGGTGCTCGGCAGCTCGCCTGTTCGCTGAGGACACCGCGCGGGGGCCGTCCACTACGCTGCGCTGCTGTGAAGGCCGTGATCCTTGCCGGGGGCTTTGGCTCGCGTTTGAGCGAGGAGACTGCTGCGCGCCCGAAGCCGATGGTGGAGATCGGCGGCAAGCCGATCCTGTGGCACATCATGAAGATCTACGCCGCCCACGGCATCGAGGAGTTCGTGATCTGCCTCGGCTACAAGGGCTACCTCGTCAAGGAGTACTTCGCCAACTACTACCTGCACACGTGCGACGTGAGCTTCGACCTCGCCAGTGGGGCGATGGAGGTCCACCGCTCCGAGACGGAGCCGTGGCGGGTGACGCTGGTGGACACGGGCGAGGAGACCATGACTGGAGGGCGCCTGCGACGCGTGCTGCCATATCTGGGCGATGAGGACTTCTGCTTCACCTACGGCGACGGCGTATCCGACGTGGACGTCAGCGCGGTGATCGCCTTTCATCGCGAACAGGAAACAGATGCGACCGTCACCGCGGTGCAGCCCCCGGGCCGGTTCGGCGCGCTTGACGTGGAGGGCGAGCGCGTGCGTGAGTTCGAGGAGAAGCCGCGCGGCGACGGCGGCTGGACCAACGGCGGCTTCTTCGTGCTCTCGCCCAGGGTTGCCCGTTATCTCCTCGACGACACCACAGTTTGGGAGCAGGAGCCGATGCGTGGCCTCGCGCGCGAGGGTCAGCTCGCCTCCTACAGGCACGAGGGCTTCTGGCAGGCGATGGACACGCTGCGCGACCGCAACCACCTCGAGCAGCTGTGGCGCTCCGGGCAGGCACCGTGGCGGGCGTGGTCGTGAGCGACGTGGCCCCCGGCAGCGGCAGCGTGGATCCCGCCTTCTGGCGCGGTCTACGCGTGCTCTTGACCGGTCATACGGGCTTCAAGGGGGCCTGGCTGTCGCTGTGGCTGCAGACGCTTGGAGCGCAGGTGACGGGCTTCTCCAACGGGATTCCCACCGAGCCATCGCTGTATGAGCTGGCGGACGTGCAGTCAGGGATGAGCGCGAGCATCGAGGGCGACGTGCGCAACGTCGGTGCGCTCGCCGACGCGCTGGCTGGGAGTGATCCGGAGGTCGTCATCCACATGGCCGCCCAGTCGCTCGTGCGCCGCTCGTTCGCCGAGCCGGTGGAGACCTATGCCACGAACGTGATGGGCACGGTGAACGTGCTCGACGCCGTGCGCTTGCATGGCCGCTCGGTGCGCGCAGTCGTGAACGTCACCTCCGACAAGTGCTACGAGAACCGCGAGTGGGAGTGGGGCTACCGCGAGGACGAGCCGATGGGCGGCCATGACCCCTACTCGAGCTCCAAGGGCGCAGCCGAGCTCGTCACGTCGGCTTTCAGGCGCTCCTTCTTCTCCGACCCCGATGGGCCGCGGCTCGCCTCGGCGCGGGCCGGCAACGTGGTCGGTGGTGGCGACTGGGGCGAGGATCGCCTCGTCCCGGACATCATGCGCGCTGCTCTGGCCGGGGAGACGGTGCGCGTGCGCAACCCCAACTCGCTGCGCCCGTGGCAGCACGTGCTCAACCCGCTCAGCGGCTACCTGGTGCTCGCCCAGGCGCTGTGGGACTCGCCCGAGCATGCCCGCGGCTGGAACTTCGGGCCCACCGACGAGGACGCTCGGCCTGTCGGCTGGATCGTCGAGCGCCTCACCGAGCTGTGGCCGGGAGAGCTCAGCTCGACGCTCGACGACGGGCCGCATCCGCACGAGGCGCGCTACCTCAAGCTCGACTCCTCGCTCGCCCGCACTCGGCTCGGCTGGCGTCCGCTCGTGGGCCTCGACGGAACCCTGACGAGCATCGTGGATTGGTATCGCGCGCTGCAGGCCGGCGAGGACGTGGGGGCGGTGACCCGCGGGCAGATCGAGTCCTTTCAATACGCTGCTCCCTCGCCATGACCCAGACCACCTGCCGATTCTGCGGTGCACCCGTCGAGGCCGTCTTCGCCGACCTCGGTATGTCGCCCCTGGCCAACTCCTATCTGCCGCCCGAGCGCGCCAACGGCATGGAGCCCTTCTACCCACTGCGTGCGCTCGTGTGCGGGGAGTGCTTTCTGGTCCAGCTCGAGGAGTTCGAGACCCCCGAGGCGATCTTCTCCGACTACGCCTACTTCTCGTCCTACTCCTCCAGCTGGATCGATCACTCGCGTCGCTACTCCGAGCAGATGATCGAGCGCCTCGGCCTCGGCGAGAACAGCCATGTGGTGGAGATCGCCTCCAACGACGGCTATCTGCTGCAGTTCTTCCACGAGCGCCAGATCCCCGTGCTCGGTATCGAGCCGGCGGCCAACGTGGCCAAGGTGGCCTTGCAGAAGGGGATCCCCACGCTGGTGGAGTTCTTCGGCACAGAGACCGCTAGCTCGCTGGCGGGCGAGTCCTCGGCCGACCTGCTGCTGGGCAACAACGTGCTCGCCCACGTGCCCGACCTCAACGACTTCGTAGCCGGCATGAAGATCCTGCTGGCCGACGACGGCGTGATCACGATGGAGTTCCCACACCTGATGCGCCTGGTGGATGAGAACCAGTGGGACACCATCTACCACGAGCACTTCTCCTACTTCTCCCTCCTCACCGTCAGCCGTGTCTTCGAAGCGCACGGGCTGCGCCTGTTCGACGTCGAGGAGCTGCCCACCCACGGCGGCTCGCTGCGCATCTACGGCGCTCACGCCGAGGATCGCGGCAAGCCCGAAACGAGCGCTGCGCGGGAGCTGCGCGCGCGCGAGCGGGCGGCCGGCTATGAGGATCTGGACACCTACCTCGGCTACGGGCGGCGGGTGGAGCGCGACAAGCGCCAGATCCTCTCGTTCCTGATCGACCTCAAGGAGCGGGGCCTTTCGATCGCCGGTTACGGCGCTCCGGCCAAGGGCAACACGCTGCTCAACTACTGCGGCGTGGGACGCGACTTCATCGACTTCACCTGCGATTTGAACCCCCACAAGCAGGGCCATTTCCTGCCCGGCAGCCACATCCCGATCTGCTCACCCGAGGAGATCCGCGAGCTTCGTCCCGATGTGGTGCTGATCCTGCCGTGGAACCTCAAGGACGAGATCGTGGCTCAGCTCGGGTTCATCCGCGAGTGGGGCGGGCGCTTTGCCGCGCGCACGCCGGAGCTGACGCTCATCTCGTGATGCGCTTCATCCAGACGCCGCTGCCCGGGGTTTGGGTCATAGAGCTCGAGTTGCTGGGGGATGAGCGCGGCTGGTTCGCCCGTACGTTCGACGAGCAGGATTTCCGCTCGCACGGCCTGAATCCAGCGGTGGTGCAGTGCAACGCCTCCTTCAACGCCCACCGCGACACGCTGCGGGGGATGCACTACCAGGCCGATCCCCACGGCGAGTCAAAGCTCGTGCGCTGTGTGCGCGGCTCGATCTTCGACGTGGCTGTCGACCTGCGTGCGGGCGCTCCCACCTATTGCCACTGGCATGGCGTGGAGCTGAGCGCGGAGAACAGGCTCGCGCTCTACATCCCCGCCGGCCTCGCCCACGGCTTCCAGACGCTCAGCGAGGACTGCGAAGTGCTCTACCAGATGGGCGCCCCCTACGTTCGCGAGGCGGCGCGCGGCGTGCGCTTCGACGATCCCGCCTTCGCCATCGGCTGGCCCGAGCCGCAGGGAGAGCGCATCATCTCAGAGCGCGACGCCGGCTATCCAGACTTCGCGGCATGAGTCGGGTGCTCTTGACGGGCGCAGGAGGCTTTCTTGGAAGCCGCGCGCTGAGATCGCTCCTCGACGCTGGTCACGAGGTCCACGCGGTGGGGCGCGGCGAGCCTCGAGGCGAGGCGATGTCGCCGAGCGAGCGTGAAGGGGGCGCCACGGAGCAACTCACCTGGCACCAGGCCGACCTCACCGATCCCGCCGCCTCTGAAGAGCTCGCAAAGGAGGTCCGCGCCGAGAGCTTGCTGCACATGGCCTGGTATGTGGAGCACGGCCGCTACTGGCAGGCGAGCGAGAACGTGGTCTGGGTGGAGGCCAGCCTGAGGCTGCTGCGCTGCTTCGCCGAGGCCGGCGGGCGGCGGGCGGTGATGGCGGGCACGTGCGCCGAGTACGAGTGGTCGCGCGCGCGCTACAGCGAGGAGGCGCCGCTGAATCCAGCCACGCTCTACGGCGTGGCCAAGGATGCCACCCGCCGCGTGGCCGAGCGCTTTGCGGCCAACGCGGGAGTCGAGCTTGCGTGGGGGCGCATCTTCACCCCCTACGGCCCCGGCGAAGCTCCCGCGCGGCTCTTGCCCAGCGTGATCCTTTCGCTGCTGGCAGGTGAGCCGGCGGCTGCACCCGAGGGGACGCAGGTGCGCGACCTGATGTACGTGGACGACGTTGCCGGCGCCTTCGCGGCGATCCTGGACAGCTCCGTAGAGGGGACTGTGAACGTGGGCTCGGGCTGGCCCACCTCGATCCGCGAGCTGGTCTCGCTCACGGCTGAGGCCTGCGGGCGCCCCGAGCTCGTGCGCTGGGGCGCGCTGCCCGCCCGCGAGGGAGAGCCGCGCGAGCTCGTTGCCGATATCGCTCGCTTGCAGCGCGAGGTGGGGTTCACGCCGCGGGTGGACCTCTCCGAGGGGATCGATCGCACTGTGTCAGCGTGGCGGGTCCCATGAGCCCCAGTGACGATCGTCCGTTGG
>DATARM010000026.1:0-14436 GCA_036264155.1 Solirubrobacteraceae bacterium
CAGCCCATCCGCCGCTTGTAGTCCTGCAGCTTTGCCAGCGGCGCCCGTGACACGGCTGTGAACGCGACATCGTGATTGACCAAGTGCACGACCGAACCGGAGAAGCCATCCGCAATCGCAGAGCAGGACGGGCAACCGGCCCCTTCTCGATCGGCACCCAAGGCAGATCCTGTCGCATTCGAGTCAGCTGATGTGACGCTGTGAGCTACTTACTCCGCGATGTCACCCGCCCGGGCCCATCCCTGCGGCCAGGTTCTTCCGGTCGACCTAAAGCGCCCGAGGCAGCCGCTCGATACCGTCAACACATGAGAGGACGCATCTGGATTGGGCTGGCTACGGCGATCGTCTTGGTCGCAGTGATTGTGACCTTCTCAGGTGGTAGCGGCGGTGGAGGGCTCAACCCGGTCGCACAGGCCGCCGAAGCCACGACCCAAACAGACGGCGCGCACGTGGCGCTGTCCGGCTCAGTCTCGATCTCGGGCTTTGCCACCCCGATCACGATCACGGGACAGGGAGCCTTCAGCTTCAAGGCCAACGAAGGCGAGCTGGAGATGTCTATGGCCGGTTTTCCCTCGAGTGTGACGGCTCGACTGTCGGGCTCGGATCTGGAGATGCACGAGATCTACAAGGCAGGCTCGCTCTACATCGGATCGTCGCTCCTCGCCGGCAGCCTGCCGACGGGCGCCAAGTGGATGCGCCTCGACATCGCCCAGGTACAACAGGCGATCGGTCTCGATCCGAGCTCACTGATGAGCGGGGGAACCGACCCGACGGCCCTGCTCCGCTACCTGAAGGCATCCGGCGGCTCTCGTCTCGTCTCACACGAGCTGGTGCGTGGCGTGCCAACGGCTCACTACACAGGCACGATCGACCTTCTCAAGGCCGCCGAATCCCAGCCCTCGAGCGACCCCGCGAAGCTGCGTGCAGCTTTCTCCAAACTCATCGCCCAGTCGGGTCTGCGCAACCTGCCGGTGAGCGTATGGATCGATTCCCATGGCCTCGTGCGCAAGATGTCACTGACGATGTCTGCCGGCCTGGGCGCCCAGCGCAGTGACGTGGCGCTCAGCATCGAGTACTTCGACTTCGGAGCGACCCCGAGCATCGTGGCTCCGCCGGCCTCGGAAGTGTTCGACGCGACCGGGCAGACGCTTCAGAGCATCACACCCGGGGGCTGAGCAAGCGCCACGAGCGCTCCGGCGATCGCCTCTCGCGCGCCAGGAGCGGCGATCTGACGGCGGCCCGCATCGCCGCGACGGCCGGGTGGACGGGCTCGCCCTCGCGGTCCTCGTCGGGATTGAAGTGTGGAAGCGAGCCCATTCCGTGATAGGCGCCGGTGGAGATGCCTGGAGGCGCGACCGCCGCGGCGGTCCGCAAGGCGGCGGCGTTGGTCGAGCCCTCACGCAAGCGGCCCGACAGCAGCAGTACCTCGACCGGCGTGCTCACCGTGCCGCCCGGTTCACCGCGGGGTGACGGCCTCGATGTTGTGGCCATCGAGGTCGATCACGAACGCGGCGTAGTAGTCCTCGTTGTACTGCGGGCGCAGACCCGGTGCGCCGTTGTCACGTCCACCGGCGGCGATGGCAGCAGCGTGAAAGGCGTCGACCTGTTCGCGGCGGTCGGCAGCGAAGGCGATGTGGACGGGCGCGCCTGTGGGGTAGGCGGTGGAGATGGCGAAGTTGGGGGCCTCCTCGAGTCCGAACTCGATCTCAACGTCGCCCTCGCGCCACGCCCCGATCTGGCTGAAGCCGAGCGGCAGCAGGGCCTGTTCGTAGAAGTCGCGGCTGCGGGCGAGGTCGCTGACCCCCACTGTCACGTGGTCGATGACGATCCTGCGTCTTGGCATGCTTCCGACTCTAGCCTGCGATCTGTTCGCGGTCGTCAGTTGCCGTCACGGCTCGTCAGCGGGCGTGACACGGTCAGGCCGCTTGCTGTTCCCACTTCGGTATCCACACCTCGGTGTGGGGTGGGTCCGCGCGTCTGGAACGAAGGTAGTCGCGAAGTTCGACGAGCCCGGGATGGGGGTTGTCCTCGCGCCAGATCAGGGACAGCGGGTAGATCGGCGTCGGGTCGCGTAGCGGTATGCGCCGCAGGTCGTAGCTGTCTGGCCACAGATAACGCGAGCGCTCGCCGACGAGGGTCGCCAGTTCCGAGGAGTCGGCAATCTCAGCCAGTAGCGACTCGTAGCCGAAAACGGGCCCAACCACGTCGATCGTCAGCCCGAACGTGGCCGCGAGCTCGTCGTAGTAGGCGGCCACCTCGTCCTCACGGGCCACGCCGGGCATCCAGATTCGGTAACCGGCGAGTTGCGCGGGCGTGACAGCGTGCCGGTTGGCGAGTGGGTGGCGCGATCCCACGAGCAGCTGGTGCGGCTCGTCGATCACGCGGGCAGCCTTGATCGCCTCGGGCAGATGCTGCTTGGGAGGAACACCGTGGAAGGTGGCGTCGATCGTCCCGGCCTCGACAGCAGCGGTCGCAGCGTCGACGTCGGCATCCGGCAGGGTCACGACATCCAGCGCGATCTCTGGATGCAAACGGTAGAAGTCCTGGAGCAGCACCGCCGGAGCGACCCGCCGGCTGACGACATCGACGCGCAGAGCGCGCCGACCAGGACGGACGGACGCATCGGCACGCTCTGCCACCCGGAGAAGCTCACGAGCGTGCGGCAGGAAGGCCTGGCCATCGATAGTGAGCTGGGCGCCGCGGGCCGTGCGCGTGAAGAGGCGCACACCCAGGTCTTTCTCCAGCGCGGCGATGCGCTTGGAAACGGCCTGCTGGGTGATCGACAGCGCAGTGGCGGCTTCCTGGAACTGGCCAGCATCCGCAACGACGACGAAGGTGCGTACGGCGTCTAGATCCACGCCCATGACTCTACTTGCACAACAGGAAGTTGTAGCTCACCGCCAGATAAGTTGTTTGATCCCCATTCCAGGGCTTGCTTTGATTCTCGCGATCAACGACAAGTTGCCTTACAACGAGAGGAACGGAGCTTGGTAGCTAGGCGATCCCTGGGCCGGGAGTTTGATTGGCTATGGACGGCATACGCAGTCAGCGCATACGGTTCCGGGCTGGGGTTCGGCGCGCTCCCGCTCATAGCCGTGCTGGTTTTGCATGCCGGCCCCGCTCAGGTTTCGGCCCTCGCCGCAACGGGGCCGGCGGTGGGCGCGCTGATTGCGTTGCCCCTCGGCCCGTGGGTGGAGTTTCGCGGCAAGCGGCGGGTGATGATCGCGATGGACCTGACCCGCTTCGCGGTCATGATGACGGTCCCGGTGGCCTACGCCTTCGGCAGGCTCAGCTTCATCCAGTTGCTCGTAGTCGCAGCGGTGGTGGCCGCGGCCAAGATCGCTTTCAATGCGGCTGGGGGCGCCATTATCAGAGCCCTCGTCGCGGCGGATGACCTGCTCGTGGCGAACGCGCGGTTCGAGTCCACGAACTGGAGCTCCATTGCCGTCGGGCCGCCGCTGGGCGGCGCGGCGATTAGCCTGTTCGGACCAGTCACCACCGTGATCGCCGACGCGCTCAGCTACCTGCTCTCCGCCCTGGGGATCACAGCGATTCGCAGCCGAGAGGAGCACCCCCAGCGAACCGGCAAGAGTCGTATCCGGGCGGCTGATCTGCTGGAGGGGTGGCGGCACATCCTGACCGATCCGGGTCTGCGGGCGTTGTACCTCAACAACATGCTTGTCTCCGGGCTGATCATGGCCACGGAGCCGCTGTTGGCCGTGCTCCTGCTTCGCCAGCTCGGATTCCCACCCTGGCAGTACGGTCTCGCCTTCGCCGCTCCCTGCGTCGGTGGATTCGTCGGCTCCCGGCTGGCCCGCCGTGTCGTTGCCCGATATGGCCAGTACCGGGTCTTCCGTACCGTGGGCACGCTGCGGGCGGTCTGGCTGATCGGCCTCGCGTTCGTCGGGCGCGGTGTCGTCGGCCTCGCAACTGTGATGGCTGTCGAGCTCGCGATCATCATCAGCATGAGCCTGTACACCCCGGTGCTCGCTACCTACCGGCTCGAGCACACGCCTCGAGACCGCATCGCCCGCACCCTGACAGCTTGGTCGATCGGCCAGCAAGCCTCCATCGCCATCTTCAGCGCGCTCGGCGGCGTGCTTGCCGCAGCAACCAGCCCACGCACAGCTCTTACGCTCGCGGGACTGCTCATCCTCACCAGCCCACTCCTGCTGCCCCGTCGCCGGCGTCCCGCACCCGTGGCTGACAGTGAACTGGCTACGCCAGTGCGCTAGCTCTGGACGGCGTGCCGCAAACGGTAGGCAAAGTAGAAGTGCAAAGCTGCCGGCAACGCCATTACCACTCCCCACCAGTAGCCCGCGCCCAGCACCAGGGCGCCAACCACCAGCAGCCAGATGCCAATGGCAACGCGCAGGCGAACGATCAGACGCCAGTGCCTGCGTTCCCATTTCCATCGAGGCTGACGTGTCATCTCACGCCACCTAATGAAGAGCGCGCTCATTACGAGGTCGGCGGAGTCTGCCAGTCCAGGCCGCCGCCGGCCCTCGGCAGCACCGGCCATGAGCACCGAGAGGATCTCTTGCTCGTGTTCGCGGCGATATTCCGCCGGGAACAACCTCAGCAGTCGCCGGTAACGGCGCTCCAGGCCATCTGCGCCGGTCATCGCATTGCCCCCGCCGGATTCAGCCGCGACATCGCGACGACCGCGTTTGCTCGCAGGCGGGCCGCCTCGTCGGCGAGTCGCTTCTCGCCAGGCGGTGTGAGCCGGTAGTAGCGGCGCAGCCGGTTATCAACGATCTCCTCGCGGTCTACCTCGATCAGCGTGTCCGCGCGAAGCCGATCCAGAGCCGTGTACAAGGTGCCGGCGCGCAGCCGGACACGCCCATCCGAGATCTGCTCGACGTCAGTGATGATCCCGTAACCATGCTGGCTTCCTCCAGCCAAGGCAGTCAGGATCAAGAACGTCGCCTCCTGCATCGCACGTATACCCATAGAGACAGTATATATCGATCAACTGCTGGCTGTCAAATCCTTACGGATCTGGGTATCGAAATCTGGCGTGGGACGCCACGGCCTCAATCCACGGCTCGTCCTCGGGTACCGCCGACTCCTCGGCAGTTTCGACGATTCCGCGGGCCCAGGCGACGGCGGATGTGGCCCAGCGCAGCGCCGTATCGCGATCCACCAGCTCCGGAAGGAGAGAACCGCCTTCACGACTTCTCGACTGCCTGCTGAGCGAGCATTCCGACGATCACGTCTGTGACGGACTCGATCGGTAGCATCGCTTTGGCTGCGGCCTCGTCGTCACCGGCGCGGTGCAACAGTCGCTTGGCGAGGTCGATTCGGGGGGTGGCCATCAGGCCACCAGCTCGCGTCCCTCAGACATCGCTGAGTGGATCACATGGTCGTATACGCCGCACCACTTGCGCAAGCTCTCCTCGCTGACAACGATGATGTCAGCGAACACGTTGAGACCTCTCAACGTTCTGCGCAACCGCACAGACTCACGTCCCCAGCTATCGACCGACGGCTCGATCACCAGGAAGTCGAGGTCACTGTGCGTCCCGGCTTCGCCGCGGGCGTGAGACCCGAACAGAATCACTCGGCTTCTTGGCGGGGCAGCCTCAAGTATCCGGCGACCCGCCTCCTCAATTACGGCATCGTCAAACACTGCCCGGAGTCTGGCGAGCAGTATCAAACGAATTCCCTTGCAGACGCGGGGGTAAAGTACGGGAGCGACGGGACTCGAACCCGCGACCTCTGCCGTGACAGGGCAGCGCTCTAACCTGCTGAGCTACGCCCCCGCGATTGTGCACGGATCAACGGGGCGATGCTCCGTGCTCCTCCAGTATGCCAAGGCTGGGCACTTGGCCACGGCCCGACCCCTTCCGCCTGCATCTGGCACCCCCAAACTGGCCGCGCGGCCAGGCTTCGACTAGTCTTGCCCTGTGGCGCTTGTCGGCCCTCCTCCGCTGCTCAACTCCAAGCCACTGCCAGTGCTGCTGGAAGACCTCCGCCACGAGCGACGCGCCCCTGTGCCCTTCCCGCCCGGCGAAACACGCTTCTCGCTCACCCGCACCAGGCGCTTCGCCAACGATCCGCTGCCGTTGCTCCTCGAGTCCTACAAGCGCTATGGCCCGATCTTCACGCTGCGGCTGTTCCACAGCAATGTCGTCTTCATGCTCGGGCCTGCGGCCAACCACTACATCACCGTCTCCCACGCCTCCAACTTCCTCTGGCGCGAGTCGCACTTCCGCGATCTGATCGGCCTGATGGGCGATGGCCTGCTCACCATCGACGGCGACTTCCACCGTCGCTCGCGACGGATCATGCTGCCCGCCTTCCACCGCGAGAACATCCTCGCCTCGGTCGACACCATCGTCGAGGAGACCAGTCACGCGCTCGAGCAGCTCGTGCCCGGCCAGAGCATCGACCTCTACGCCTGGACGCGCCATCTCGCCCTGCGCGTTGCCATGCGCGCGCTCTTCGGACTCGACCCCGACGGGCCCCAGGCGCGCGCCATCGACGCCGCCGGCCTGTTCGAGGAGGCGCTCTCCTTCTATGCCAGCGACTACTTCCTGCGCGTCCTCCGCGGACCCCGCACGCCTTGGGCACGACTGCAGAACGCCGCCCGCAGGCTCGACACGCTCATCTACGCCGAGATCTCCCGCCGACGCGCCACCGGCGAGCGCGGCTCGGACGTCCTCAGCCTGCTGCTCGACGCCCACGACGAGGACGGCAACAGCCTCAGCGACCTGCAAATCCGCGACGAGGTCATGACGCTCATGTTCGCCGGGCACGACACCACCACCTCAACCATCTCCTTCATGTTCTACGAGCTCGCCCGCAATCCCCACGTGCTCACCCGCCTGCTCGCCGAGCAGGACACCGTCCTCGCCGGACGGCTCCCCACCGCCGAGCAGCTCGCCTCCGGCGAGCTCACCGAGCTCGAGCTGGTGCTCGACGAGACCCTGCGCAAGTACCCGCCCGCCTGGGTCGGGCCGCGGCGCGCCATCGAGTCCTTCGAGTTCCAAGGTCGCACCGTGCCCGCCCGCGCCTTCGTCAACTACTGCTCCTGGGCCTCCCACCATCTGCCCGATGTGTTCCCTGAGCCGGAGGAGTTCCGCCCCGATCGCTTCGCCCCAGACGCCCGCGCCGCCCTGCCCAAGGGCGCCTACGTCCCCTTTGGGGGCGGCTCGCGTACATGCATCGGGATGCGCTTCGGCCAGCTCGAGGTACGCACCATCGCCACCCTCATCCTCTCCCGCTTCTCCCTCTCGCTCCCCGCCGACTTCCAGCTCACCATCCGCCAGATGCCCACCATCAGCCCCAAGGCCGGGCTGCCCATGTACGTCGCGCCACGGGTCACCGTGCCCTCGTCCGATCTCTCAGCAGCTGCCTGAAAGCGCCTCGCCACGCCACCCAGCTCGGCCCGGCCAGCCCGGCCCGAACCGCCCTTCAGCGCAGGCTCGCCCTCATCGAAAGCTCGTAGCTCGCAGGCGCGCTGCTTGCTCTGCTCGCGCTCACGCCTTCCACATACACGTGTTCGTCTGAGAACAGCGTCAGGCTCAAGCCTTCAACCAGGAACCCCACCGGATGCGCCACCAGCTTGCCTTCACTCGCTTGTGCCACAGCGTCCAGCGACGCGCCCACCCCGAACAGGCCGCCGCTGGCCTGGACCTCCACCGTGCCGCCTTCGCTCTTGACCAGCTGTACTGAAACGCCGCTGGGCAGCGCCTTTTGCACAGCCGCTTCGCCCACCTGAGCCTGGGCGCTCAGCGTGTTGCCGCGCTTGGTCATCTTCGCATCCGTCAGCTGCAACGGGCCCACCTGCACCCGTTCTACATCCAGTTCCATCCGCGCCGTGTCGCGCCCTTCCCACAGCAGCTTCGCTGCCTGCTGCGGTTCCATCGACAGGCTCTTGGCCCGCACGTGCACCGAGTCCACGCTCCCCCACAGCAGCTTCACGGCCGGCCACGCCGACACGCTCACGCTCTCCACCTTGCCGTAGCGTCCCACCCTCGAGGAGACCACGCTCGCCGCAATTCTCGGCAGGATCAGCTGGGCCGCCACCAGCACCAGCAGCACCGTGCCTGCTGCCCAAACTGCCCATTTTCTCCTGCCTTTGAGAACATCGCCGCGCTGCATTCCGCAAGCTTCGCAGGGAATGCAGCGCGGCGAGAAGCAATGTCTCTAGCTCAGACCATTGGCTGCAAGGAACTGCTTGGCCACCGTGGCCGGGGACTGCTTGTCGATGCTCACTGCCTTGTTCATCTGCTGGATCGCAGGCGTGCTCAGCAGCGCGCTCACCTTGTTCAGCGTTTCCGCAAACGCCGGGCCCTCGGCTGAGAGCACGCTGCGCTTGACCACCGGCGCCACGTTCTGGAAGCCGAACACGTGCTTGGGGTCAGCCAACACCTTGAACTTGCCCCCCAGCAGCTGGCCGTCCGTCGTGAACACATCCTGCACGTCCACCTGGCCGCCTTCCAGCGCCTTGTATGACAGTTCGATCGAGATCGGCTTGAACGTCGGGTCCAGGCCATATTCCTTCTTCAGACCCAGCAGGCCCTCGAAGCGCGTAGCAAATTCAGGCGCCGCTCCCAGCGTCACGCCTTTGCCCAGCGACTTCAAGTCCGCCACACTCGACAGGTTGTGCTTGCTCGCATAGCTCGGCAGCGTCGCCAGCGCATCAGAGTCATAGAACGGCGTGTAGTCCAGCAGCGTCAGGCCCTGCTTTTCCACGAACACCTTTGCTTCCTGGTAGGCGTTCGCCGCGCTCGTCGGCGTCTTCGTCTGCTGCGCAATCGCTGACAGCAGCGTGCCCGTGTACTCCGGGTACAGGTCGATCTGGCCCGACGTCAGCGCCTTGTAGATGATCTCCGAGGAGCCCACTTCCGAGTGCAAGTTGATCTTGAAGCCCTTCGCCTCGAGCGCCTGCGCATACAGCTGGCCCAGGATGTTCTCCTCGGCGAAGTTCTTGTCGCCGATCGTCACCGCCGGCTTGCCCGCCCCCGGACCCGACGCCGCGGCCGAGCCGTTCGATGTGGGTGGGGTCGTGCTCGAGCTGGTTGAGGACGAGTTGCTGCTTCCGCACGCCGCCACTGCAACGCTCACCGCCAGAGCCACACCTGCGCTCGCCATCAACTTGCCCAACCTGCTCCATCGACTGACTGTCATCCAGCGCCTCCGTCTTTTGTTTACTTTGTTGATCGGAAAGATAATAAATAGGTCCGGCTCAGGCGATCGTCGCCGCGGGCCGCAGTCCCGCCCTGCGCTCCAGCTCGATCAGACGCAGCCCCCGGGGGGTCAGCGCACGCTGCACCAGCGTCAGCAGCCCCTCCACCGCCAGCGCCAGCGCCGCCACACAGATCGCCGCCCCCAGCACCCCCGAGAAGTGGTAGCTGGTCTCGTTGGCAATGATGTCGCCCAGGCTTCCGCTGAAGCCTGCCAGCGAGGCGATCGTCGTCGTGCTCACCACGAACACCGCCGCCGTGCGCACACCCGCAAAGATCAGCGGCACCCCCAGCGGCAGCTCGACCTTCGTGAGGATCTCCCACTCGCTCATGCCCATCCCGCGCGCCGCATCCACCAGATCCCCATCCACCCCATCCACGCCCAGGTAGGCGTTCGTCACGATCGGGGGCACCGCCAGGATCACCAGCGCCAGCAGGACCACCGGCAGGCCCAGCCCCAGGAACGCATCGCCGATCGCCAGCACCGCCAGGCTCGGCAGCGCCCGCCCCACGTTGCCAATG
This sequence comes from Solirubrobacteraceae bacterium, assembly GCA_036264155.1. Lineage (GTDB taxonomy): Bacteria > Actinomycetota > Thermoleophilia > Solirubrobacterales > Solirubrobacteraceae > Palsa-744. The sequence continues at coordinate 9,717 of DATARM010000026.1, forward strand.
TTGATCGCCACGAACGAGCCCCTGTGGATATGGCCCAGCCACACCCCCAGCGGCACCGCCACCACCACCGAGATCGCCACCCCGATCGCCCCCACCTTGAGCGTCTCCAGGGCAAGGTGCGTGAGGCTCGGCAGCGCCGGCTGGCCCGCTATCGCGCCGTTGTGCGTTATGAACTTGAACGCCTCCACGAATTCGTGCATCGCGTCCTACCGAGCCCCGGCCCGCGCCCATGGCGTGAGCGCCCGCTGCAGGAGCACCAGCAGGCCATCTGAGACCAGCGCCAGCACAATCGCCAGGCTGACCGCCGCGATCAGCTCCGTCTTGAACGGCCCCTCGCCCAGCGCCGCGTGGATCGGCACGCCGAGGCCCGCGTCGTAGATCGTGTACACGATCGTCGCCAGCGCAATGATCGTCACCACCGCAATCCGCAGGCCCGCCACGATCGCCGGCAGCGCCAACGGCAGCTCCACCCGCAGCAGCCGCTGGCGGGGCGTCATGCCCATCCCCTCCGCCGCGTCCAACACCTCCTCCGGCACCGAGCGCAGGCCCGTGAGGATGTTGCGGAAGAGGATCAGCAGCGTGTATGAGACCAGCGCAATCTCCGCCGAGAACACGTTCAACCCTACCGGCGCCACCAGCAGCTCGAACAGCGCCAGCGAAGGGATCGTGTAGAGGAAGGTGCTCACCAGCACAGTCGGGCGCTCCAGCGCCCGATAGCGGTGCGCGGCCAGCGCCAGGCCCATCGCTATAACGAAGCCGATCGCCACAGCCGTAACCGACAGCAACACGTGCTGGCGCAGCGCCGGCCACAGCACCGGGCCCCAGTTCTTGCTGATCCAGCCGGTGCAGAACAGGTGGTTGTGCACTTCGCAGCTCGAGCTGTGCGAGCTGTAGTCCGGGATCACCGGCCCCGACGCCGCCAGCTGTGTGATCACTTGGCCTCGGCCTCGTCCGAGAGCAGCTGCTCCACCAGGCCGAGCGTCACCAGACCCTCCACCTCGCCATCGCCGTCCACCACCGTCAACGGCTCGCCGCTGCCCGTCAGAAGCGCCGACAGGGCATCCCGCACCGAGGTCTCACGCGACACGCGGCGCTCGCCATCCGCGCTCGTGTCCGGGCGCAGGCCGTTCGGCTCGATCAGCTTCAGCTCCGCCAGCGTCGTAAGCGCCAGGCGCTTGAGGCCTCGATCCGCGCCCACGAACTGCGCCACGAACGAGTCGGCGGGACGCGTGAGGATCTCCTGCGGCGTGTCGTACTGCGCCAGCACCCCGCCCTCGCGCAGGATCGCAATGCGATCGCCCATCTTGATCGCCTCATCGATGTCATGCGTGACGAACACCACCGTCTTTCTCACCTTCTCCTGCAGCGCCAGGAACTCATCCTGCAAGCGCGTGCGGTTGATCGGGTCGATCGCTCCGAACGGCTCGTCCATCAGCATCAGCGGCGGGTCTGCCGCCAGCGCCCGCGCCACGCCCACCCGCTGGCGCTGCCCGCCCGAGAGCTGCCCCGGATAGCGACCCTGCATCTCCTGCGGGTCGAGACCGATCAGCTCCAGGAGCTCCTGCACGCGCGCGTCGATCCTGGCCTGCTGCCAACCCAGTAGTCGCGGAACCGTGGCGATGTTCTCCGCCACCGTCTGGTGGGGGAACAGCCCGATCTGCTGGATCACGTAGCCGATCTCCCGCCGAAGCGCACGGGGATCGCGCTGCAGCACGCTCTCTCCCCCCAACAGGATGTCGCCGCCGCTGATCGGGATCATCCTGTTGATCAGACGCATGGCCGTCGTCTTGCCAGAGCCCGACGGCCCCACCAGCACGCATACCTCGCCCGCGGGAACCGTCAGCGAGAGGTCGTTGATCGCAGGCTCGCGCTGTCCTACGTAGCGCTTGCTCACGCCTCGCAGCTCTAGCTCGGCGGCTTGCGCGAACGCCGAGGGCCCCTCGTGATGGGCGGTGTCTGCAGTCTCCAAGGGAAAGTTCCGGCCGGGGAGCGCCCATCGTAGCCAATACATCCGCCCAGCCAACCCCCAGCTCGCTCCCACGCCCACGTGGGGCGTGGCTCGCTAGCCTTGAGGCCCCATAGCACCGGGGCGCGTAGCTCAGTTGGCCAGAGCACCTCGTTTACACCGAGGGGGTCGCCCGTTCGAGTCGGGCCGCGCCCATCAATGACAGACCAAGCCCCCATCCGCATCGCCGTCATCGGCTCCGGTCCGGCCGGCTTCTACGCCGCCGGGCATCTGCTCAAGGGGGCCGAGCACATCGAGGTGGACATGCTCGAGCGCCTACCCACGCCCTGGGGGCTCGTTCGCTCCGGCGTGGCCCCCGATCACCCCAAGATCAAGTCCGTCACCCGAATCTATGAGAAGACCGCCGCGCACCCCCGCTTCCGCTACTTCGGAAACATCACCTTCGGCCTGCACGTCTCGCGCGAGGAGCTGCTCGACCACTACCACGCGGTCGTCTACGCCACCGGCTCTCCCTCCGACCGCCCCCTTGGCATTACCGGCGAAGAGCTCCCCGGCTCCCACGCAGCCACCGAGTTCGTCGGTTGGTACAACGGCCACCCCGATCACACCGACCTCGAGGTCGACCTGCTCAGCGCCGAGCGGGCCGTCGTCGTGGGCAACGGCAACGTCGCCATCGACGTCGCCCGCATGCTCGTGCTCGCACCCTCCGAGCTCGCCCCCACCGACACCGCCGACCACGCCCTCCAGGTGCTCGCCGCGAGCAACGTCAACGAGGTCGTCGTGCTCGGACGGCGCGGTCCCGCCCAGGCCGCCTTCACCAACCCCGAGCTGCTCGAGCTCGGCGAGCTGGCAGACGCCGACGTGATCGTCGACTCGGTCGAACTGGAGAGCGCCCTGGCCGTCGATGACCCACAGGCCGCCGAAGACGCCACCTCGCGGCGCAACGTCGAGATCCTGCGCGGCTACGCCGCCCGCCCGCTCGCCGGGCACCCCAAGCGGATCGTCCTGCGCTTCCTGCTCTCGCCCACCGCCCTGCTCGCAGACGAGCACGGCCGGCTCGGCGCAGTCGAGCTGGTCCGCAACCAGCTGGTGCCCTCCCCAGGCGGCGGACTGCGAGCACAGGCCACCGATGAGCACGAGACCGTCCCCGCCGGACTCGTCTTCCGCGCCATTGGCTACCGCGGCATCCCCCTGCCCGGCGTGCCCTTCGACGAGCGCTCCGCCGTGATCCCCAACGAGGGTGGCCGCGTGCTCGATGCGCAGGGCGGATCGGCGCTGCCCGGCGAGTATGTCGTCGGCTGGATCAAGCGCGGACCCTCAGGCGTGATCGGCACCAACAAGAAGGACGCCCAGGAGACCGTCGATGCGATGCTCGCCGACATCGTCGGCCCCGACAGCTCGAGCAACGGCTCGAGCCCACCAGCCCGCCAGAGCCACGAGCCGGCCCGGTCCAGCGCCGAGGCCATCGAGGAGCTGCTGCGCACGCGCCAGCCCCAGCTCGTCCCCTACGCCGGCTGGGAGGCCATCGACCGCCACGAGCGCGCCCTTGGCGAGCCCAGCGGCCGCCCCCGCGTGAAGCTCACGCGCATCGATGAGCTGCTGCGCGTGGCTGCCGCCGAAGAACCCTAGACACGCCTTCCCAATCATTGCGCCGGTCTGCCAGACTGTCCCGCGCAGGGCCCCGTTAGCTCATCTGGTAGAGCGCCGGACTTTTAATCCGGTGGGGCGGGTTCGAGTCCCGCACGGGGCACTTCGCGGATGCCATGAAGTGTCCCACCTGCGCGGTACACTGGTGTCCGTGCCGTCCGCAAAGCCCCGCATTCAGGTCACGATCGATAAGCACCTCGCGGTCGCTGTCGCCGAGTTCGGTGGCGGCAAGTCGAGGTCGCGCGCAGTGCACGACCTGGCACTGCGCGGCGCAGATGCTCTCCGGGCGGAGAGAGAGGGGCTTCGGGAGAGTCTCGAGTTCCTGCGAAGGCTGGATGCCGGCGAAGACGACCGCTTCGACTTCTCGGTCTCTGCTCGGCTTCATGCAGAACGCTGAGCATTACGGCTCGGGCACAGCGCTCGTGTTCGACACCTCGGCGTGGAATCGCCGTACCCACCCGGAGGTGTTGCCTCGCTGGGCCGCGACCCGAGACGGGGGACTTCTGGCAGTCTGCCCGATCGTTGCACTGGAGCTGCTCGCGGCTGCGCGCGACGAGTTGGCGTTCCAAGCAATGGATCAAGCGCTCGAGGCGCTCCCCAGCGCCCCGGTCACCCGCGCTGTCTGCGATCGAGCACTCGGGGCTTCGCGCGAGCTGCGCGACGAGCGCCGCCTGCCCGCAGCGGACTACATGATCGCGGCCTCCGCAGCCGAGCGAGGCTTCGCGGTCCTTCACTACGATCGCCACTTCGAGCCGCTCTGCCGTGCTCTCGGGATCGAGAGCGTTTGGATCTCAACGCCAGGATCGATCGACTGAGCCGCTCTCAGGCGGCTCGTGCCTGCAACTCGAGCGCCCCTGAAGGTCGTCCCTAGATGGTTGATTCCACGGTGGTGTGCCGTTTTTCGGGGGTGCGGATGGTCAAGCTGGCCGCGGACGCAGGCCGAAGGCCTTGGTGGTGTCGAGGACAAAGGCCGGCGCAGGCCAGGCGTGCCAGCCGGCGGTGCAGAACCGTGGAATCAACCATCTAGTCCCCCGTGGCCGAGAAGTGCTCTGGGTCGACCGGACCGAGCACCCCGCCGATGAGCTTCTCCGGTCCCGGGTAGTCGCG
>DATARM010000043.1:0-2404 GCA_036264155.1 Solirubrobacteraceae bacterium
CAGCCCAGCGGCCTGCACCGCGCTCGCGTAGGAGACCTCGGACAGCAGCCCCGGCGCGGCGACCATGTCGCCGGCGAGGAACACACCGCCGCCGCGATCGACCGCCGGGCGGTCCTGCCAGCTCGTGCCGGGCATGTCCACCGCCCCGGAGCGCGACTGCATGACCTGGCGCCTGCGCCAGCTCTCACGCTCTCGCCATGCCGGGATCGAGGCGTCCAGCAGCCGCTCGAGTCGCGCCTGCGCTTGATCGGCGCTCTCGCCTGGGCGAACCGGCATGTGCGCCTGCACGAGCTCCTCGCCCTTTGGAGCCAGCGACGGGTCGGCGGCGCTGAAACGCTCGATCCAGCCGGCCTCATCGAGATCCGAGACCACGAACGGGTCGCCGCGACGATGCTGCAGGCCCAGATCGAGACACAGCGTGTGCGCCCCGGTCCAGTGCAGCGAGTCGTCGCCGAGCAGCTCACGCGCCTGGGACAGCTCGCTCGCCACGATCACCGGTGCCTCGGGCAGCTCCGTGACGCGAGCGCCGGTCTCGATCCTCACCCCCAGCCCCCGCGCGCGGGCAACGAGCGAGTCCACCAACGCTCCCCAGCCACCGATGATGTATCTAGCCGTGGGAGGCGGGCTGAGCAGCGTCCGCACCGTTCGCGGCCAGATGAAGGCAGCGGACAGCGAGCCTGGATCGTGATGGAACGTGTACACGCCGGCGCCCACCGACAGCATCGAGGCCGTGCGCTCATCGGTGTGGCTCTCAGCCCACGAGCGGAAGTCCTGGTCCACGGGCGCGCTGCGGCCCCGCAGACGCAGCACCGAGGGAAGCGTCCCGAGCGGCGGCGTGCGACGGACCTGGCCTTCCCAGCGCAGTCGGAAGCCGGCCAGTGGTATGCCCGCAAAGGGCGGGATGAGGTCGCGCTCGGCGAGCCAGCGCCACAGCGAACCGCCTTTGTAGAGGACGTGGGGTCCGAAGTTGGCCTTGTAGGGGCCGTCGCTGCTGCGAGCGCGCCCACCCAGTGAGGTATGCGCCTCGAGCAGGACCACGGGCGCGCCGTCCTCGGCGCAGCTGATCGCCGCGATGAGGCCCGCGAGACCACCACCCAGGACGGTGATCTGGCCTGAAGTCGTTCCGTTCGAAGCACTCATGTGGTCCTCCTAAGTAGCTGGTCGAGACCAACCCTACGCCGATACTGGTCCGGTATACAGTTCCAGTAACCATGACTTCGCAAGGTCCAGTTGGGAGCCCGGAGCTGTTGGTCGAGATCGACCCACAGCAGGAGCTGCCACTGCACGAGCAGCTCGAGCGCTCGCTGCGCGAGAACATCCGCAGTGGCCGCCTGCGGGCGGGCATGAGGCTGCCCTCCACCCGCGCGCTCGCCGCGGAGCTGGGAGTCTCCCGCGGCGTGGTCACCGAGGCCTACGGGCAGCTCGGCGCTGAGGGATACCTGGAAACCCGCCAGGGAGCCGCCGCCCAGGTCGCCAAGGCGGTCCGCGCCACAGTGACCCATGCTCCGGCCCGCTCGCTGCTGCCCACCTTCGCCTACCACTTCCATCCGGGCATGCCGGACCTCGCCGGTTTCCCCCGCGACCGCTGGCTGCGCTCGCTGCGCTCGGCCTGGCGGGAGTCGCCGCTGGCGGCTGTCGGCTACGGCGACCCCCGCGGCGTTCCCGAGCTGCGCGAAGCGCTGGCCGACTACCTGGGCCGTGTGCGCGGCGCGGCGGCCGAGCCGGAGAACATGCTGATGTGCACAGGCTTCATGCAGGGCTTCTCGCTGCTGTGCCGCTGGCTTCACAGCCACGGCATCGAGGCGATAGCCGTCGAGGACCCCGGCTGGCACGTGCACCGGCTGATCGCCGAGCAGGCCGGGCTGCGGACCATCGCAGTGCCCGTGGACGGGGATGGCCTGTGTGTCGAGGCGCTGCGCGAGAGCGGCGCCTCGGCCGTGCTCGTGACGCCGGCCCACCAGTTCCCCACCGGCTGCGTGCTCAGCCGCGAGCGCCGCACGGCCCTGATCGACTGGGCCGAGAGCGGCGAGTGCCTGATCGTCGAGGATGACTTCGACGCCGAGTACCGCTACGACCGTGTCGCCGTCGGCGCCCTCCAGGGACTCGCGCCCGAGCGCGTGCTCTACATCGGCTCCGCCAGCAAGCGCCTGGCCCCCGGCATGCGCCTCGGCTGGATGCTGATGCCGTCGTGGCTTGCCTGGGATCTGATCACGATGAAGGCGATCGAGGACGGCGGCTCGGAGGTCGTGGGGCAGCTCGCCCTGTGCGACTTCATCGCCCGTGGCGAGCTCGATCGCCACATGCGCCGCATGCGCCTCCGCTACCAGCAGCGCCGCGAGGCCCTGCTGGCGGCGCTCGCGCGCTGGCTGCCGCAGGGACGAACCGAAGGCGCAGCCGCGGGGCT